>JBIIWP010000025.1:0-30786 GCA_044338855.1 Pseudohongiellaceae bacterium | reverse complement strand
TGGCGGTCGATATAGGACACGGTAAAGGCGAGGAAGAGGATGACAACGACATACCAGGCATAGGCAGGCTTTGCATAGCCCGGTTCTTCAGGAGTGGTGTGCATGCAGATCCCCTTGGACAAGCGGTGGAGCGTGAGACTGGTTATTGTTGTGGGTATCGATCCGTGAAACTGCGCAGGAGTGTAATGGATATTGCAGGGGGCGCAAACCCGGTGCTATAAACCCGGCATCCGTGCCCCTTTATCTGCAACTTCGCCCAGGTAATACCCATGACTGCCCAGCAAACGCCCGCTCCCAAGCAGATCCAGTCGGCCATCCGCTATGTGGTCAAAGGCGAACAGACCATTTTTTATCCTGCAGAACGCGAAAGGTCCTATTGGCCCGCCGATGATCACGTGATGACCATTACCGATGCGCGCCCCTTGATGAACGAGCTGAGTGTCGACAAGAACGGCTTTGCCGTGCTGAAGCACCAGACTGCAGTGAAGAACTTCTACGATCCGGCGGAAGTGAAAAACGTGTTCTACCCGGAGATCATCGAGCTGGCAAAGAGGGTCAACGGCGCCAGCAAAGCAATCGCCTTCGGTCCCGTGGCCCGCAGCGACGGTCCCAGTACCAATCAGGGCCGCTTGCCCTCCTTCGGTGCCCACGTGGATTACGGGCGCCGCACCGTTGCCGAACAGGTCCGTCTGGTCCTGGGTGACGAAGCTGACAAGTGGCTCAGCAAACGCGTGGTGCTGATGAATTTCTGGCGCCCCATCAAACCCTGCTTCCGCTCGCCGCTGGCGCTGTGTGACGCATCGACGGTACGCCAGAGCGACCTGAACCTCAGCGAAATCCGCGGCGGTCTGGAGGATCCCAACCGTCCGCCGCTGTGGGGCTACAACCTCAGCCACAACCCCGAGCACAAGTGGTACTACATGTACCGCATGCAGCCCGATGAAGTATTCGCCTTCAAGCTCTATGACTCGGACAGCAGCCGCCCGCAGTGGACTGGCCACACCGCCATCGTGGACCCGGATGCCCCCACTGATGCACCAGCACGCGAAAGCATGGAAATCCGCACCATTTCCTTCATCGACGAGTAGGGGACAGATTTCAGATATTGTTCGGCGTATCCATAACAACAACGACAACAGAGGGGACCCGCCTTGACTACCACCACGCAGAACTCCTGGCTCAAAGACAAGGTATTCACCTACGAGAACGGCATCGTGCTGTTGCTCGGCTTTACCTTCGGCGTCGTGTTCTTCGACCGCAATGCCATCGGCGTCCTTGGCGCCGAGATCATCCGCGATCTGGAGCTCAGCAACACGCAGTTCGGCCTGCTCGGTTCAGGGCTGTCGCTGGCCTGGGCCCTCTCGGCTTATCTGATCGGCGCCTGGTCCGACAAACGCGGCGTGCGCAAACCCTTCCTGTTGCTGTCGATCGTGGTGTTCTCACTGTGCTCGGTATTCACCGGCCTGGCCGGTACTTTCATGTTGCTGCTGCTGGCCCGGGTGGTGATGGGCCTGGCCGAAGGCCCTTTCCTGCCTGTGTGTCTGTCCATCATCAACGAACAGTCCTCGCCGAAGCGACGTGGCGTCAACATCGGCCTGGTGCAGACGCTGTTTGCGTCACTGCTGGGCTCGGTAGCCGCGCCGCTGGTATTGGTGTGGCTGGCCCAGCAGTACGGCTGGCGTATGACGTTTTTCCTCACGGGTATTCCCGGCCTGATCTGCGCAGTCCTGATCTGGAAGTTCGTGCGGGAACCAAAAGCGCCCACAGTGCAGGAAAGTGGCAACAACCACGGCATTCTGGCCAACGCGCTGGTGATGCTGAAGACGCGCAACATTCTGGTCTGCTCGTTGATCGCGATATTCATGGTGGCGTGGTACCTGGTCTCGCTGATCTTCCTGCCGGTGTTCTTCACGGCCTACCGTGGCTTCAGCGCGGAAAACATGAGCTACCTGATGGCGGCAGCGGGACTTGCGACGCCCATCTTCGGGTTTCTGGTGCCAGGCCTGTCCGACCGCTTCGGTCGCAAACCCATCATGCTCATCTTCACTTTCATCGGACTGATCACCGCCTTCACTGCGCTGTGGTTCACCGGCCCCTTGTGGATCATGGCCATCCTGCTGTTCATCGGCTGGAGTGCCTCGGGTTCATTCCCGCTGTTCATGGGGGTGATACCCGGCGAGACGATGCCACGCGCGATGGCCGCTTCTGCGATGGGGCTTGTAGTAGGTGTCGGGGAGTTGCTGGGCGGTACGCTGGCGCCCTCTTTAGCCGGCGCTTTGGCAGACCAGACCTCGCTGGCAGCACCTGTCGTCATCATCGGCGTGTGCGCCTTCATGGGCGGCGTGCTGAGCTTCTTCCTGGTAGAAACCGCGCCCAGCAAGTTGAAGCACTCTATCCCGCCTGCACCTGTGAACTAGGCAAACCGGAATCAGCAGCGTTCAGTGCTGCTGCTTCCACAGCAACATGCCACCGCGGATATTGGCCACTTGCGTGTGGCCGGCGTCCTTCAACATGTTCAAGGCAATTGCAGAGCGCTTGCCGGAGCGGCACAGTGTAACGACTGGCTTGTCCTTCGGCACTTCTGATACCCGTTCGCGCAGTTGTGACAGCGGAATCGCGAGTGCGCTGTTGACTCCGTCCAGCGCATCCTTCTCGATCTCTTCCGCTTCACGCACATCCAGAATCAGGACGGAAGGCTGGTTCTGGATGACCCACTCGGGTTCCACTTCCGTAACTCCGGCAAAGCTGATCCGCAGATCAGCCCAATCCGGCTCGGTCGGCACCAGACCCGACTCCGGTTTGCCGCTGCGCAGATTGTTGGGCAGAGCCTCGGCAATCTTCTTCGGGTGCGGCAGCTGCATGGAATTCATGTACAGCACGAAATCACGCTCATTGGCACCGCCGCCCACGCGGGGATTGTGCTGCTTCTCCTCCCGGATGGACGATTCAGTGCGGCCATTGTAGTCGTGGGCGGGAAACACGATGCAATCGTCCGGCAGCGAGAACAACTGCTGCGTGATCGACTGGAACAGGCGCGCTGCGTTGCCTTGCTGGAAATCGCTGCGACCGCAGCCGCGGATCAGCAGTGTGTCACCGGTGAACACCATGCTGTGGTCGCTCAGCACGAAGCTCATGCAGCCGTGGGTGTGGCCGGGTGTGGCACGCGCCTGCAGTTGCACGCCTTGCACCCCGAATTCATCCCCGTCTTTCAGGAGCAGGTCCACGTTCACAGCTCCGGCGTCAGCGGACAGCGCGATGCTGCAGCCGGTCTTCTGCTGCAGCAGCCAGGCCGCCGTGATGTGGTCGGCGTGCGCGTGGGTGTCGACCACGAGCTTCAAGCTCAGGTCCAGTTCCCGCAGCAGGGCGAGGTCACGCTGGCTCTGTTCGAACACGGGATCGATCAGCAGGGCCTCGCGGCTCTTTTCGTCGGCAAGCAGGTAGGTGTAGGTCGACGATGGGGCATCGTACAACTGGCGGAAGATCATGGGACGCTCCTGGAACAACAGTGGGGAGTATTTGATTGTCGCTCAGAACAGCCGGGCCAGGCTTGCGCCAAGCCAAACTGCGAGCAGACACAGCAGCATGGTGCCAAGCAGATAGCCTGCGGCAGGCAAGAGCTGGCCCGACTGCAGCAGCTTCAGCGCATCGAGTGAATACGTGGAATACGTGGTGAAAGCTCCAAGAAAGCCGACCGTAACAAGACTCTGTACCTGCGGCGACAGCCCGGAGCGCTCTGTGAGCACCACGTACAACATGCCGATGACCAGGGAGCCAGCCATGTTGATGCCCAGCGTCGCCACTGCGGCATGCCATTCAAGGCGCAGGGCAACCCGGTAGCAGGCATAACGTGCCACGGCCCCTGCTGCGCCGCCGGCTGCCACCATCAGGTATTGCATCATTCAGTGTCCTCCCGCTGTCCCGACTTGCCGTAGCGCTGCTGCGCGCTGACCGCATCGAGACTGCGCAGGTAATCGAGCTTCTGGCGGACCTTGTCTTCCACACCGCGCTCTACCGGAAAATAGTAGCGACGCGCCTTGAGTGCTTCGGGAAAATAATTCTCACCGGCAGCATAGGCGCCTGGCTCGTCATGCGCGTAGCGGTAACCGGAACCGTAGTCGAGTTTCTTCATCAGCGTGGTGGGCGCATTGCGCAGATGCAGCGGCACCTCGTGTCCGGGGTTGGCCTGCACATCGGCCATCGCTGCCTTGAACGCCATGTATACCGCGTTGCTTTTGGGTGCACAGGCCATGTAGACCACAGCCTGGGCAAGGGCCAGCTCACCTTCAGGACTGCCGAGGCGCTCCTGCGTGTCCCAGGCGTTCAGCGCCAGTTCCAGCGCGCGCGGGTCGGCGTTGCCGATGTCCTCGGAGGCCATACGCACCACGCGCCGTGCGATGTAGAGCGGGTCGCAACCGCCGTCGAGCATGCGACAGAACCAGTACAGCGCTGCATCAGGTGAGGAACCCCGCACGGCCTTGTGCAGGATGGATATCTGCTCATGGAAGGAATCGCCGCCCTTGTCGAAGCGCTTCACGTTGCCCTGCAGCACTTGTTCGAGCATGGCGTCACTGAGCAACTCGACACCACCGGCGTCGGGTTCCAGCAGATCCAGCGCCAGCTCCAGCAGGTTCAGCACCTTGCGCGCATCGCCGTCGGCGGCCACGGCAAAGCGGGCCAGTTGTTCGTCGGTCAGCCGGATGTTGCGCTCGCCCAGGCCCTTCTTCGCATCACCGAGCGCCTGTTGCAGGATGCGCACCAGCGCCGCATCGTCGAGGCTCTTCAGCACATAGACACGTGCGCGCGACAGCAAGGCGTTGTTCAGTTCAAACGAGGGATTCTCGGTGGTGGCACCGATGAAGATGACGGTGCCATCCTCGATATGCGGCAGGAAAGCGTCCTGCTGCGACTTGTTGAAGCGATGCACTTCGTCAACAAACAGGATGGTCTGGCGCTGGCGCATGCTGCGCTCTTCGCGCGCGCGCTCAATGGCGGCGCGGATTTCCTTCACACCGGACAGCACGGCGGACAGTGTTTCCAGATGCATGTCGGCAGCGGCCGCGATCATGCGTGCCAGCGTGGTCTTGCCGGTGCCGGGCGGGCCCCACAGGATCATGGAATGCACGGTGCCGGCACGAATGGCTTCGAACAAGGGCTTGCCGGGACTGAGGATATGCTCCTGGCCGATGTAGGCGTCGAGCGTGGCCGGCCGCATGCGCGCGGCGAGCGGCTGGTAGCTCTGCTCCTGGCCAAACAGCGACAGCGTCATGGGCGCCCGGGCCTCATTCCTCGGTGGTATCGATGACTTCCACGCCCGCAGGCGGGATGAACTGGAACTGGTCAGCCGCAAGCGGCTGGTTGCGCACGATGTTGTCGAAGCTGAGGCTGGTCTGCTGGCCCAGACTGTCTTCAAATTGCATCTCGATGAGTTCCGCATCGCGGAAGGTCACCGCGAGCCGCTCGAACAAACGGCTGGGGCTGCGCGGTATCAGGATGAAGCGGCTGATGTGGATGTCCTCCATCACGCCCATGGTGACCTCGTAGGTTGTCGCGATCTCCTCGGCGTTACCGTTCAGCAGCATGATCGGCGTGCGGTCCAGCTCGGTATCGAAGGGCTGGATGGTGACCTGCTCGAGGTCAGGCTCGTAGCGCCAGATCAGCTCGCCATCCGTGATCATCAGTTCGCTGTAAGGGGATATGAGTTCCCAGTAGAAAGAGCCGGGCTTCTGCATGACCAGTTCGGCCTGGCTTTCCTGCAGTTCGCGCCCGTCCTGGTCTACCTGCAATTGCAGCACCGCCGCGCTGAGGCTCTGTGTCTGCTGCAGGATGGCTTCCAGTTGCTGCACGGCAGCATCCCCGGTGACCGGCTCACTGCCGGCGTCCTGGGCCTGCGCCAGCGTGTTAAGCAACACGAGCACTGCCAGTGCCCCGGCCCGGCCCGGCCATTTCACTGCTTGAGTTTTCATCAATTCCTGCTTGGGATCATTTGGGGGGCGGCGGCGCCAGGACTTCGCGGTTACCGTTGGACTGCATCTCGGACACCACGCCGGCCATTTCCATGGCTTCGATCATGCGCGCCGCACGGTTGTAGCCAATGCGCAGCTTGCGCTGCACCGCAGAAATCGAGGCCTTGCGGGATTCGGTGACGAAGCGCACGGCCTCGTCGTAGAGCGAGTCGTCTTCCTCGGCGTTGCCCTCGCCGTCCTCGCTGGGCACGCCAAGACCGGGCACGCCGGCACCCGCGGAATCGGAGGTGATTTCCTCCACATAATCAGGTTCGCCGCGCGCGCGCCAGTCCGCTACTACGCGATGCACTTCTTCGTCGGCGACAAAGGCGCCATGCACGCGCTGCGCCACGCCACCGCCGGGCGGCAGGAACAGCATGTCGCCATGGCCCAGCAACTGCTCTGCCCCACCCTCGCCGAGGATGGTGCGCGAGTCGACCTTCGACTGCACCATGAATGACAGGCGCGTGGGAATGTTGGCCTTGATGAGGCCGGTCAGTACATCCACCGAGGGACGCTGCGTGGCCAGGATCAGGTGGATGCCGGCGGCACGCGCCTTCTGCGCGATGCGCGCGATGAGTTCTTCCACCTTCTTGCCCACCACCATCATCATGTCGGCGAGTTCGTCCACCACCACCACGATCAGCGGCAGTTCTTCGAGACCGGGGCGTTCCTGCTCTTCCAGTGCCAGCAGTGGATCGGGCTTCCACAGCGGGTCCGGGATGGGCGTGCCTTCCTTGTTGGCGTCCTGCACTTTCTTGTTGTAGCCAGCAAGGTTGCGCACGCCCATCAAGGACATCAATTTGTAGCGACGCTCCATCTCGGCCACGCTCCAGCGCAGGCCATTGGCAGCGTCCTTCATGTCCGTAATGACAGGACACAGCAGGTGCGGAATACCCTCGTAGACCGACAGCTCCAGCATCTTGGGATCAATCATGATCATGCGCACCTGCTGCGGCGTGGACTTGAACAGGATGCTGAGGATCATGGCGTTGACGCCCACGGACTTGCCCGAGCCGGTGGTGCCGGCCACCAGCAGGTGCGGCATCTTGGCCAGATCCACCACCACGGGGTTGCCGCCGATGTCGTGACCCAGCGCCATGCTCACGGGAGAGCGCGCATTGTCGAATTCAGGGGAGCTCAGCACCTGGCCCAGGAAAATCGTTTCCTTCTTCTCGTTGGGCACTTCGATACCGATGCAAGTCTTGCCCGGAATCACTTCGACCACACGGACGCTGTTTACTGCCAGTGAGCGCGCCAGGTCCTTCACGAGACCACTGATACGGCTGACCTTGATGCCGGGCGCCGGCTGCACTTCAAAGCGCGTGATGACGGGACCGGGGTTGATGGCCACTACTTCGATGTCGATGCCGAAGTCTTTCAGCTTGATCTCGAGCAGGCGCGACATGGCCTCCAGCGCCTCGGTGGAATAGCCGAAGGTCTTGTTGTGATCCCAGTCGTTGAGGATGGAGATGGGTGGCAGGTCACCCTCGACGTCGTGCTCGACGAACAGCGGCCGCTGCTTTTCTTTCTGCACGCGCTTGCTGGGCTGCTTGGGTACTTCGCGTACTGGTGCGATCTCGATGGGCTTGCGCTTCTTTTCCTTTTCGAAGAAGTGGTCGAAGGCTTCCTTGCGCTGGTTGATCATCTGACGCGCGTCATCGTCGGCGCGCTTCTGTTCGCGCCATTGCGTGAAGCGCTCATGCAGCCCAGCCCAGCCCTGCAGGCAACGCAGGCCCACGTGGTCCACCACGCGCAGCCAGGAGATGCCCAGGCCAAGGGTGAGACCGAGAAACAGCAAGGTGAGGTACAGCAGCGAAGTGCCGGCCAGCTCCAGGGCCGGCAAGGTGGCGTAGGACAGGGTGCGGCCCAGCAGGCCACCGGCGCTGTTCTGCAACTCGCTGGCAAAATGCAGGCTGGCCAGGGCGCAGGCGCTCAACAGCAACAGCACGAAACCGGCACCGCGCAGGCCCATAACTTCCCAGGAAAACACCGGGAGCACCTTGCGCTCACGGAACATGTGCACCGTGCGCCAGAGCAGGACGATGGGCAGCAACCAGGCGAGGTTGCCAAACAGCAAGTACAGCACATCCGAGAACCAGGCACCGCTGCTGCCCATGCTGTTGTGGAGCGCACCGCCGTTGCCGGTACTGGACCAGCCGGGATCGAGGGGGGAATACGATGCCAGGGCCAGCATCAGGTAGAGCGCAGCGGCCAGCATGACGATCATCACGCCTTCGACCAGCACCAGCTTGCGCAGGCGCTGCCCGGCAGCCTCCGGCGGCTGGCCCGGCCGGGGTCGCTCGCGTGGGCGTTCTCTCGATTTTTCCGATCTTTCCCTGCTGCTTGCCAAAATCTGCTTCCACCCGGCCGACTGCTGTTTATGCGGTCGTCATGATAATGAATTCCCCCTGCCAGTGATACCGGCGCCCCTGCATCCGGAGCCGTGCAGCCCTGCGTAAAAGCAAGCCAGTGCAACGCTTCTACTGGCCGCCCGCACACAGCATAATGGGCGCCAATTCTGACCCAGCAAGGAACCCCTGTACTCATGAGCGACGTCCAGCATCACCGTCTTGTCATCCTCGGATCCGGCCCCGCCGGTTACACTGCCGCCGTCTATGCCGCGCGCGCCAACCTCAAGCCCGTGATCATCACCGGCATGCAGCAGGGTGGCCAGCTCACCACCACCACCGAGGTGGACAATTGGCCGGGCGATGCCCACGGGCTGACCGGACCAGACCTCATGGAACGCATGAAGAATCATGCAGAACGCTTTGAAACTAAAATAATTTTTGATCATATTGACCAGACCGACCTGAGTCAGCGCCCGTTCCGCCTGACCGGCAGCATGGGCAGCTATACCTGCGACGCCCTCATCATCGCGACAGGCGCTTCGGCCCAGTATCTGGGCCTGCCATCGGAGGAAAAATACATGGGCAGTGGCGTCAGCGCCTGCGCCACCTGCGATGGCTTCTTCTACAAGGGCCAGAAGGTGGCGGTGATCGGCGGCGGCAATACGGCAGTGGAAGAAGCACTGTACCTGTCGAACATCGCCAGCCACGTCACACTGGTACACCGCCGCGACAAGCTCAAGTCGGAGAAGATCCTGCAGGATAAATTGTTCGAGAAGGCCGCCAGCGGCAACGTCAGCATCCTGTGGAACCACACGCTGGACGAGGTACTGGGCGACGGCGGCAGCGTCACCGGCATGCGCGTCAAGAGCACGACCGACGGCAGCACGCAGGACGTCGGGCTCAATGCGGTGTTCATTGCCGTGGGCCACAAGCCCAACTCGGATATCTTCCAGGGCCAACTCGAGATGCACAACGGCTACATCAGCATCAAGTCGGGCACCGCCGGCAACGCCACGCAGACCAGTGTGCCGGGCGTATTTGCCTGCGGCGACATCGCCGACCATATCTACCGCCAGGCCATCACCTCGGCTGGCTTCGGCTGTATGGCCGCGCTGGATGCCGAGAAGTACCTGGACACACTGGCCTGATCGATGTCCGCTCCCCTGCCCTGGCTGGATGAGGACGATCTCTGGTTTCCTGATCCCGCCACGGCTCTTGCCCAGCCCAATGGCTTGTTGGCCGCAGGCGGCGACCTGCGGCCGGAACGCCTGCTGCAGGCCTACCAGCTCGGCATCTTTCCCTGGTTCGAAGAGGACCAACCCCCGCTGTGGTGGTCGCCTGACCCGCGCATGGTGCTGTTCCCGGCTGATATCCACGTCAGCCGCAGCATGCGGAAGTTCCTGCGGCGCCATCCTTACACGATCCGCAGCGACTGTGACTTCCCCGGCGTGATGCGTGCCTGCGCCGGAGAGCGTCGCGGCAGCAACGGCACCTGGATCAGCGCTGCCATGCTGCAAGCCTACACGCGGCTGCATGAACTGGGTCATGCCCATTCCGTCGAGGTGTGGGATGGCACCACCCTCGTGGGTGGCCTCTACGGGATAGCAATGGGGCAAATGTTTTTCGGTGAGTCGATGTTCAGCCACCGGCCTGATGTATCGAAACTGGCCCTGATCGATCTGGCGGCTCGCCTGCCCGAAGCGGGTTACCGCCTTGTCGACTGCCAGGTGGCCAATCCACATCTGGAAAGCCTCGGAGCCAGGAACATCCCCCGCAGCGAATTCAGGCGCTGGTTGCCGGCTCCTGCAGACATAGGCAGATGCGGAGCTTGGCCCTACAATACACCCAGTACTCGGGAGTAGAGGTGGTCACCGCATGACTTCCCTGAAAGACATCCGTCTCTATACGACGCAGCCGCACACCTGCAGTTACCTGCCGGAGGAGCGCGCGCAGACCTTGTTCATCGACCCCGATTTCAAAATTGACAAGGCACACAACTCCCGGCTGAGCGAAATCGGCTTCCGCCGCAGCGGCGCCCATATCTACCGCCCCAACTGCGAAAGCTGCCAGCAATGCGTGAGCTGCCGCGTGCTGGTCAGCGCCTTCGAGCCCAACCGCCGCTTTCAGCGCATCTGCAAGCGCAACGCCGATGTGGTGGTGAGCCGAGTGCTCGACATCAACGACGACGCCTGTTACCAGCTGTACCGCCAGTACATCACGCTGCGCCATGCCGACGGGGACATGTATCCGCCCTCACGCGACCAGTACAACTCGTTCCTGCTGAGGCACTGCGAAGGTACCCATTACTACGCCATGCACCTGGCTGGCCGCCTCGTCGGCCTGATGGTGGTAGACCATCTGGAAAACGGCCTTTCGGCGGTCTACACCCTCTATGATCCGCAGGAGGAGAAGCGCTCGCTGGGCACTTTTGGCATCCTCTGGCAACTGGCTGAGGCCAGGCGCCTGGGGCTGGCCCACCTCTACCTGGGTTTCTGGATACGGGATTCGCGCAAGATGCGCTACAAGATCGAATTCCGGCCCCTGGAACTGCTGATCCGCCAGCGCTGGGTGCTGATGACCTGAGTTGCTTTGCCAAGGGGAGGGTTTTCGGGCAAAATGCGCGCCTTCCGCAATTCCCCGCAACCGAGCAAGAGTGCATGGCGAAAGAAGACCAGATCGAAATGGACGGCGAAGTGATTGATACACTTCCCAATACGATGTTCCGCGTGAAGCTGGACAACGGCCACGTGGTGACTGCCCATATCTCCGGCAAGATGCGCAAGAACTACATCCGCATTCTTACCGGCGACAAAGTCAAAGTGGAGTTGACTCCCTACGACCTCAGCAAGGGTCGCATTACCTTCCGCGCCCGCTGACTCCCATCCTCGCCCCGCTCCGGGGCTCAGACGTCCAGATCTTCCGTAAGGTCGGCATCGTCACGTGAATGTGACCCGCCGCCCGCTGCGGGTGACACTTCAAGCCGGATATCGTCGTTGCGCACCGTGACATGTACGTCACCACCCTGCATCAGCTTGCCGAACAGGATGTCCTCGGCCAACGGCTTCTTGATCTTGTTCTGCACCAGTCGCAGCATCGGGCGCGCGCCCATGGCCTTGTCGTAACCGTGCAACACGAACCAGTCGATGGCATCGTCGTCGACGTGGATAGTGACCTTCTTGTCATCCAGCTGGGTCTGCAACTCGATCAGGAACTTGTCCACCACCGTGCGGATCACCTTGGTGTCGAGCGGCGCAAACTGGATGATGGAGTCCAGACGGTTGCGGAACTCGGGCGTGAACAGGCGACGGATCACTTCCATGGCATCCGTGGTATGGTCCTGGCTGGAGAAGCCGATGGAAGTACGGCTCATTTCCTGGGCGCCGGCGTTCGTGGTCATGATGAGAATGACGTTGCGGAAATCCGCCTTGCGGCCGTTGTTGTCGGTCAGCGTGCCGTGATCCATCACCTGCAGCAGCAGGTTGAATACATCGGGATGCGCCTTCTCGATTTCATCCAGCAACAACACGCAGTGCGGATGTTTGGAAATGGCTTCCGTGAGCAGACCGCCCTGGTCGAAGCCGATGTAGCCCGGAGGTGCACCAATAAGACGTGACACCGTATGCCGCTCCATGTACTCGCTCATGTCGAAGCGGATGAGCTCCACACCGAGGATCTTCGCCAATTGGCGGCTGACTTCGGTCTTGCCCACACCGGTAGGGCCGGCAAGCAGGTAGGAGCCGATGGGCTTCTCGCCTTCCTTGAGACCGGCACGTGACAGCTTGATCGACGCGGACAAGGCCTGGATCGCTTCGTCCTGTCCGAACACTACCATCTTCAGGTTCTTCTCCAGATCCTTGAGTACAGTCTTGTCAGATGCGGAAACGTTCTTTGGCGGAATGCGTGCAATCTGCGCGACCACGCGCTCGATGTCCGCCACCTGGATGAGTTTTTTGCGCTTGCTGCCGGTCTGCAGGCGCTGGAACGCGCCGGCCTCATCCATCACGTCGATGGCCTTGTCTGGCATGAATCTGTCGTTGATGTAGCGGGACGACAGCTCCGCAGCGGCCCTCAGGGCCTTGTCGCTGTAGCGCAGGTCGTGATGCTCCTCATAGCGGCTCTTGAGCCCCTTGAGGATCTGGTAGGTGGTCTCCACGTCAGGCTCGTTCACGTCGATCTTCTGGAAGCGGCGTGACAGCGCACGGTCCTTCTCGAAGATACCGCGGTATTCCTGGTAAGTAGTGGAACCGATGCAGCGCATGCGGCCCGAGGCCAGCACGGGCTTCAGCAGGTTCGAGGCATCCATGACGCCGCCCGAGGCTGCACCGGCACCGATGATGGTATGGATTTCGTCGATGAACAGGATGGCGTGCTCCTGCTTGCCGAGGTCCGCCAACAGCGCTTTCAGGCGCTTCTCGAAATCACCGCGGTACTTGGTGCCAGCCAGCAGCGAGCCCATGTCAAGCGAGTAGATGACGCTTTCCAGCAGTACCTCAGGCACTTCCTTGTCCACGATGCGACGCGCCAGGCCCTCGGCAATGGCGGTCTTGCCGACGCCGGACTCACCGACGAAAAGCGGGTTGTTCTTGCGGCGGCGCGACAGTACCTGGATGGTGCGCGTGACTTCCTCGTCGCGCCCGATCAGGGGGTCAATACGTCCGGCACGCGCCTCGTCGTTTAGATTGGTGGCAAAGGCCTCCAACGGACTCTGGGATTTCTCCCGCGCGCCTTCAGCGGCGTTGAGTTCGCTCTCGCCTTCGTCGCCACTGGAGTTGTTGTTCATCGGTCCGCTGATGCTGCCATGCGTGATGAAGTTGACGATGTCGCCGCGGCTCACGCCCTGCTTCTTGAGCAGGAACACCGCATGGCTTTCCTTTTCCCCGAAGATGGCCACCAGCACATTGGCGCCGGTCACTTCGCGCTTGCCGGTGGACTGCACGTGGAACACCGCACGCTGGATCACGCGCTGGAAGCCCAGGGTCTGGCGTACTTCGGGGCTGTCGCTGCTCTCGCTGATCAACGGGATCTGCGCCGCGAGATACTGGTGCAACTCCTGGCGCAGGCGCTCCAGATCAACGTCACAGGCGCGCAGGATGTCACTGGCCACCGGCTCGTCGACCAGGGCCAGCAGCAAGTGCTCTACCGTGATGAACTCGTGCAGCTTGGATCTTGCCCAACCCGCCACCTGGTTCAACGCACCTTCAAATTCTTTACTGAACATGTCTTGGTCCTGGCCTGGCGCTGCCATGCCTGCTGCTACTGCTGGAGCTGATTCAGTCGTCTGTCTCGATATCACACAGCAGCGGATGTTCCGCTGCGCGGGCATGCTCGTTCACCTGTACTGCCTTGGTTTCGGCGATCTCGCGCGGGTAGACGCCGCACACGCCCTTGCCCTCGGTATGCACTTTGAGCATCACCCGTGTTGCTGTTTCAATATTCATGCCAAAAAATGTCTGCAGTACTTCCACCACGAACTCCATCGGTGTGTAGTCATCGTTGAGCAGGATGACCCGGTACAACGGCGGCGGCTTGAGTTTGGTTTCCTCAGGCAGCAGCACCACATTGAGACCGCTGCCCTGCTGGCGCGAATCATCGTCAGCGGCGCAGGTCGGGTGGAGTTGTCGGGTTGCAAAGATTACGTTCATGGCAGGATTACTTACGACAGGCTGGTCGAAATAGACTGCTGAAAATATAGCACGAATGCCTCACCACCAAGCGTGCACCAGCCATCCGGAGTACTGCCTGTGAACAGAATGGGGGGCACTTGGCACAATTCAAGTCTGACCTGCGGTTCAGCACAAAAATTTGACAGAAAAATGGAAATGGTTAACATCTTCTACACCCTTGGCAGACTGATAAAAAAAATCGAACAAGATCAAGGGGGATAGCGACGCACGAGGGGTAACGCA
The DNA here is from genome assembly GCA_044338855.1 of Pseudohongiellaceae bacterium. Taxonomy (GTDB): domain Bacteria; phylum Pseudomonadota; class Gammaproteobacteria; order Pseudomonadales; family Pseudohongiellaceae; genus CAILUG01. The sequence goes on along the minus strand of JBIIWP010000025.1, from coordinate 16,524 downwards.
TCATGAGCACTGGACAGGTCAAGTGGTTCAACAACGCAAAAGGTTTTGGTTTCATTCTTCCTGACGAAGGTGGTGGCGACCTTTTCGCCCACTACTCCGCGATTACCATGGAAGGATACAAGACTCTCAAGGCAGGTCAGACCGTCAGCTTCGACATCATTGAAGGACCCAAGGGGCTGCACGCGGCCAACATCGCCCCCGTGGCAGAGGCAGCCGACAATGTCTTGTCGCTGGTGCCCCGCGCCGCCGCTGCGACTGGCTGAGACTGGACTCCCGTCCTGCCCCAACGCATGATGCACGCATACCGGTCCACCCTCACGGGTGGCTCCGGTCGCCCGTGCCCAGCCAGTGAGTCCGCATGTCCCGCCTCGTGCTTTTCAACAAGCCGTACGATGTCCTGTGCCAGTTTACTGACGAAGCCGGCAGGCGCACGCTCAAGGATTGTCTCGACCTTCCCGGCGTCTACGCCGCCGGAAGGCTCGACCGCGATTCCGAAGGCCTGTTGCTGCTGACGGACGACGGCAAGCTGCAGCAGGCCATCAGCGATCCCCGCTTCAAACTGGAAAAGAGCTATCTCGTACAGGTAGAAGGCAGCATCGACCCACCGGCATTGCAGGCACTCGCCAGGGGCGTGCAGTTGAATGACGGTGCCACTTTGCCGGCGCGCGCAGAAGCCATTGCGGCACCAACGCTCTGGGAACGTTCGCCTCCCATCAGGGTAAGGCTCAGCGTACCGGACTCCTGGCTGCGCCTCGACATTCGCGAAGGCCGCAACCGTCAGGTACGGCGCATGACTGCAGCAGTGGGTTTTCCCACGCTGAGACTCGTGCGCGAGCGCATCGGGCCCTGGGAACTGGGCACGCTGCAGCCTGGGGAATACCGCGTAGTGGAGCTCGATACGGCCGCCTTTCTGGCACAGATCCAGGGCAGCGCAATGCCAACGCCGCGCGGAGCAGGCCAGGCCCGTCGCCGACCTTAACCCTGCTGCCAGCGCAAGGCCGCAGAATCGTCACTCTGCTTGGCGTCAACCCAGTACTCACCATCCGCAGCGTGGCACTTTTTCCAGAACGGTGCGCGCGTCTTCAGGTAATCCATCACGAAGTCACAGGCGGAAAACGCCGCTTGCCGGTGGGCACTGCTGACGCCAACGAACACGATCTGCTGGGTCGCCTGCAACTCGCCGATGCGGTGGATGATGATGAGGCCTTGCAGCGGCCAGCGGCCAGCGGCTTCGTCGGCAATCGCATGCAGGCTCTTTTCGGTCATGCCGGGATAATGCTCCAGCGTCAGCGCCCTTACCGGGACACCGTCGTGCAGGTCGCGCACCAGACCGCAGAAGGTCACGATGGCACCCGTGTTGCTGTCCAGCGCACGCAAACGCGTGGCTTCAGCCTCCAGGCTGAAATCCTCACGCTGGATGCGTATGTCGATCATGCAGGAGGTTTGTTGCATTCAGCCCCCCGTCACAGGCGGGAAGAACGCCACTTCGTCGCCGCTGCGAACGGGGGCCTGCGACTCGGCCACGACCTGGTTCACTGCCGCCAGAACGCGCGCATCCTTGAGCACGCGCTGCCCCTTCTCGCCATGACGCGCAGCGAGCAAGTCCAGCAAAGCAGCCACGGTCGTCATGCCGGCCACTTCCACCTGCTCACTGTCGATGCCGAGGCGCTCACGGACGCTGGCGAAATACTGCACGTCGATCATGTCACTGCATCCTCAGTCCTGACGCTGCCAATGGCCGGATTTGCCGCCGGCTTTTTCCAGCAGCCGCACCGGACCGATCACCATGCCGCGATCGACCGCCTTGCACATGTCGTAAAGGGTCAGTGCTGCTACGGATGCCGCAGTCAAAGCTTCCATCTCGACACCGGTCTGGCCACCGACCTTGCAGGTGGCGGTGATGTGCACTTGCGCACTGGCTGGCACCGCCACGAGCTCCACACTGACGCTGGTCAGCATCAAGGGGTGACACAGGGGGATCAGGTCGCTGCACTTCTTGGCGGCCTGGATGCCGGCGATGCGAGCCACGGCAAACACATCGCCCTTCTTGTGCTTGCCTTCGGTGATAAGTTGCAAGGTCGCTGGCAGCATCGTCACCACGGCTTCGGCGGTGGCGACACGCGCAGTTTGCGCCTTGTCGCCGACATCGACCATGTGGGCCTGACCCTGATCATTGAGGTGCGTGAGTGTGGACATGGGTTCAAGCTCCGGTTTCACGGCATTATCACCCCTCCTCCGCCATTTATGAAGCCATGCAATTGGGGTAGCATGCCGCACGTTTTGTTCCTTCAACCGCATGCCCACGACATCCTGCCCATGACCTGGCTCGCCCACAGTTCCGTTGCCACCATCGTGGAAAAGGATGGCCTCTTCCTGATGGTGGAAGAGACCGACCAGGGTCGAACCGTATTCAATCAGCCGGCTGGTCATCTGGAGCAGGGAGAAACGCTGTTCGCGGCGGCAGTACGCGAGACACTGGAGGAAACCGCATGGCTGGTGGAACTCGACAGCCTGCTGGGGCTCTATCACTACCCTGCACCAAACGGCGTCACCTACATCCGCCACTGCTTCGTCGCTACGCCGCTGGAACACCGTGCAGGACAGACGCTCGACACCGGCATCATTGCGGCGCACTGGCTCAGTGCCGACACCATCCTCGCGCCGGACTTCAAGGCACGCAGCCCCATCGTCCAGCGCGTGCTGCGCGACTACCTTGCCGGCACGCGCTATCCGCTGGCGCTGATCCATCACCACCAGACATGAACGCCGCAACGAAAGTCATCGTGGGCATGTCCGGCGGGGTTGATTCCTCTGTCGCTGCATTGCTGCTGATCGAACAGGGTTATCAGGTCGAAGGCCTGTTCATGAAGAACTGGGACGAGGACGACGGCACCGAATACTGTACCGCCAGGGTTGATCTCGCTGACGCGCAGGCCGTGTGCGACCGACTCGGTATCACCCTGCATGCCGCCAACTTTGCGGCAGAATACTGGGACAACGTGTTCGAACATTTCCTGCACGAATACCGCGCCGGCCGCACACCGAATCCGGACATCCTCTGCAACCGCGAAATCAAGTTCAAGGCCTTCCTCGACTACGCCACGCATCTGGGAGCAGACCTCATCGCCACCGGCCATTACACGCGCGTGCGCCGCAATGACGATCAGGTGCAACTGCTGAAAGGGCTCGACAATGGCAAGGACCAAAGCTATTTCCTTTGCGCCGTCAACGAGATGCAACTGGCACGTAGCCTCTTCCCCGTGGGTGAGTTGCAGAAGTCCGAGGTACGCGCGCTCGCTGCAAAACACGGTTTCGTCACGCACGACAAGAAAGACAGCACCGGTATCTGCTTCATCGGCGAGCGTCGCTTCCGCGACTTCCTGCAGAGTTATATCCCGACCCGGCCGGGCCCCATCGAAACACCCGATGGCACGGTACTGGGCACACACGGTGGCCTCATGTATCACACGCTGGGTCAGCGCCAGGGCCTGGGCATCGGTGGCGTGCGGGACGGTAACGAAGCGCCGTGGTATGTGGCGGAAAAGGATCTGGTCCGCAACGTGCTGGTGGTGGTTCAAGGTAATGACCACCCGCTGCTGTTCGCGCGGGGCTTGTATACGCAGCGCATCGACTGGATCAATGCGCGGCATCCTGCCCTGCCACTGCGCTGCAAAGCCAAGACGCGCTATCGACAGCCCGACCAGGACTGCGTAGTGGAAGCCACGGCCGACGGCGAAGTGCGTGTGACCTTCGACCAGCCGCAGCGCGCGGTGACGCCCGGCCAGCAACTGGTGCTCTACCTCGGCGAAGTGTGCCTCGGCGGTGCCGTAATCGAACGCTATTTCCGGGATACCTGAGCATGGACCGCAACCTTGAACAGACCCTGGCGCTTGCCGCCGTTGCCCAGAGCGCCTTTCTCGTGCGCCAGCTCGCGCATCATGGCGTGGCCGCCATCGACAAGTTCGGCACCGCAGTTGACTCCTTGTTCGTTACCAATCCCCACAATACTGAAGAAGTGTTCGGTTCGGTTAAAAACCTCAACCTGGGCCTGCAGGCGCTGCAGGAAATTCTCGAAGGCAACTCCGCACTGTTTTCACCCGATCAAGTGCTGCGCTATGTGATGGGGATGTTGTATCTGGAAAGCCAACTGACGCAGCGCCCGGACATGCTGGACAAGATCGGCGCGGAGCTGGATCGCATCGGCGCGCGCCACCAGGAGCTTCCGCGGGCAGAGAACCAGCCGCTGGTACGCGAGCTGGCGCGACTTTACCAGGACACACTCAGCACCTTGCCCTTCCGCATCCAGGTGAAGGGCGACATGCAGAGGCTGCAGAACGAGTATGTGGCAGCGCGGCTGCGCGTGTTGCTGTTTGCTGGCGTGCGCGCTGCAGTGCTGTGGAAACAGCGTGGTGGTCGGCGCTGGCACCTGATTTTCCTGCGCTCGCGCATCAAGCGCGACATCAACCGCCTGCTCCACAACCTCCCGTAGGGGCGGGCCCCCGCACCCGCCCCTACGTGTCGTGGCCGGCGTCCCAGAAGCGGAAGTTGAGGCCCGGCATGCTGCCAAAGACTTTCTCGTTGCTGCTCAGCAGCATCGCGTCCAGACTGATCGCATGGGCGGCGATCATCACGTCATTCATGTTGAGGGTGCGCTGTTCCCGCATGATGCCGCGCTGCAGTGCGGTGTAGCTGTCTACAGCGCCGGCATCCCAGGGCACGATGGCATCGAGGCGCGCACAGAACGCTTCCACCAGTGCCATGTGCCGCTGCTGGTCAGCCGTGAGGAGGCTGGCCGCGATGAGTTCGGCATAGGTGATCGCGGATACCACAATTTCGCGGTTGCCCACGGTCCATTCCTGCAGTTGCTGCAGCAACATGACCGGCTGCTGGCGCATGACCAGCCGACAGATATCGGAAGCCAGCATGATGATCATGGCGTGCCGTTCCCTTCCGGACGCGCGCCCTGGGTCTTGAGCAGGCGTGGCCGCAGCGACATGAACTCGTCCGCAGCGGGGTCCAGTTCGGTGAAGGACAGCCAGGTGGAGCGGGCGGGAGTCAGGACCAGCGAGTTGCCCTGCTTCTCGATCAGTACTGCATCGACACCGGCGAAAGCCAGCTCCTTCGGTATGCGCACGGCCTGACTGCGGCCATTGATGAACAGTTTGGCCTTGATGCTCATGCTGCTTTCCCCATGCCGCTTCCCCCCTGAAGGTCGCTTTCCGTTCGACGGTTTTTGTTGTGTTGGGTCGAACGTTCCAGCCGATGGTAATCGCTCGGGCGGGCGGCGTCACCCTACTCCTTGCTGAGCCGCAGGCCGACCTTCAGGACCTGGTCGCCCACCACTTCCCGGGCCACCAGCATGATGGAGCCCATATCGAGGCGATCGCCCACCACGGGATGGCCACGACAGGCGCGGGCAAAACACTCGGACAGGGACAACTCCTGCGGATAACCTGGAATCGTCACACCGTAGATGGCCTGCACGTCGCGCAGTAACGCAGCACCGGTCACCGTGAAATCCCCGAAGAAACGGCGGTCGGTCAGGCGCTCTGGCGGCTCCTCCCAACCGAGTATCTGGCCTACGTCGCCAGCCTGGCGACGGTGGGCAAGTACGGCCAGCACGTCTCCCTCCTGAACCCGGAAGCCCCGCCGCCGCTCGAACATTTCGCCATCGCGGAAAAACATCACCACGCGCGAGGGATCCGGCAAGTGGATGTCGGCGATGTCCACTGGTTTGCGCCAGCGCTCACCCTTCAGGGGGAACAACAGCAATTCATGCTCCCCAGCCGCGGGTACCTGCAGGGGTACGCGCAACTGCGGCTCGGGGCGCGGCGGCACTTCAAGATTCAGCCAGCGCGCCAGCGGCGCCAGTGTGGAGCCCTGCAGCACCAGACTTCCCAACACCACTACGAAGGCCACCTGGAATATGACCTCTGCATGTTCCAGACCAGCCATCAGGGGGAAGATCGCCAGCACCACCGGCACTGCACCGCGCAGACCCACCCAGGCCATGTAGACATGCTCACGCCTGGAAAATCCGAACGGCAACAACGACAGCACTGTCGAGAGCGGACGCGCCACCACTATCAGCACTGCGGAAATCAGCAGGGCCTCAGGCAGGTTCTCCATAAGTGCAGACGGCGTGACCAGCAGCCCCAGCAACACAAACAGCACGAGCTGGGCCAGCCAGGCGAGGCCATCATGGATCTGCAGGATGTCATCCATATGGCGATTGCGCTTGGCGGCCAGCACCACGCCCATCAGGTAAATGGCGAGAAAGCCACTGCCGTCGACAAGGTTGACGAGACTGAACAACACGAGGCCGCTCGACACCACCAGCAATGGGTACATGGCACTGACGAGGCTTACTACACGCAGAAGCTGAGCCAGCAGCAGTCCACCCAGCAGACCGCCGACGGTACCGATACCAAACTGCTGCAGCAGCAGCCACAGCCCGTCCAGCAGCGTGCTGCCGGGATTCTGGATGAACTGGATGAACAGCACCGTGAGGAAAATAGCCATCGGGTCATTGCTGCCCGATTCGATCTCGAGCGTTGCCCTGATGCGCTCATTGAGACTGAGCCCCTTGCCCTGCAGCAGGCTGAATACCACAGCGGCGTCAGTAGAAGAAACGATGGCGCCGATCAGGAGCCCGACCAGCAGCGGCAGTTCCAGCAGCCAGGCAGCAAACATGCCTCCAATCAACGCGGTAAGGACCACACCCAGGGAGGCAAGTACCAGCGCCGGACGCAGGCCCACGCGGAACGACTCCAGCCGTGTGCGCATGCCGCCGTCCAGCAGGATGATGGCAAGTGCGAGGTTACTGAAGAGGAACGAGGTGCGGAAATCGTCGAAAGAGATGTTGCCGGGACCATCTTCCCCGGCGAGCATCCCCACCACAAGAAACAGCAGCAGCACCGGCATGCCAAGCCGATTGGACAAGGGGCTGACCAGAATCCCTGCCATTGCCAGGGCAGCGGTAATCAGAAGTGCAATGAGGAAGCCGTATTCCATTTAATCCTTCAATCGGGTCTTCGAGAATGGATGCTAAACAATTGCACAGGCCTTTATAAGGGGGCTGGCCTGCCTTTTGCGGGCGCCTGCGGTATCATGCGGCATTCTCCGTCAACAGCCGCAGCAACATGACCCTGAGCACTCTCAACGCCCTCTCCCCCATTGATGGCCGCTATGCGCGCCAGACTCGCCAGCTCGCTCCCTACTTCAGCGAATACGGGCTCATCCGTTACCGCGTGCTGGTGGAAGTGCGTTGGCTGCAGCAGCTTGCTGCACTGCCCGGCGTAGTGGAAGTGCCACCCTTGAGTGCCGATGCCAACGCCTTCCTCGAAGCCATCATCGAGGATTTCAACGAATCGGAAGCGACTGTCGTCAAAGCCAAGGAAGCCGTTACCAACCACGATGTGAAAGCCGTGGAGTACTACCTCAAGGACAAGCTCGCACAACATGCGGAACTGGCAGCGGTACAGGAGTTCGTGCATTTCGGCTGCACCTCCGAAGACATCAACAACCTCTCCTATGCACTCATGCTGTCTGACAGTCGCAAGCAGGTGGTCCTGCCGCTGATGCACAAGGTCATCGCGCAGATCCGTGAGAAGGCACTGGACTATGCTGAGGCACCACTGCTGTCGCGCACGCATGGCCAGACTGCGACCCCGAGCACCATGGGCAAGGAATTCGCCAACTCCGTAGCGCGGCTCGCTCGTCAGTACGAGCAGTTCAAGCACAGCCCGCTGCTGGGCAAGATCAACGGAGCCGTGGGCAACTACAACGCCCACCTCATTGCCTATCCCGATGTGGACTGGCAGGCCAACGCCCGCGACTTCGTGACGAAGCTGGGCCTCGAATGGAATCCCTATACGACGCAGATCGAACCGCATGACTACATCGCCGAGCTGTTCGCCGCCTGCTGCCGCTTCAATACCATCCTCATCGACTTCGACCGCGACGTCTGGGGCTATATTTCGCTTGGCTACTTCCGCCAAAGGACCGTGGCGGGTGAAGTGGGTTCCTCCACGATGCCGCACAAGGTCAATCCCATCGATTTCGAGAACTCCGAAGGCAATCTGGGGCTGGGCAACGCCATCATGCAGCATCTGGCCGAGAAGCTGCCGATCTCGCGCTGGCAACGTGACCTTACGGACTCGACTGTGCTGCGCAACATCGGCACGGGTTTCGCGCACAGCATGATGGCCTGGCAGGCTACGCTGAAGGGGCTCAACAAACTCGTCATTGACGAAGCACGCCTGCAGCAGGACCTCGACAACAGCTGGGAAGTCCTGGCCGAAGCGATCCAGACCGTCATGCGCAGATACGATGTGCCTGAGCCCTACGAGAAACTCAAGGCCCTTACGCGCGGTCAGCGTATCGATGCCGCCGTACTGGAGCAGTTTGTCGAAAGTCTCGATATCCCGGCGCCCGCCAAGGCCGCATTGAAAGCCCTGCGCCCACACAGCTACATCGGCAATGCGGCCGCCCAGGCACGCGCCCTGCCACCGGTCGCCGAGTGATGTTTACCGGCAAGGTCAGTGCAGCGCAGTTCCTGAAGCAATACTGGCAGCGCAAGCCGCTGCTGCTGCGTCAGGCTTTTCCGGGCTTCCAGGATCCGCTCACGCCGGAAGAACTGGCGGGGCTTGCCTGCGAGCAGTTCGTTGAGTCCCGGCTGGTCTTCACTGAAGCCATGAACTGGCGCCTGCAGAACGGTCCTTTCATCGAGCGCGATTTCACCTCACTGCCCGAGCGCGACTGGACCCTGCTGGTACAAGCCGTGGACCAGTGGGTACCGGAGGTAAAGCAGCTCATGCAGAGCGTACCTTTTCTGCCTTCCTGGCGCGTCGATGACATCATGATTTCCTATGCAACGCCCGGTGGTGGCGTGGGACCACACTTCGACTACTACGACGTGTTCCTCGTACAGGGTCGGGGCAGCCGCGTATGGCGCACCGGCCAGCGCTGCACCGCCGAGGACGAATTGCGGACCGACAGTGGCCTGAAACTCCTGAGCCATTTCGGGACGGAAGCCGAACACGAATTGCATAGTGGAGACGTGCTGTACGTGCCGCCCGGTGTGGCGCACTGGGGTATCTCCCGCGACAACAGCCTCAGCTACTCCATCGGCTTCCGCGCACCTTCACTCGGCGACATGCTGATCGGCTTCAGCGATCACCTGAGTGACAGGCTCCCGGCGGACCAGCGCTACACGGATCCCGCGCTGCAGCCCGATATCGCGTCCGGTGAAATCAGTGCCAGTGCCCTGCAACAGGCACGCCGCTCACTGCTGGCCCTGCTGGATGACGAGAGCGCGCTCGCCCAATGGTTCGGTGGCGCCATGACACAGCCGCGTTACCCCGACAGCATAGTGCCGCGCAAGAAGTTGAGTCCTGCAGCACAGCAAGCCGCGCTGTATCGCCTGCATCCAGCCTCACGGCTGGCCTGGACACTGCAGACCGACACCGTGCTGGTATTCAGTGACGGTGACTGCAGCAGTTGGCCCGACAGCAGCGCGCTGCGCAAACTGTGCCAGCAGCTTGCCAGCCCGGGCGCAGCAATTCCTGCTGCACTGTGTGCGCGCAACGCCAGCTGCCGCGCCCTGCGCGACCAATTGTTGTTGCAAGGGAGCCTGCTGCCGGAGCGTGCGCGATGAACGTTACGCTGGGCATCCTGCATCCCGGTGAAATGGGCAGTTTTCTCGCGGCATCGGCCCGCAACTCTCTCGGCACGGTGTACTGGTGTTCCGAGGGGCGCAGCGCCGCAACGCGGGCACGGGCCGGGCAGCAAGGTCTCACGGAGATCACTACCCTGCAGGAATTCTGCAGACGCTGTTCAGTCATCGTAAGTGTGTGCCCGCCGCATGCTGCCGAGACACAGGCGGACGCGGTAATGGCGTGCGGTTTCACCGGCATCTACGTGGATGCCAATGCGCTGTCTCCCGCCACGATGCAAAGTCTTGGCCAGCGCCTGCAGGCCAGCGGCATGCGCGTAGTGGACGGAGGCATCGTCGGGCTTGCCACCTACAAACCACAGACCACCTGGCTGTATCTTTCGGGTGCCGAGGCCTCTGTCGTCGCCGCCTGCTTCAGTGCCGGCCCCGTCGAAGTCGCAGTGCTCGGACCAGAGCTGGGCCAGGCTTCCGCGCTGAAGATGTGCTATGCCGCGTGGAACAAGGGCAAGAATGCCCTGCTTGCCGCCGTCATGGCCGCAGCCGACGAACTGGGCGTACTCCCGGCACTGGAGCAGCAGTGGGATGTCTACGAACCCGGCTTCAGCAGTGCGGGTAGCGAGCGCCTGCGTGGCATGGCCCGCAAGGCCTGGCGCTTTGGCGGCGAGATGGAGGAGATCGCGGCGACGCTGCAGTCCTGTGGTGTTCCGCACGAGTTCTTCACTGCCTCCGCCGAACTCTACCGCCGCGGCAGCGCCTTCAAGGACAGCCCCACCCCGCCCTCACTCGAGCAACTGCTCGCCGCCGTCCGCACTCCCCGTTCCTGAGCATGTAAAAGGCTCATCGCAGATTCCTGGAGCGATGGTGCTTGATGCTGCGCTTCTGCGCTTTGATGATGCTGCGGCTTGCTTCGGGATTCGGCATTCGGCATTCGGCATTCGGCGCTGGGCTGGGCTGGGCTGGGCTGGGCTGGGCTGGGCTGGGCTGGGCTGTGGTGCTCGGGTGCCGGGCCGTGGCTGGCGGCGGGGGATGCCAACTACAGCGCTGCGGCAGACGCGCCCCAGCCCGCTCACTGCCCCCACAGACGCCAGCCCCTACACCAGAGACAACCGCGGCCTTTCCCTGCAGCCAGCTCATGGACGTCATTCTCTGACGCCAAACAAGCCATGCTGCCAAGAAAGGCCAGGCCAAGCTGTCAATCAAAGCCACCCCCGGATTCTGCGAAGAACCATAAAAAAGGCCGGTACGAGACCGGCCTTTTGGGGACTGCGCAGGACTGGTGTTACTGGCGGATGCCTTCGATTGCCAGCATCAGGGTCAGCTCACCGGCATTGATGCCGAAGTCGGCGGTGTTGAGGGTAGCTTCGGCATCGAAGCCCACGCGGTAATCACCAAAGGGAGTTTCGCCTTCACCAGTGCGTACTGCCATGAAATCGATTTCCTTGGTCACGCCGTGCAGCGTGAAGTTGCCGAATACATGCAGCTTGCCGTCGCCCATATCGTGCACGGCCGTGCTGACAAAGCCCGCTTCCGGGAACTTGGCCACATCGAGGTAATCGGCCGAGCTCAGGTGGGCATCGCGCTGCTCATGGTTGGTATCGAGGCTGGCCGGGTTGATCTTCACATTGATGCTGGAGGCCGCAATGTTGGCGCCGTCATAGCTGAAGGTGCCGGAGATGTCATTGAAGCGGCCCCACAGGGAGCTGATACCCACGTGGCTGGCGCGAAAGTTAACGGAGCTGTGCATGCCGGCACCGCTGCCGTCGATAACATAGTCGGCGGCAAACAGGGGCTGGGTAGCCACGCCGGCCAGCAGCAGGCCAATGGCGGAAATCTTTTTCATTGCAGTCATGAGGTGGAAACTCCCGGTACGTTTGGACGATAGTTTGGGTAATGGGCTGGTGGTGAAAAATCTGGTCTGGCGATGAAAAGTGGTGGCAACTTACACGAATTCCAGGAGAGTGACAAACCGCCCCAGGTGCATCCCCTGCAGGGATCACAGGCACAGCGTCCAAGTCGTGGCCCGGGGGCTCGCGTATAATGCCGGAATGATAGACCCGAGCTCCCCCACTTTGCTTTCACACCGGTTTTGCGTGGCCCCCATGATGGACTGGACGGACCGGCACTGCCGGTACTTCCTGCGCCTGTTGAGCCGCCATGCCCTGCTGTACACCGAAATGGTGAGCACTGGCGCCTTGTTGCACGGTGATACGCACCGTCTGCTGGGTTTTGACGCGGCCGAGCAGCCTCTGGCGCTGCAGTTGGGTGGCAGCAACCCCGCTGAGCTCGCTGCCTGCAGCCGACTGGGACAGAGCGCCGGCTACCGGGAAATCAACCTCAACGTAGGCTGTCCCAGCGACCGGGTACAACACTACAGGATGGGCGCCTGCCTGATGGCCGAACCCGGCCTCGTTGCCGACTGCATCAAGGCAATGCAGGACGCCGTGGATATCCCGGTCACGGTCAAATGCCGCATCGGCATCGATGCACTGGACTCGCAGGAGTATCTGGACGCGTTCATCGCGACAGTGGCCGCCGCCGGATGCCGCAGTTTCATCATTCATGCCCGCATTGCATTGCTGCAGGGCCTGAGCCCCAAGGAAAACCGCGAGATTCCGCCATTGAACTACCCACGCGTGCATCGCGCAAAAGAGCAGTATCCGGAGCTCGACATCACCATCAATGGCGGCATCCGCACGCTGGACGAATGCGCCGCACAGCTGGCCCTCGTCGACGGTGTGATGCTGGGGCGCGAGGCCTACCACAACCCGTGGCTGCTGCATGGCGTGGACAGCACCCTGTTCGGCGATACCCCGCGCTACGCGACCCGCTTTGAGGTGATCGAAGCCTTTTACCCTTACGCGGAACAGCAGCTGCAACAAGGGGCCCAGCTACAGCACCTGACCCGCCATGTGCTGGGCTTGTTCCAGGGCGTCGCGGGCGGCAAGCGCTTCCGCCGCCACCTCAGCGAGCAGGCACATCGCAAGGGTGCCGGCCTGGAGGTGCTGCATGCCGCCGTGGCGCTTGTCGCCGATTGCTCCACACTGCAAGAGACTGACTGAAATGATTGCCAGCCTTACCCGCTTTTTCGAGACCTGCCTGAAACCGGTTGCGCAGGAAACCCCGCAACATGCAGAACATCGGCTGCAACTGGCCAGCGCTGCATTGCTGCTGGAACTGGCGCATGCCGACCACGAGTTCAGCGATGCCGAGCACCGCACCCTCGAAGCCATCCTGCGCAAGTGCTATGCGCTGACGGATGCAGAGTTGCAGGAGCTGTGGCAATTGGCCCACGCAGAAAAGGCCAACGCCACCTCGCTCTACCAGTTCACGTCACTGTTCAACGAGCACTACGACTATCCCGCAAAGGTACAGCTGCTGGGCAACCTTTGGCGCGTGGCTTGGGCCGACGGACGCATCGACCGCTACGAGGAGTACACGATCCGCAAGGTGTCGGACCTGCTCTACATGTCCCACAAGGATTTCATCCAGACCAAACACGCCACCAAGCCCGCGTAGGGTCGGGAGCCCGCCCCTACGATTGGCTTTTAAGGCTTTGGACGAGGTCCTGGAACTCGAGGCGGTTTTCTTCGCTGAGAGTCATCAGCGTGAGGTGCGCGTCGATCACTTTTTCGCGCACGCTGTCCTCTGACTCCCTCTGCTGCTTGAGCTCCTGGTATCTCGTATCAGCAGCGCTGCGACTCGCTACGATGTTGAAGATGACGTCAAAGCTCATGCTGCGCAGGATGCGCGTGATATCGGGATTGGGTGAAACGATGGTGGGAATCACGTTGAAACGGTTACGTAACTGGATCGCCATCTTGGCCAGCAAGCCCAGCGCGGTACTGTCGATACCGGTAGTCTCGCTGAGATCCACCACCATCGCGTCGAGGGTGGCACGGCGATACAGCCCCTGGCAGTAGCTGTCCAGGGTGGAACTCATGAGCACGCGCACATCACCCACAAACTTCAGCAGGGCCATGTGCTTGTAATCCGCTGCCAGTATCTTGCCGGAACTCATGATGCGTAGGTCACACTCATTACTGCAATGTCATCGGGAACATTGGCTGATTTGTTCAATACGAGACGTTCCTTGAGGCAGGAGAACTCCCCCTTGCAACCCTCTACCACTTCACAGAGGTAGTCCTCCTTGGCTTGCATGTCGCCCTGCTTGAGCGACTCCAGGATGCCGTCCGAAAACAGGATCAAGGCGAAGTCCGGATCCAGCGTCAGACTCTCGTCGAAGAAGGTGGCGCCGCCAAACAGACCGATAGGGAAGCTGCTGCGAGCCACCGGGATCGGTGCCGCCTTGCCCAAGCGATAGAGTACCGGCAAGGGGTGGTGTCCCGCCACACTGTAGCGCAGGCTGTTGTCGCGATCGTCGAGGATGCCCATGAATACGGTGATGTGTTTGTCGAGCCCAGACTCCAGCAGATCGCGATTCAGCAGGCTGAGGATGTGGCTGGGTGTGAACTCGCCTTCGAAACGGCCGCGCAGGTTTTCCCAGCGCATCTGCTCGATGCGGAAGCGCAGCAGGATCGTGATGAATGCCGACGATGAACCATGGCCGGACACGTCGGCGATGTAGAACAGCGTCTGGTGACGCGATACCGGCTTGTAGTCCACGGTATCGCCACTGAGGTACAGCGAAGGCACCACCTTGTGGTTGAAGTGGAAACCTCCGATGTCCTTGGGCGGTATCGGCATCATGTTGATCTGGACGTGACGTCCAGCTTGCTGGTCCTGCTGGAAGATCTCGATACGGCGTTCGAGTTCGTCGTTGATCAGCGCGAGCTTTTTGCGGATGCGGCTGTTCTCTTCCATCAGGCGCGCACGACGCATCGTGCTGTTGATGGAGTGCTCGAGCATGGCGGTGTCCGCCAAAGGCAGGATCAGGTAATCGCTCACGCCCAGACGCAGGGCCGTGATGAGGTCGTCGCTGTTGCCTCGCTCGGCCAGCACGATAACGGGCAGGTCCGGCGCCAGGTCAAAAAACTGGCGCAGTACGTCGAAATGATCGGCAGCAGGCGTATGAATGTCGAAGATGACGAGCACGGGGCTGCAGGCATGGAAGCGCTCAAGGCCTTCCTGTGGGGTGCGAGCCAGCACGACATGGAAGTCGAGGTTGCGCAGCGCCGTGTTAATTGTCGCGCGCACGGCATCATCATCTTCAATGACGAGGATGGTGGCGTCGTCGCTCAAGCAGATTCCCGATTTCATGATGATTCAGCCGGGCAACACCTGGTACAACACCTGATACTGCATGCCCTGACCCGTTTCTCCCGATACAGGCCGCACCTTACTCCCGTTGCCCTGTGTCTGCAACCCGTTGTCTGCACTGGATGTTTCCGGTTCAGCGCCGATTCAGAAATCATCAAAATCATCGACCACCTGGCCGTCCAGCACGAGGTATTCACGGCGCTGCATGTAGGCGTTGCGCACGAATATGTACTCATCGCCGCGGATCATGGACTCGGCGGCAAAATACGAGGCACGCGTGTCGACCATGTCGAGCACCACAAGACCCACTCGCGCCTTGCGGTCAGCCACAACGCGCAGCGGATTCAGTGCCAGGTCGGGAATGGTGCCCACGGCATCACGCAGCGTGCTGGAGCCGAGAACAGGCAGTATCAGGTAACCACCATCGCCCACGCCCCAGTAACCGAGCGTCTGACCGAAGTCTTCGTAGTGCTTGATAAGGCCCAACGATGAACCGGGATCCAGCAAGCCGCCCATACCCACGGTGCTGTTGACGAGGAAGCGGCACGAATCACCCAGCGCCTGGACGAATTTCAACTGCAGCACGTCATTGACCACGACATTGATGTCGTCGAGGTTGTCGAAGAAGTTGCGCACCCCGATCTTCGCCGGCATGGGCAGATGGTCGCGGTAGACGATGCCGATGGGGCGGATGAACAAGCGGTCGAAGAACTTGTTGAAGTGGTAAACGGGGCGATTGAAGGACTGCCAGGGGTCCAGGGCCGGCTGGGCTGCGGCCTTGGTGCTGGTGATAGCCATCAATACGGCGCACATGAGGCCAACGGCAAGCAACACCGGCCAACGCGCGGCCAGCGAGCGCCGCTCGTGCATGCACATGCTTGCTCCTTGCAGGTTTGCGCAGTTTGGCGTGTTCACTAGCAGCTTCCTGATACCGGTTTTGGCAGTTCAGTCGACGGCAACGCGGATGACATTGCCGGGGTTCCTCGATGCGGACTGTAACCGCTGTCGCGTGGCCTATTCTAAGGGAAGTGGCGCAAAAAGGCCTCGTTCAGGCGACATTTTCCTGCCAGAACTTTTGCAGACGCTTGTCGGAAACCGGTACGCGGATTCCCAGTGCCTGGGCGAACAGCGATACCCGCAATTCCTCCAGCAGCCAGCGATACTCCTCGAGCGCCTCGTTGGCGCGCTCGTGCCGGTCGCACCAGGCCTTGCGCTCGGCATAGCGCTGCCAGAGCAACTGCAACTGCCGTGTGGCCTGCTCATCGCGGGCCTTTTGAGTACCGTACTTTTCCATGCGCTGCTCGATGGCCTGCAGGAACCGTGGCAACTGCTGCAGTTGCAGCCAGGGCGTGAACTGCAGAAAGTCAGGGTGTACCAGCTGATCGAGCTGCTGCTGGACGTCCTGGCGGAACAGCAGATCGGCCGGGGCCGAGAAGCCCCGCTGCAGACGCTGCTGCAGGGCGAGGCGCTGTGCCAGGACGCGGCACAACAGCGCTTCGAGCCGGTCTGCCACGCCTACCACCTCGGGCTTGCCCTTCTCCAGCAACTGCTGGAAAGCCAACTCGCTGCGCGGCAGTGCGGTGTCGAGACCAAAGGCGATAACCCAGGTCCGCGCGATGAGCTGCTGCAGC
>JBIIWP010000042.1:0-24327 GCA_044338855.1 Pseudohongiellaceae bacterium | reverse complement strand
TGTTCACGCGGCCCGAGGCTGCGCAGGGCATGCAGATTGGCCGGGTTCTGCAGCAGGTGCTTCTCGAGGTAGCGTACTTGCTGTTTGCTGGCGAGCATCAGCAAGCGGGTGACACCACCGATACTGGCAAGGCGCGCGCGGTACTCCGAATCGAGCAGTACCAGGTTCACGCTGTCACCGAGGTCCTGCAGCGCCGGCCAGGCCTTCACGCGCAACCGATCGGCCTTCACTTCGGTGACCTCAGGCAGGTCTCCGAAGGTCCAGCCGGTCAAGCCTTGCTGCTCCATGCTGTGCTGCCCGGCGCGGCTGATGCTGGCCTGCACCAGGGCACCGAGCTGCTCCTTCAGCAACTGCAGGTCGCGACCACTGCTGATGAGCTTGCCCTGCTCGTCCACCACCTTGATGTTCATGCGCAGATGCTCCGGCAACGGCACGGCCTCCCAGCAATCGGCAGGCAACTGCACCATCGTCAGCCTCAACAGTTGGCGCGCCAGTGCCTGCTGCAGGCTGCCGTCCTCCCGCTTGAGCTGCGGCAGTATCTTCTCCACCACATCCGGCACCGGCACAAAGTGCTTGCGCAGACCCTTGGGCAGCGCCTTGATCAGCGCAATACATTTCTCGCGCAGCAGGCCTGGTACCAGCCAGTCCAGTTCATCCTCGCGCAGTTGCTTCAGTGCCGTGATCGGCACCTCCACCGAGACACCATCGCTGCTCTTGCCGGGATCGAACACGTAATCCAGTGACAGCTTCAGCGCATCCATCTGCAGTTGCTGCGGATACTGTGCGGCATCCACCGGCGCGGCCTGCTGGTTCACAAGGTCGGCCTCGCTGAGCTTGAGGCCGTCCTGCACCTCACGCGGCTGTGTCCGATACCACTTCTCCAGACTTGCCACGTCCACCACGTCGGCCGGCAGGCGGCTGTCATAGAACGCATAGACCACCGTCTCATCGACGAGGATGTCGCGACGACGGCTGCGCTCCTCCAATGCCTGAATGCGCTCGACCAGCTTGCGGTTGTGCGCATGAAACGGCACCCGCGTATCCACTTGCAGGAGGGCAAGGCCTTCGCGCAGGAATATCTCGCGGGCCGCCACAGGGTCCACGCGGGCATACGCAACGGGTCGGTTGTCAGCCAGCACCAGTCCGTACAACGAGACCCTTTCCTTGCCCATGACCTGGCCGCGGCGCCGCTGCCAATGCGGTTCGTAGTAATCGTGTTTCAGCAAGTGCCGGCCCTGCTGCTCGATCCACTCGGGGTCCACGCGCGCGTTGCTGCGCGCATAGAGCTGGCGGGTTTCGATCAACTCTGCCGAGAGTATCCACTTGGTCGCTTTACGATGCAGCGTGGAGCCCGGAAACATCTGGTACTTGCGCGTGCGCGCACCGAGGTAGCCGCCCTCCTCCAGCCGCTGCGCCACCTGGCTGATGAAGCCGCTCAGCAGGGCCTTGTGGATGGCATCATAGTCGGCCGGCGTGCGGTTCAAGGTCAGCTTCAGCTCCTGACACAGGAGCAGCAACTGGCGATGCACTTCACGCCACTCGCGCATACGCATCCACGACAGGAATTCTTTCAGGCAGAAGCGGCGCAACTGATTGCTGTTGAGCGCCTGGCGCTGTTCCTCATAAAAGTGCCAGAGCGCCAACCAGCTGCAGAAATCTGATTCCGGATGATTGAAGCGCCGGTGCGCCTCGTCCGCCGCCTGCTGCTTTTCCAGTGGCCGCTCGCGCGGGTCCTGGATGCCAAGCGCGCTGACGATGACGAGAGCTTCCTGCAGGCAGCCCAGCTGTGCCGCCTCGACGAGTACGCGGGCGAGCCGCGGATCCACCGGCAAGCGCGCCATGATGCGACCGATGGGCGTCAGCAGGCCCTTCGCATCCACTGCCTGCAATTCCTCCAGCAGGCGGAAACCGTCGCGCACCGCGCGCGGGTCGGGCGCTTCAAGAAACGGAAAGCGGCTGATGTCGCCGAGACGCAGCGCCAGCATCTGCAGGATGACCGACGCGAGGTTTGTACGGGTAATCTCGGTATCGGTGAAGTCGGGACGGTTGTTGAAGTCCTCTTCGCCATAGAGGCGGATACAGACACCGGGACCGAGGCGACCGCAGCGACCGGAACGCTGGTTGGCGCTGGCCTTGGAGATCGCTTCCACCGGCAGGCGCTGGATCTTGCTGCGCACACTGTAGCGGCTGATGCGCGCCGTGCCACTGTCGATCACGTAGCCGATGCCAGGCACGGTCAGTGAGGTCTCGGCCACGTTGGTGGTCAGTACGATACGACGTCCGGCATGCGCGGCGAATACGCGCTGCTGCTCTTTCGCACTGAGACGCGCATACAACGGCAATATTTCGAGGTCCGGAATGTTCTGCTTGCGCAGTACCTCGGCGGTGTCACGGATTTCGCGCTCGCCACTGAGGAACACCAGCACGTCGCGGAAGGCGGGGCGCTGTTTACGTTCCAGCTGACGAATTTCCTCGAAGGCGGCCAGCACCTGCTCCCCCAACTCCAGCGGTTCTTCCTGCTCCATCGGCGGGCGGTAGAGGATATCCACGGGATACGTGCGGCCAGACACCTCGACGATGGGCGCATGGTTGAAGTGCGCCGAGAATTTCTGCACATCGATGGTGGCAGAGGTAATGACGAGCTTGAGGTCGGGGCGCTTCGGCAGCAGGCGCTTGAGATAGCCCAGCAGGAAGTCGATGTTGAGCGAGCGCTCATGCGCCTCGTCGATGATGATGGTGTCGTAGCGGCGCAGTTGTGGATCGTTGCGCGTCTCCGCCAGCAGGATACCGTCCGTCATCACCTTGATGCGCGTGTGTTCAGAACTCGTGTCAGTGAAGCGCACCTGATAACCCACTACTGTGCCCGGCGGCACCGCCAGCTCCTCCGCGAGGCGCTGGGCCACAGCATGGGCCGCAAGCCGGCGTGGCTGTGTGTGGCCAATCAGACCCTTGCTGCCTCGCCCCAGTTCCAGGCACAGCTTCGGCAACTGGGTGGTTTTACCGGAACCGGTTTCACCAGCCACGATCAGCACCTGGTGCTTGTCCAGCAGCGCGCGCAACTCGTCAATGCGGCCACTGACGGGCAACTGCGGCGGATAGGCAATGGTCAGCGGGATCGATGTGTTCATCACTGCGAGCGGATGTTCACGAGAACAGCACCATGATTGGGGCTCTCTTCCGCGTAATCCAGCAGGTAGCCGCAGCTCTGATAGTGATGCAACTGCCCCAGCACTTCGCGACGGATAACGCCGCCGCCCACGATGAGGCGCAGCTCGCGTGCCGGTGAGCGCCAGGCTTCGAGCAGCGCTACATCCAGTTTGCGCAGGGCTTGCGGCACGGTTTCGTGGCCATGGGCAATGTCACGCGTCAGGCAAGAGCCATCGCTTTGTGCGAAGAGATCACTGTCGCACTTGAGGCACTGGAGCCGGAGTGGCAGATCCTCGAGATGCAGGCGGCCACAGTCGGCCGGCATCCCGCAGGCCAGGCATTCGCGTTGCACGCGCTGCATAAGGGGTTGCTCGAATAGGGCTTGGTCGAAAAAAAGGGCGCAGTATATAGCATGGGGCGCGGGGCACTGCAGAAAGCCGTGCTCACACATCGACAAGGCTGAAGCCTGCGAATGCCGCGATCTGGACCGTCACAAGAAATCGCCCTGGCACGAGGCCTGGCGCTCGAACAGGAAACTGGATTCCTTCAACTCTCAGAGTATCTTGAGATAGTCCAGGATGTTGACCGCAAAGATGGCGACCGGGGCGACCAGAACCACCCAATCCAGGTTGCGACGTGCGAGGAATTTGGTGAAATGGAGGATCAACACAACGACCCCCAACAGGTAAACAATTATTGAAATCATTGGCTTGCTGGCTTTTTTTGGAAACGGACGGCACAACTTTAGTACATTTTGTTTCATTCAGGAACTATTTTCTGGCTGTCTACGGCCCCCACTGGAACCGGGGATAGCCGTGGTCCTTTCCAGCTATGGATCCCCCCTCAGGAGATATTCCTGAACTCGCGGTGCAGCCTGAAACGACTCGAGGTCACATAAGCTTCCATGCGTGCCAGGCGTTCCTGCAGGCTGGCCAGTTTGCGTGCGCAGTACTTGATCTCGCGCCGCCTGGAATGGAATTCCTCGTCCGCCACTCCCGCCGCTGGCGCTGAACGCTCCGGACGTACATCCAGGACCAACCATGCGGCGAAGTAGAACAACAGCGGAAGGCCCCCGGTGGTAAAGACCAGCAGCAGGAACACCAGACGTACCGCGAAAGCGCTGACTTCCAGGTAGTCGGCAATGCCTGCGCAGATGCCCAGCCACTTGGCCTCGCGGGTGTTGCGGTAAAGCGGCTTCTTGTAGTCCACGGTGCGGAAATGCTTCACGGCCAGGTTGTCGGCAAGCGACGAGCGCAACGGGCTGGAGGCATCGTCCAGCAGGAACCATACCGCAAAATACAGCGGGATCAGGAACCAGCCACCGAAGATGCAGCAACCGATGAACACGAGGCGCGCCGAC
Organism: Pseudohongiellaceae bacterium; assembly: GCA_044338855.1. Lineage (GTDB taxonomy): Bacteria > Pseudomonadota > Gammaproteobacteria > Pseudomonadales > Pseudohongiellaceae > CAILUG01. The sequence continues at coordinate 19,820 of JBIIWP010000042.1, read as the reverse complement.
CACGGCTTCACGTCCAGATAATTGGCGATGCCCGCGCAGACACCAAGAAACTTCTTGTTGGCGTGGTCGAGCTGCAGCGTGCGGCTATTCCTTGTCATTGCGCTCCCTCCAGTCCGCGTACTCCGAGTCGAGGATGGACTCGAGCGTCTTGATGCGCTCGGCCATGTTGTCAGTGACGCGCAGCAGCTCGTGGAGCTGCTGCGACTCCTCGTCCTTGAGGCCGCTGCCGGCGTTTCCCTCGGAGCGGTAGTGCATCACGATCCACACGATCGGGATGCAGACGAAGAGCAGTCCCGTGAGGCTGCTGATGAATCCTGCCATATGCTTGCCTTGATGGTCTGGTGACGTTGTCGATGATTACTTGTTCTGGTCCAGCTTTGCCTTCAGCGCCTCGAGCTCCTGCTCGATCTTGCCGTCCTTCTCCAGAGCGGCGAACTCGGCGGCAATGCCGCTGCGGGCGAGCCCATCGGCCTCGATCTCGCTTTCCATCTGGTCGATCTTGCGCTCGTAATGCTCGAAGCGGCTGATGACCTGGTCGATGCTGCCGTTGTTGAGCTGCGAGTTGACGGCGCGACGCGACTGCGTGGCGCTGTGGCGCAGCAGGATCGTCTTCTGGCGCGAACGCGCGTCGTTCAGCTTGGCCTGCAACTGCCCGATTTCCTTCGTCAGCTTGTCGAGGCTCTCGTCGAGCTTGAGCATGTCGTCCTTCACCAGATCGATCAGGTCGCTCACCGAGGACTTCTCGACAAGGGCGGCCTTGGCCAGGTCTTCCCGGCCCTTGCTCAGGGCCAGTTCGGCCTTCTGCTGCCAGTCGTTGGCCTGGCGCGCAAACTTCTCGTTGCGACGGGCCAGTTCCTTCTTGTCGGCAATGATCTTGGCGGTGCTGCTGCGCACCTCTACCAGGGTTTCCTCCATCTCCTGGATCACCAGCCGGATCATCTTGGCGGGATCCTCGGCTTTGTCCAGCAGGGAGGTGATGTTGGAATTGATGATGTCGCTCAGTCGCGAAAAAATGCTCATGTCTGCCCCTCACTTGATGCTGGTTGTATCCGTCCAGAATGCTGGATTACCGGAAATTCTGTCCTTGCATCCGACCTAGCAGGGCTTGTGCCAACTTTGTAAAAACCACCATATTATTGTTTTTACTGAATTATTTACGCGAGACCGACATGCCCATAGCTTGGCCTCATTTGGCGTTACGCCAACTTGTGGTATTTTTCACCGACTCGTACACTCCCCGGCACCCAAGATCAGGAATCGCCCCATGGCGCAGTCCACTGAAGCCGACCGCATGCTGGGAGAGTCCTCCACCTTCCTGCTGATGCAGGAGCACATTTCGCGCCTGGCGCCACTCAGCAAGCCCGTGCTGATCATCGGTGAGCGCGGCACCGGCAAGGAACTGGTGGCGGCGCGCCTGCACTACCTGTCGCGACGCTGGGACCAGGAATTCCTCAAGCTCAACTGCGCGGCCTTCACCGACAGCCTGCTGGAATCCCAGCTGTTCGGCCATGAAATCGGTGCCTTCACGGGCGCCACCCGGCAGCAGAAGGGCTATTTCGAACGCGCCGACAACGGCACCCTGTTCCTCGACGAACTCGCCAATACCTCGATGGCCGTGCAGGAAAAGATCCTGCGCGTAACCGAGTATGGCGAGATCGAGCGCCTCGGTGGCACCCGCCCCCTGCGGGTCAACGTGCGACTCGTCGCCGCCACCAACGTAGACCTGCCGCAACTCGCGGCCGACGGCAAATTCCGCGAGGACCTGCTGGACCGCCTCGCCTTCGACGTCATCACACTGCCGCCGCTGCGCGAGCGGCTCGAAGACATCCCCATTCTCGCGCGACACTTCGCGATCAACATGGTGAAGGAACTGGGCCGCGATTACTTTCCGGGCTTCAGCAAGGCGGCGGCAAAGGCACTGCTGGAATACCGCTGGCCGGGCAACGTGCGCGAATTGAAGAACGTGGTGGAGCGCTGCGTCTACCAATGCGAAGATCCGGACCAGCAGGTAAAGGACGTGGTGTTCGACCCCTTCGCCTCACCGTGGCGCCCTCTTGCCTCAACGCGCGCAGCAACCCCCGTGCAAGGCGCACGTGGCGAGAGCGACATTGAGGTAAAACTGGCGGCAGGCGGCTTCAAGCAGCAGGTACAGGACTACGAAATCAGGCTGCTGCGAGAGGCTCTGGCACAGGCGCAGTTCAACCAGCGCCGCGCCGCAAAACTGCTGGACCTTACCTACGACCAGCTGCGCGGCTATCTGCGCAAGTATGAGTTGTTGGGCAAGGGCGAGTAGGCCGGCTGGCTCAGGCCCCGGTGTTGGCGGCAGCTTCCGCCGCCTGGGCCTTGCGGCGGCGCAGCAGGCGGTAGCCCACGCTGAGTGCCAGCGTCAGTACCACGCCTCCCAGCAGCGCTATCACCAGCGGGATCAGCGCCCGGATGGCCGATTCACGGCTTACGGTGATCGCATCCATCACGAAGATGATCAGTGCCGGTGCCTGTACCGGGCCACCCTCTTCCACTTCCCAGGGCGTGAACATCAGCGCCATGAACCAGCACTGCAGCAGCCAGCCCAGTTCGCGCGGCCGCAACTTGCGCAGTTGGGCCCACGCGAGCCAGGCCAGCACGATGCCGGCCAGACCATAGACCACCCACGCCGTCGTGTAATCACCTGGTTCCATGTCAGTTCACCCAATGCACGATGTGGTCTTCGAGTTCTTCGTCATGCACATATTCCTCCGAGATGACCTTGCCTGTCACGGTGTTGCCACTGTCGATCATGGCCTTGCGGTTGCCGGCGATGAGTGGATGCCATATGGGCAGTGACTTGCCTTCGTGCAGCAGGCGATAGGCGCAGCTGGAGGGCATCCAGTAGAGGGTGTCGAGCTCATCCGGACGCAGCTTCAGACAGGTTGGAACGAGTTTGCGGCGCTTCTCGTATACGGTGCAGCGGCACTTCTTCTGGTCCAGGTACTGGCAGACTACGCGCGTGAACTGGATCAGTTTGGTTTCCTCATCTTCCAGCTTGATGAGGCAGCACTTGGCGCAGCCGTCACAGAGCGATTCCCACTCCGGTGCTGTCATCTCCTGCAGTGTTTTGGTTTCCCAGAAAGGACGCTCACTCATCGTTTACTCCCCCATCGTGAACTGGGCGGGCTGCAGGTCGGGCGGCAGTTGCAGGTAGTAACCCTGCGCAGCAATGGCTGCCAGTACGTCCCGGGCTTTCACGCGCGCCAGCTTGCGCTGCGACCCCAGCTCGATCGTCATGACTTCGCTGAGTTTGCCGGCACGACGCTGCAGGTCGTCTGGCACCCGTTCAAGGCCAACAGCGCGATCGACGTAGACATACATCTCCGGTTCGCGGCTGCAGCGGTAAATGGTGCACTGTACCGGTTCTACGTTGCTCAAGGCTGCAGCACTCCGATCAATTCATTGAGGATCAATGGCTCGCGCCAGCCCAGCAGCTCCCGTGGCAGCCGCGAACTGTCCACTTCACCCTGTTCATTGAGCGCGTAGAACAGTGCATGCAGGGTGCGCTTGCGGCCAAGGAATTCCGGCGACACACCCAGTTCGGTGGCCTTGGCTTCAATGAGCTCGCGTGCCTTGCGCAGGCGGTTCTTCTGCCCCTGCGAAAAGGGCTTCGGCAGCGGCGGCGGGCACTCGGCTTCGTTGAGTAGCCGCGCTTCCTCTATCGAAGCGAGCACCTGCTCTCCCTCGAAGCGGATGAAGTTGTCGCTGATGTCAGGAATCAGTGCCAGCTGTGCCTTGCTGGAGACCATGCCCTGCGCCATGGTCAACAGTGCAGTGTCCTTGACGATCCAGCTGCGCGGCTTGTTGCGATGCCGCGCGCGCCGCTCGCGCCATTCAGCGAGTTTCTGCAGCGCGGCAAGCTGCTGTGGCCCCAGCTGCCAGGCAGCGCCGAAATCGCGGTAATGGTCGCTGAAGTCACCGCTGATCTCTTCGGCATAGGTGTCTGCAAGGCGCGTACATTCCTCGCGCATCCAGCCGCTGCGGCCGAGCTGTTCGAGCTGCAGGCACTGCAGGTCCCAGATCTGGTGCAGATAGGCCACGTCAAGCGCGGCGTACTCGCGTTGTTCCGGTGTCAGCGGCCGCTGCAGCCAGTCGGAGCGCGTTTCAGCCTTGGGCAGCTCCACGCCAAAGTAGTGCTTGACCATGTTCTGGTAGCTCACGGAGAGCCCGTGTTCGAGCATGCTGGCGGCCACCTGGGTATCAAACAGCGGTGCTGGCAGTACCTGCAGGCTGTTGAGAAACACCAGCAAGTCCTCCGAGCAGGAATGCAGGATCTTCACGATGCCGGAATCCACCAGCAGCGCCTTGAATGGTGCCCAGTCGGTGATACCGAGCGGGTCGACCAGGGTGATCCCGCTGCCATCGCTCACCTGAAACAGCGCGGCAGCGGGATAGAACGTGGTAACACGCATGAATTCGGTGTCGAGCGCCAGCGCCGGCGCGCTCTGCCAGCGCGAGCAGCAGGCAGCCAATGCGGCATCATTCTCGACGTAGTGGAAATCCACTGGCGGTTTCAGGGCAATCGAACTCATGTTACTTCTCCACCGGATCGGATCGATCCGTCTTGCGACTGCTGGACTGCTGCATCAACTGGCGGCCCGCAAGGGAATGCACCAGCGTACTGCCATCTATGTATTCAAGTTCCCCGCCCATCGGCACACCGTGCGCGATCCGACTGACTTTGAGTCCGCGCTGCTCCAGTGACGGCTGGCGCAGTTGCTCGGCGATGTACCAGGCCGTGGCCTCTCCCTCCACCGTAGGGTTCGTGGCGAGGATGACTTCGCGCACATCACCCTCGCGCACGCGCTGCAACAGGGCAGGAATGCCGAGGTTGTCCGGCCCGATACCGTCGATGGGCGACAAGTGACCCATAAGCACGTAATAAACACCACGATAGGCTGCTGTCTGCTCCACTGCCATCACATCGGCTGGCGTTTCCACCACGCACACGGTGCCGTGGTCACGACCATGATTGGCACAGAGCTGGCACACCGGCGTTTCCGACAGCGTGCGGCAGCGCTCGCACTGGCCCACGCCGTCCATCGCGTTGATGAGGGCCTGCGCCAGCTTGCGGCCGCCTTCGCGGTCACGTTCCAGGAAATGCAGCACCATGCGCTGCGCCGACTTGCCGCCCACGCCAGGCAGGCGCCGGAAAGCATCGATCAACTGTTGTATGAGGGGGCTGTACTGCAGCATGTGATCAGAACGGAAGCTTGAAGCCCTCCGGCAGATTGAGGCCGGAGGCCATGGCGCCCATGGACGAGCGGTTAAGCTCTTCGACTTTCTTCACGGCTGCGTTCACCGCGGCAGCGACGATATCCTCGATTACGCCCCGCTCTTCCTGCAGCAGCGCCGGATCAAACTCGACCTTCTGCACTTCGTGCCTGCCGTTCATCGTGACCTTGACGAGACCCGCACCGGCTTCAGCCGTGATGGTCTGTTTGGCGATTTCCGCTTGTGCTTTCTGCAGTTGCTCCTGCATGCGCTGCGCCTGTTGCAGCAGTAATTTCATGTCGGCCATGGGCGTTGCCTCGTACTATGGGGTTGTCGTTCAGCTCAGGCTTCAGGAGCGCCGAGCGGGGTAATGCTGTCACTGCGGATCCCGGCGGCAAATTCGCCAACCAGTTGCCGCACCACCGGATGTTCATGGAAAGCCCGCGTTGCGGCAGTGCGATGTTCCTGCTCGCGGCGCAGCCGGTAGGCTGCTGGCGTCTCACCGTCGGGCTTGCCAATCGTAATGAGCAATTCGATCGGCACGCCGAAATAGCCGCTGAGCACCTGTTCGACACGCTTGCGCTGCTCTTCGTTGTAGAGCGTCCCATTGCGTTCATCCAGTGCCAGGGTCAGGCGGTTGCCGGTCACATCCGTCAGCACCGTGTTGCCGGCAATACTGCGCGTGACACCACTCAGCTCGAGCTGGCGGAACAGGCTGATCCACAGCTGCGGTTTGAGATCCGCGAGGGCAATCGGGTCAGCCGTGGGCGCCTTTGGCGGGATGACTGCGCCGGCGCTGGGGCGCGCTGCAACGGGCGTTTGCGCGTTTGCCGGAGCAGCCGGCATTACAGGCTCTGGCGGAGTTGCAACCGGTTGCAGCACAGCCGTGTCTGCCAAAGCCGGGGGGCGCGTTGGCAGCGGGCGCACATCGGGCTTGCTGGCTGGTGCGGCCACCACCAGCGGCTCAGGATTCAGAGGCTTTTTTTTTTGCTCGGGCGTCTGGCTGCCCGTGGCCGGCGAAGTCGCGGCAAGCCGGTGCACCGGGACCTTGGGAATGCCCGCAGGCGTAAAGGCCAGCATGCGCAGCAGCGCCATTTCCAACCCACTGCGCGCATCGATGGCCCAAGGCAGATCTTCGCGGCTCTTCAGTGCGATCTGGTAGTACAGCTGCACAGCTTCGGCCGGCAGTGCGGCGGCATGCGCCAACACCTGCTCACGATCACCCATGGCGTTGTCGATGGCGCCTGGCACTATCTGGGCGATGGCCACGCGGTGCAACCAGGCCTGCAGTTCCAGCAGGATCACGGCGAAATCGGGCGAATTTTCGGCGGCTTCTGCCACTTGCTGCAGCAGTGCGGCACCGTCCTGCGCGATCAGTGCATCCACCAGACTTGTGATGATGGCGCGGTCGAGATTGCCGAGAAATTCACTGACGCCCTGATCAGTGAGCTTGCCTTCGCAGAAACCGATGGCCTGATCCAGCAACGTGAGGCAATCACGCGCGGAACCCTGCGCAGCGCGACCCAGTTGCCACAGCGCGCCTTCTTCAAACGGAATATTTTCGGCAGCCAGGATGTGCTTGAGGTGCTCAACGAGGCGCTCGGGACTGAGGTTCTTCAGGTTGAACTGCAGGCAGCGCGACAGTACGGTCACCGGCAGCTTCTGCGGGTCAGTGGTCGCCAGCAGGAACTTGACGTGCGGCGGCGGCTCTTCCAGCGTCTTCAACAGTGCATTGAAGCTGTGGTTGGAGAGCATGTGCACTTCGTCAATCAGGTAGATCTTGAAGCGGCCACGGCTGGGGGCGTACTGGACGTTGTCGAGCAGTTCACGGGTGTCCTCCACCTTGGTGCGCGAGGCCGCGTCCACTTCGATGAGGTCGATGAAACGGCCTTCGCTGATCTCGCGGCAGGCACTGCATTCACCGCAGGGGGTGGACGTGATGCCCTTTTCGCAATTGAGGCAGCGCGCGAGGATGCGTGCAATGGTGGTCTTGCCGACGCCACGCGTGCCGGTAAACAGGTAGGCATGGTGCAGGCGATTGTGGTCCAGCGCGTTGATGAGCGTCTTGAGCACATGCCCCTGCCCCGCCATTTCCTGGAAATTGCGCGGACGCCATTTGCGGGCCAGTACCTGGTAACTCATCCTGCGATCCTGGTGGAGCAATCCGGGTGGACACGGGTCCACCCCTACGGGCTCAGGTGCCATTCGATATTGGGAGGTACCTCCTGCCAGCCGCACCCCGGCACATGCCGCAGTCGCTACCGTTGCTCCCTTCCGGGCCTGGCGGGGTTGACGACCTGGCATTGCGGGGGGACCGACAAGAGATACCATAAAACTTGCCGCAGCGGCCAGGCCTTGGGGGCTCTGGCCAGCTGTCGGGATGAGGATGGTATACGTTCGCCCCGACCATGGAAACCACCGATACGGGAAGCGGCGCGCATTATCTGGATTTCGGCTGCGCGGTGCAAGGCGCGGGACTCAGGGTGCCAGCAGCACCGGCTCCACCTCGAAGCCACGCTGCTGCAGCAACTCCACCACGCTGCCATCACCCAAAAGATGCCCTGCGCCTACTACCACGAAGTACGAGCCACTGCCGTCCTCCGCAAACGCTTCGATGCCATCCGCCATGGTGAGGTTACGACGCGTGAAGAGACTGTCGTAAATCTGCTCCAGATGCGCCCGCTGTGCAGGAGCAACAGCGTCGAGTTGCGCATCGCCTTCATGCACGATGCCTTCCAGCGTCTCCTTGTCGCCGCAACGCCACGCGGCCACCATGTTCTCCATAAGGGCGCTGCCGCTGGCGTACTCCTGCAGCGAATAGCCGAGGAAGGTTTCCGGGTGCAGCGCCTCCAGCATGCCCAGCTGTTGTTCGAGGCTTTCCAGTTCAAGGACAGGGGTATCGGCCTGGCGCTGGCCCATCAGGTAGCTCTCGAGGCCGAAGCGCGGGTCGTAGCCAAGTGCGCCGGCCTGCAGGTTGGTGAGCAGCAGTGCCACCATCCACGGCTTGAACTGCATGAAGTTGTCCATCGGGATGCCGATACCCTGCAGGACCTGCTCGAGGGTGCCGAGAGTTTCAGTGGAGAGCACATCCTGCAGGGTCTGGCCACCGGGCAGCATGCCGCGCAACTGCATCTGCATGGCGACCTGCGGCGAAGCGACGGCCTGCGGATCCACTTCGAACACCAGTTGGTCGGCGGCGCGGAAGCGCTGTTCGACCTCGGCATGCAGGGGATAGAACTCTGGCTTGCCGACGTGGATGGAGCCGAGCAGGTGGATCTGCACGCCCTGCTCCGCAAGCCCGCCACCGCGCAGTTCCCACAGCATGCTCTGGGAAGGATCGACGCAGACGCCGCTGGCGAATTGGGCAGAGGCCGGCAGTGACAGCAGCCAGGTCAGCAGCAGGACCAGCAAATACAGAGGGTGTCGTCGCATGGCGGAACCGTAAAAGGCGGGTCTGGCACATACTACTCCAAACGCTATAATCCCGGCACGCCCAGTCCCTTCCACAATAACAGGCACGCTCCATGACCCCGACCCGGCCCTGCTCGTTCTCCCTGCTGTCCGCCCTGCTTTCCACCTTGTTGCTGGCCACCACGGCCTGCGCACAGGAATCCACCCCGCCCGCCATTGGTGATGGCAATCCCTACTCGGCGCAGAGCCTGGCGCAGTTGCCAGGCGCCGAGTGGCTGACGAATGGCGGGCATCTCGGCAACCAGCGCTATTCCACGCTGGACCAGATCAACCGTGACAACGTGGCGCAGCTCAAGGGCGTGTGGCGCGCGCATCTGGACGGTTCCGGCATGGGTACGCGGAATTCCGGAGAAGCGCAACCACTGTACGACGATGGCGTGGTGTATGTGGTTACCGGCGACGATGGCGTATTTGCGCTGGACGTCGCCAGTGGTGCGCAGACCTGGAAGTACGAAGCCGTGTTCCCCGAGGGCATGGGCAAGAGCGTGTGCTGCGGCTGGACCAGTCGCGGCGTAGGCATGAGCGAGGACAAGATATTCGTCGGCCAGCTCGACGCCAAACTCGTCGCACTCGACAAGGCCACTGGTGCCATCGCCTGGGAAACGCAGGCCGCACGCTGGGAAGACGGTTACAGCATCACCAGCGCGCCGCTGTACTACGAGGGCATGGTCATCACCGGTTTCTCCGGCGCCGAATACGGCGTGCGCGGCATGGTAAAAGCCTTCGATGCCGACACCGGCGCAGAGCTATGGACCTTCTACACCGTGCCGGGCCCCGGCGACTTTGGCCACGATACCTGGCCGCAGGACAGCGACGCCTGGAAGTACGGCGGCGGCACCGTCTGGCAGACCCCTGCAGTCGATCCCGAGCTGGGCCTGCTGTACTTCTCCACCGGCAACCCCGGTCCCGACTACAACGGTGCCGTGCGCGCCGGTGACAACCTGTTTACCGCCTCCATCGTGGCGCTCGATGTCAGCTCCGGCGAGTACCGCTGGCACTTCCAGCAGGTACATCACGATATCTGGGACTACGATGCGCCGAACCCCGTGATCCTGTTCGACATGGAACACAACGGAGTGCTGCGGCAGGCACTGGCGCAGGCCAGCAAGACCGGCTGGGTTTACATCCTGGACCGCGTTACCGGCGAGCCCATTGTCGGCATCGAGGAACGTCCGGTACCCCAGGAACCCGAGCAGCTGACGTCCGCCACGCAGCCCTATCCCATCGGCGATTCTTTCGTCCCGCAGTCCATCGATATCCCCTACGAAGGCACCAACGTCGTCAACGACGGCAAGATTTTCACGCCCTTCGGCATCGACAAGCCGGTGCTGGTGCAGCCCAGCCCGGCGGGCAGCGCCAACTGGCCACCCAGTGCCTATGACCCTACACGCAACATCATGTATGTCTGCGCAGCGGAAACGGCGATGACGCTGGTGCAGAACGAGATCGAAGTGCCCGAGGGATATCTGGGCGAGCTTTACACGGGCGGCGGCTTCGGCGGTGTGTCCGCGCCGCAGCGCGGCATCATCGCGGCCCTGGACATGGCCACCAATACGCTGGTGTGGCAGTGGCGCTGGCCCGAGAGCTGCTACAGCGGCTTCATGGCGACAGCCGGTGATCTCCTGTTCGTGGGCCGCAACGACGGCCGCCTGACCGCACTCGATATCGACACCGGTCGCCAGCTCTGGGCCTTCCAGACCGGCGCCGGCATGAACGCCTCCGTCACCACCTTCGAGCAGGACGGCAAGCAGTACGTTGCCGCCTACAGCGCCGGCAATATCTTCGCGGGTTCCCACCATGGCGACAGCGTCTGGCTGTTCGCACTGGACGGCACACTGCCGGAAACCACGCCGGGCGACACCGTGCCAGGCCTGGCTGCCGGTGCAGCCGCTACTGGCGTTGAAGTGGTCTTCGCCGCAGGCGATCCCGACTACGCAGCCGGCGAAGCGCTGTTCAAGCAGACCTGCATGCCCTGCCATGGCGACGACGGCATGGGTGGCCACAACAACGGCATGCCCCTGAACAATCTCACCGACATCCGCGCCGCCATCAGCGTGGTGACCACGGGCCGCAACGCCATGCCGACCTTCAACGGCGCCCTGTCGCCCGAACAAATCCGCGACGTCAGTGGCTACATCGTCGACCGCTTGTTCGAGGACTAGGCCCGCAAATGGAACAACTCGCATTCAAGTAGTCGTCACACTGACAAGACTGTGGGCGTGGCCTGGCGCTGTTCGAGGCGGGTGCGGATTTCGGTGTGGAGAACGGGGCGCAGGCCGGTGGGGGTGAGTTCGAAGATGCGGTCGGCGAGCAGGATGGTGTCGGGGCGGTGTGCCACGATGAGCCGGGCAATTTTGAGATGGCGAATCGCCTGGTTCACGGCTTTTTCGGTGGCCAGGTCCAGGTGGCTGGTCGCTTCGTCCAGCACCAGCAGGCGCGGATGGCGATACAAGGCGCGGGCCAACAGGATGCGCTGTACCTGACCACCCGACAACGCCGCGCCCATGCTGCCCACCAGCGTGTTGTACTGCATCGGCAGGATGCGGATGTCGTTGGCCAGCGCGGCAAGGCTGGCGGCATACTCGATGCGTTCCTGGTCCGGCGCCGGATCGAAGAAAGCGATGTTGTCGGCAATGCTGCCGCTCAGCAGGGCATCGTCCTGCAACACGGCAGCCACGCGCTCCCGATACGCGCGCAAGCCCATGACCTGCACCGGAGCGCCGTGCAGGCTCACACGGCCCTCCTCTGCCTGCAACAGACTCAGCACCACCTTCAACAGCGTCGACTTGCCGCAACCAGTGGGGCCGATGATGGCCACCACTTCCTCGTTGCCAAGCTCCAGCGCCACATGGCGGAACAGCCAGGGTGACTCAGCTGAATAGCGAAAGCCAATGTCCTCCAGCACCAGACCGCCCTTCAGGCACACCTCGGGCGGTGGCGCGCCGACGCCATCGAGGTGGCGCTCCGGCTCGGCCAGCGCAATGTCAGCCAGGCGCGCCAGGTGCAGGTCGAGCAGACGGAACTCGAAGATCTTGTCGAGCAGTGCGAACACGCGGCCGTAGAACTGGTCCTTGAAACTGATGTAGGCCATGATCATGCCGATCGAGATCTCGTTGCGCAGCACCGCCAGCCCCCCAAGCAGCATCAGCACAATGTTTTCGCCACCCACCAGCAAGCCATGCACCAGGCGCAGGTTGATGCCGAGGTGCTGCGTCCGCACCCCGGCGTTGAGCCGGTCTGCAAACAGGTTCTGCCACAGGCCCAGCCGATCAGCCTCGCGCCCGAACAAACGGATGCCCTGGATGGCGCGGATGTTTTCCATGAAGTTGCTGTTCTCCAGCGCCGCCGTATGGATCAGCTCCTCATTGCGTGCCCGGAAACGGCCGTGTAACGCCAGCCGCAGCAGCAGGTAAACCACTACTGCTACCAGGGCCACCCAGGTAAGCGTCGCGCTGTAGACAAACATCAGCACCAGCGTGCCCGTGACCATCAAGGCGTCGATGCAGACCTCGACGACACCGGAGCTGAGGAAGTCGCGGATGTTGTTGAGCGAACCGAAGCGCGACAGGATGTCGCCAAGATGCCGGCTCTGGAACCAGTCCAGCGGCAACCGCAGCAGGTGGCGGCATACGTTCACTGCAAACTGGAAGCCGATGCTGTTGCCCAGATACAACACGACCCGCGCACGCAACCATTCAGTCCCGCTGCGCACCACGGCTACCATGAAGAAGCCCAGCGCGAGGATCTTCAACAGGGCCACGTCCTGGCTGACCAGCACATCATCGATGAACAACTGCGTGTAGAACGGCAATGCCAGTGCAAACAACTGGATCAGCGCGGACAGCAGGAACAACTGGGCGAAGGCGCTCCATAAACCCTGCGTGCGCGTCCACAGGTCGCGCAGATGCAGGCGACGCGCTTCGTCACGCGGCTGAAAACCAGCTGCCGGCAGAAGTTCCAGCGCCACACCGGTGAAATGGCGTCCCAATTGCGCGAGCGCCATGCGCACTTCGCCAACGGCAGGATCATGCAGCAGCGCCAGCTTGCCGCGCACGGACTTCAGCACCACGAAATGGTTGAGATCCCAGTGCAGGATCGCGGGCAACTGCAGTTGCGACAGCTCAGCCGGCTCCAGCCGCAGGGGCCGGCAGGCAAGTTGCTCCAGATCGGCGATGTGCATCAGCGCTTTCAAGGTGAGGCCCTGGCGCGTGCTGCCACGCCGCCGGCGCAGCGAGTTGATGTCAGTGCGCAAACCATGATGATGCAGCACCATCACCAGACACGCGAGGCCACACTCGCTGTTCTCTGCCTGTAACACCACCGGCAGGTCCGCACCGCCCCAGGGCAAAGCCAAACCCTTCACGAGCGCCCCCTGATACTGAACAGCGGCTCGAGCAACCACTCCAGCAAGCTGCGTTCATCAACCAGCACATCGGCAGTGAACTGCATGCCTGCCATCAGCGGTTGCGCGACACCATAGGCCATCACGCTTTGCTGATCGAGATGCGCCAACACCCGGTAGTGCGGTGGCGCCGAGTCTCCTGGGCGTAAGGGTTCAGGGCTCTGCATGACGGCATCCAACCGAGCCTGCTGCATGCCGAACTTCTGGTAGGGAAAGGCATCGAAGCGCAGCTTCACCTCCTGGTTCTGACCAAGAAAACCGATGGCTGCGCTGGGCACCAGCAATTCTGCGTGCAGGCGTGAGTCGGCTGGCAGCAGCGCCAGCACACTCTGTTCGGGGGAGGCCTGCATGCCGGTCTGCAGGTGTACCGCGCTGACCAGTGCCGCCAGCGGAGCACGCTGCACCGTCACCTGCTCTGCGGCTACCCGCGCAAGGCGTTGCCGCACTTCAGCAAGTTCGCCCTGCAGGGCCTGCAGACGCTGGTGCCCCTGCGTCAGGGACTGGTGTTGGCGCGCGTCCAGTTCCTGCAGAAGGGTTTGCTGCTGCAAGAGTTGCACTTCGATATCCTGTCGCGCCTGCTGTTGCTGCAGGGCCTGCACCAGCACGGCTTCAAGATCGGCACGTGCCAGCTGCCCTTTCTGTTGCAGTAGCGTGGCACGCTGCAGGGCCTGCTGGCGGATACTTTCCACCTCCTGCTCGCGCTGCAACATCACCTGCAGGTACTCGCCACTGCGCCGCAACAGCGCGGCGTGGCGCGCGCCATCCGCGGTAATGCGCTGCAGCGCCGCCTGCTGCAACTCCAGCTGCACCGCGAGTTGCGCCCGTTGCTGCTCAAGGCTGTCCTGCAGAGTGCTCGTCAGCGCATCATCCATGCCGAGAGTATGATCCAGCTGCAGACGGAACAGGGCTTGCCCGGCTGCCACACGATCACCAGGCGCCACCAGCAGTTCCACCAGCAGCCCGCGTTGTGGTGCCGCCACCTCTATTACGCCCCGGTCCGGCACCAGCCGGCCCTTCACACTGACCTTGCGTGTGTAGGTAGAGGCCGTGAGGAAAGCCAGCGTCACCGTGACCAACAGACACAGCGACATTACCAGGATGCGGACCGACAGCGGCTGGCTTAGGATCAGCTCGCCCCACAGCCGTTGCGAGCGTTGTTCCAGTATTTCCTGGCGATACAGTGCTTCGCCCATCGCGCGTCCCTGCTGGGATGAATGAGGCCTGCAACATAGTCCAGCAAGAGTCACTGTGCCGGGAGATTTTGCCAGTCCGGGGGAACACCGTCGAAGCAGATGATGCCAAATTAGGCAACTCCGAAATCAACGGGGGCATCCTGCACGGCGGCAACGTTACCAGGTGCCGAAAGAGGAAGGGGCCAGTTGTCTACGCGCGCCAGTTACGCTTGGCAGGCCCATCTTCCGCTTCAGGCAGAGTCATGCTCTGCATCAACTGAAGAGCGAACAAGGTCGCCTGGGATGGTGACTGCTGCAAAGAAGTCCTATCCCGGAAGAACGCGACATGGTTTGCAAGGGAGTGCGACGTCGCGGTCGGCGAACTGTTCGCATCGATGAATCCGGGATCGCCCGTGATCTGGCCTGAATTTTCCGCTCCCGGGTACGAGTCGGACAAGGCGGCTACACTTGCCGCTTTAATGGGGACAATTGCCACTTTTGTGGCAAACCTTGCCACTTCACTGATGGTGGCAGTGCCGTTCTCGGTGATGCCGGACGCGACCTGGGCTGATCCGGGGAACTTGCCTTCAAAGCTTGCATAAACCTGATCCAGGCTCAGCGCTCTGCCTTCTCTATAGAAGACAGCGTGGTTCGCGCGTGCGGCTGCAGGCACTATGTATGAAGCCTCAATATCAGGATTCTCCTGCAAGCCACCAAGAAATGCAGCTGCCCCGCCAGCACCCAGAAAATGCGCCATGTAAAGCTCTGCAGGCCTGGCTGCACGACCTAGTTGCTGCTCCAACTTTGCTGCGTTGTCTTTTGCCAACTCGCCGGCCATTACGCCGGAAATATAAGGGTCATCCCGCAATTCAAGTATTTCGACCAGTCGCGCCGCATCACGCACAACAGGCAATCCCCTGGCGTCTCTTTCTATACTATTGGCGGCGACTTCCAGCCCATGCTTGGCGCCGTGCTTGTCGATTACTTCCAGCCACGTACTGTCAATGAACTGAAATAGCCCGCGAGCACTCGAAGTCTGAGCCTGTGCCTGCGGATTCAAGCTGCTTTCGGTTCGCGCCTGCTTTACCAGGAAATTGAAATTAACCCCAGTGGCTTTGCTGGCTCGCTTGAGCGCCGGGATTACGTCATGGCCGGGAGGGGCGGATGGATGAATTTGGAGATTAGTCATACAAAGCTCTTAGCAAGATATGTGCCTGCTTCTGCATTGGCGTGGATACATCCACTGTCATTGCGCAACAAGCATGCGCAGACCACCACGGATCGAGCAGTCATTCATCACGAATACACAGAACAAGGCCACGATCGTCACTGGTATCCTCATCGGGAACGCAGCGATTGCTTTCGATATTGAACAAGGACACCCGCCCCGCTTCATCAACCACAACATAGACTTCACGTCGCTGGATCTGTACGCCTGAATAGTATTCGTCGAATGCATACGCTATTTGGAGTTCATCGCGAGTGGGCAGTCTTGCTTGTTGTGACAGGCACAGCTGTGCTGCACGCCGGGCTTCAAGCATCCCCCCCGCCAGAGTGCTCGGCAGCACCACCCACTTTCTACCCGGCAGTGGATCATGGAAGTCTGGCGAATCCGGCGCCTGGAATGAATCGAATATTTGTGCGGAAACATCGATCACCGCCTCAACTGGCTGACCGATGGCAGCAAAGCTGCGCTGTTCGCCAAGCGCACTGTTTACAATGCTGACCGTCAGAGAAATCTGCCCTGCCTGCAACACGCTGTAGGTTCCGTACATGAAATAGCGAGACTGGTCCGGCTGGCTTGACTCCGGATCACTGAAACTAAAGCGGATCTTCCGGTAGGGAACCGGTTTTTCGCGGTATAACCGCTCAATTTCAGCGGGAATCCTGGCTGATAGCGCATTGCCGATTCCCTCATCCGCTGCATTGCTCATGTAATCGTAAAAATCGGAGAAAAATGTGTACAAAGACTGCAACTCGGAAGCGGGCATGTCTCTCACGCTGAAGAGATTCAGGCTCATGTCGCTCAACTGGAAAACCAGCCGGTCTCTAGCCAGGGCATTAGTACTGGCAAAATCAGGAAAGTTGCCTTGCTTGATGACAGGAATGAACGCAGAAATATGGCTAGGCTCGTCAGGCGCTCCACAGAACTGCGCTTCGGCTGCCTGGGTGCTGGCAATCCCGAAAACTCCGCATCCCACACCAACAAGAAATAGTCCTAGTGACAAGGTTCCGCGCATGATCAACTCTCCCATTGTAAAATTGACGTATGCATTGGCCACACGGATCAGGACCGCCGCAACGATGCCTATCTGATTTAACTATTCGTCCCCGGCTGCCGCAGTATATGAGCGCAGGATCCGCCCAAGATGTCGCAACCGGCGCGGAGCAAGCTGGATAGCCGCTGGACTCTCCAAGTGAGCCAGGCGCTCTTTCGCCGCGGCCTCATCCAGGCTGAGTGTGGTGGTACTTGCCTCCATCGTCAGATCAGGGGTACCCAGATACAGATAGGCCAGACCCAGGCCCTGGAAATTTCGTTGCACTTCCCGCAACAACACCAGCTCTTCAGACCTTATGCGCGGAGTATGCATGAAAACCAGCAGATGCCTATGGCTGACAACAGGTTCCATTGCCGCTTCCACAGTTTTTTCTGCGGCAATTCTGCTCAGGAATTGCGGGATCTCCCGGTGTAACAGTGGAGGGCACAGGAAGACCTTGTGTCCGGCTGCACGCATCACGTTTGCGACGAGCCGCGCGTAGTAACGCAACAACAGCGGATTATTGCCTGTCAGCAGGTAGGCGGGATTCCGGTCACAAATCAGATAATCGACGAGGCGCTCACAAAGCTCGTGGTCGGCTTTGGCAAGAAACGCGTTACTGCTTTCTTTCAGAAGGGCATGTTCAGGGCCTTTCATATCACCTCGGGTCTGGCAACGGTTTGCCGTCAGAATCGAACATCATGGAGTCTGGAACTGCAGGATTGGGCCTCGGCGGCACTTTCCCGTAGCGCAGCAGCGCCGACATGTTGAAGACATAGGCAATGACTTCGGCTACAGCATGATACAGGGCCTCGGGGATCTGGTCGTTGACTTGAGTAGTGAAATACAGAGCGCGAGCCAGCGCTGGCGCTTCAAAAATCGGTATGCCCAACTCTTCGCACTTTGTCCTGATCTGCAACGCCATGTGATCAGCTCCTTTGCCCAGGACAGTGGGCGCACCCTCCCCTCCTGGAGAATAGGACAAGGCAACCGCGAAGTGCTCAGGGTTGGTTACTACCACATCGGCCTTCTCTACAGCTTTCATCATTTTGTTGAATGCAATTTCACGCTGGCGCTCACGGATGCGGCGGCGTATCTCGGGACGCCCCTCGGACTCCTTGTACTCATCCTTGATCTCCTGGCGCGTCATCAGCAGTTTCTGCCGAAACTCGCGGATCTTGAACGGCACATCGAACAGAGCGATGAGGATGAGCGTGAGTGCGATCAGGAATACTCCTGCCGCCAGAATTGAACCGGCTGCGGCTATGCCAAGCTTGCCGGGCAGCAGGGCCAGGAAAAACAGCTGGTCGGAATAGTGCATGAAGACCGCAATGGTTGCTCCCAGGATAAGCGTGGTTTTCAGTACGCCTTTCCCCAGCTCGTAGAGGCTGTGGGTACCGAAGATGCGCTTCAATCCGCTGAACGGGTTGAGCCGGCCCGGCCTGAAGGATACAGATTTCATGTTGAACTTCACTCCTCCCAGCAGCAAGTTGGCCGCAATGGCCATGCCCATGCTGCTGAACAGGAACAACAGCAGATCTCCAGAAATGGCATCAAGCGAAAGCACTATATGCTCACGCATAATGTCTTGCTCAGCCTGCCCGGTGAAGTCGAAGTTGATTCTGTACATCTCCAGCAGCCCATCGACCATGTCCTTGCCCTTGGTGATCAGCAGCAGCAGACAACCCAGCACGAGTATTGCGATGGTGAATTCCTGCGATCGCAGGATATGGCCGTCTTCCTCCGCCTTGTCGAGGCGCTTTTGGGTAGGTTCTTCAGTCTTTTCCTGGCCGGAGTCATCTTCCTGCATACATTACCTCCCCAAAAGGGTTCCTGCAGTGTCCAGGCTGCGTACCCACATCATCTCGATACCTGCCGCGAGGCCGGGCAATGACAGAAACAGGAACACTATTCCGCACAGAAGCAGGGCCGGAAAGCCTATGGAAAAAATGTTCATGGCAGGCGCGGCCCTGGTCACCAGACCCAAGCCCAGATTCATCAGCAGCAACGAGATTGCCACGGGAAGCGCCAGGCTGAGTCCGAATGTGAACATTTCCGGCAACCACAGCACCAGCACGTCGTACCAGCGCCCGAAATCAGGCAACTCGCCGACAGGCATCAGTACGAAGCTTTCCAGGAGCAGGCTGATGAGCTGGAGATGGCCATCGAGCCCGAGAAAAATCAGCGTGGCAAAGATCACGAAGAATTGGGAGATCACCGGGATGTTACCAAGTGCAGGATCGACGATATTGGCAAAACTCAGGCCCATGGCATTGGCGATGGCAGCACCACCGATGGCAAGTGATGCGTTGACAACCTGCAGGGAAAACCCCAACAAGGCTCCTATCAGTATCTCACCCAGGATGACGCCGATACTGGCGGCATCAAAGGGTACGTTCACGGGAACCAGCACATTGTCGAGGGCAAACAAGGTCAGAACCATTGCCAGGGCGATGCGCAGCCTCACCGTAAAGGCCTCGATCGAGTACAGCGGCGACACCAGCAGGAACGCTGCAATGCGGATGAAGGGCCACAGAAACTGCTGCAGCAGATTCATGAGAGTGGCTAATTCGGTATTGATCATTGGACCAGGGACGGAGCAAGTTCAAGCAGCCGCGTAAAAAAGTCGATGAACACAACGGTCTGCCAGCTTCCGAATAAGAACAGTGCTACTACCAGACAGACGAGCTTCGGCACAAAGCTCAAGGTCATTTCCTGGATCGAGGTGGCCGCCTGGAACAAACCAACCACCACACCCACTACCAATATCAGCAACAACAGGGGGCCTGCCAGCAACATACCGGTCCACAGAGCATCACGCCCAACAGCGAGCGCATCAACTATTTCCATCAGCTCCCCGCAAAACTTGCAGCGATGGACTGCATGATCAGCAGCCAGCCGTCGGCAAGAACGAACAGCATCAACTTGAAAGGCATCGAAATCATCATGGGGGACAACATCATCATACCCATTGCCATGAGCACACTGGCTACCACCAGGTCTATGATCACAAATGGGATATAGATCAAAAATCCGATAGTAAATGCAGTCTTCAGTTCCGAGGTCATGAAGGCCGGCACCAGCACCGTCATCTGTACCTCTTCATAGGGCGTTGTAGCCGGCAAATCTGCCATGTCCATGAAAACGTTCAGGTCGTTTTCCCTGGTCTGTGCCAGCATGAAGCTGCGCACCGGCACCACCGCACGCGAAATGGCTTCTTCCTGGGTAATGTCGCCTGCTGTGAAAGGCACCATGGCTTCTTCGTAAACTTCCGTC
>JBIIWP010000033.1:0-28080 GCA_044338855.1 Pseudohongiellaceae bacterium | reverse complement strand
CCGGGTGTTGTCGGTAAATGCACCGGAGCCAAATATCTCGCTGGCGTCGGAGGCTCCTTCCTTGGACATAGCCGATTTGGGTGAATGGGCAATAAGCACGACAACTGCCTGAGTCGCGTTTGCAATGTAGGCCAGCACACGGGTTAACTGGCTCACATCGTCAGCCGCATTCGGGTCACCCGACATAAAGAGCCTCGTGTGGTCAAGAACGATAAAACTAAGCTCTATGCCTGCTTCTTCCTTGTGGGCAAGAGTTAGCCTGACAATCTCGTCGGCAAACGCAGTAGGTTGCGGGTTACCTACCAGACTTTGCGTAACTCTAAGGTCCTTACCGATGGCAGGAAACGCGCGAACACGCCGGGTCACCTTAACCCGGTCAGCGGGTGTCAGGTCTGCACAAAGTCCACCAAAACGCCGCGCCTTCTCGTCTGACGACTCCTCACCCAAGAAGAGCACAGACGAGCCTTCACGTATCTGAAGCGACCCCCAGTCCTTTGAAAATCTAATATTGTAGTTGTCTAGTAAAAACAATAGGTAACAATGCGTTACACGAAAAAAGTGTCTTCTGCCTGCTAGCTGCCTGCGGCTTCCAGCTTGAAACCGCCTGGAGATTTCGAGAGTGAAAATTAAAAAAGTATCTATATCATATACATGAGGCCCTATGTTTAAGCAAAACACCTACTCATGACCTACAGGTGCAGCCTCTTTTATTGAAACATTGTGTTACGTTATAGACGTTGTGATGGCATCTGCCAAGCTGACAACCAAGTTTGTTAACCACGCCCAGTGCGAATACGGCGGCCCCAGCAAGCTCACCTTCTATGACACCGTGGCCAGTGGCCTGGTGCTGGAAGTGCATGCCAATGGCAGAAAAACTTTCTTCTTCCGCTACGTCGACAGCTACGGAAAAATCCGCCAACCCAAGCTCTGCAATGCCAGAGAGCTGGCCTTGGCCAAAGTACGCAAGCTGGTGCTCCGCTACCGAGGCCAACTGGCCATGGGGCAGGACCCGTTCCAGGACAAGCGGGACAAGCAAGGTGTGCCCACCCTCGCTGAGTTCGTTGAAACCCAGTACATGCCCTATATAAAGAACTACAAGCGCTCCTGGGTGACCGACGAATGCCTGCTGCGTCGCCATATCCTGCCATTGCTGGGCGCGCGGCACATGGATGCGATCAAGAAGAACCACGTACTGGACATCGTGTACCGGCACAACGACAAGCACAAACCCAGCAGCACCAATCGAGTTATCATCTTGCTCAGGTATGTGTACAACCTGGCCCTGAAGTGGCAAACCGACGGTCTCACCGAAAACCCTTTGAATGGAATTCCCTTGTTTGAAGAGAACAACCAGCGTGAGCGTTACCTAGAAGGGGACGAAGTGCCGCGCTTGCTGGCGGCACTGGATGACTCGCGCAACAAACTGCTTAAGACCATGGTGTTGATGCTGCTGCTGACGGGCGCCCGGCGCGGTGAGCTGCTCGCAGCTAAATGGGAACATCTAGATTTTGGCCGCAAGATATGGACCGTTCCAGTCAACAAGAGCGGCAAGGCCCGCTACATACCCATCTCGGACCAGCTAGTGGAGTTGCTGGCCACCTTCCGGGAGAACGCTGACAACGAGTATGTTTTTATCAACGATGTCACCGGCAAGCCCTTTACCAACTTCTTCTACGCCTGGGATGCCGCCCGCAAAAAAGCTGGCATGCCGGAGCTGCGCGTGCACGACCTGCGTCACAGCTTTGCCAGCTTCCTGGTTAACGGCGGACGCAGCCTGTATGAAGTACAAAAGATCCTGGGGCACACCCAGACCAAAACCACGCAGCGCTATGCCCATTTGAGCAATGATTCGCTGGTATCCGCTGCCAATGAGGTGGGACGGCAGATTGGGAGTATCAGCGGGGGTGCGCCATAGACGCTATTGCCTATATCATGCACCAATGAGCCGTCTATCGCCTTTAATCCTTACCCTGACCCTGCTGGCCACTGCGCCGGCAGGCGCGCAGACACTCAGCTTGTTCGAAACCACTCAAGGTCAGGAGCAAGGCAGCCAGGCTACTGCCCCCATCAGCGGGCCGGGGCCATTTGAGCCAGGCCCTGGCTTCAGTCTGCGCAGCGTCGCCCGGTTTGGTGACTCCTACTGGGGCCTTGTTACCGATGCCGTTGGCAACAGCATGGAAGTGCAGTGGCAGCCCGGCGAGCAGACCAGTCTGGGTGAGCTCGCGATATACAGTGGATACAGGGTACTCGAGCTTACTCCCAAGACTCTGCGCCTGCAGTTCCCGCAGGGCCAGCCTTGCAGCACCACCAGTCAGGAAGGCTTTATTTGCTTGGACGAAAGCACAGTGCTGCTCTCGCTTGTTTCACTCGCGCCCCTTCAACGCACGGACAGTCAACCGCTGCCGCAAGATCCGCAACTTGATCCGGGTTCCCGCGGCATAACTACGGACGAATTGAGTAATGCTGCGGGTTTGGATAATCCCTTTGCTGCAGCCGTAATGGCGGCGCAAGGCCAAGATGTAGAACAAACAGCCCGTGAAGCACGCTCGCGTGCCCGGGTAGAACGTTTGCAACAATTCCATATTGAACGCATTCCGGAAGATCAGGTGCCACCAGGTATGCGTCTGGTGCGGACACCTTTCGGTGACAGATTGGTGCCGATCCGCGAATGACGCCAAGAACTGCGGAGCAGGCGGTTTCGCTGTGCGTCTCCATTGTTACCTATCGGATCATACCGGACCAACTGAATGCCCTGCTGGCGAGCCTGGAAGACGCCTGCGAATACATGCGTACTGAACAACGCCTGCTTTTGGATACAGTGTTGATCGACAACGGTCAGGAACCTGAGCTGCTTGCCCAGGTCTGCGCGCGCTACAAAGCCAGCCTTTCAATCCGCTGCATCCTCAACACCGACAACGTAGGCTACGGCCGCGCCCACAACCAGGCCATCGGTAGCAGCAAGGCGGAATTTCACCTGTTGATGAACCCGGACGTGGTACTGAAGCCCGGTATACTGCTACGTGGCATCCAGTACCTGCAAAGACAGCTGGATGTTGTGGCGCTTAGCCCGGAAGTACGCGACATCGACGGCCGCTGTCAGTACTTGTGCAAACGCTATCCCAGCATGCTGGATCTGGCGCTACGCGGGCTGGCTCCTGCAGCGCTTCGCCGCCCCTTCGAGAAACGGTTAAAGCTCTACGAATGCCGCAATATGGTAGACCGCAAGCTCACGGCACCGGCACAGCTGATCAGCGGCTGCTTCATATTGTGCCGGGGTGACATCCTGCGGAAGATCGGTGGCTTCAACGAACGCTTCTTCCTGTACTTCGAGGATTTCGCCCTCTCCATCGAGCTCGCCAAATTCGGCAAGCTGATGTATTTCCCCGAAGCCCGTATCGTGCACTATGGCGGGCACGCCGCACGCAAGGGGTCGAAGCACATACGTTACTTTGTACGCTCGGCTTTCATCTTTTTTTCGATCTATGGATGGAAGCTGCACTGAATGAGGATTCTGGTGACAGGCGCGGGAGGCTTCATCGGATCGGCATTGCTGCCGTTGCTGCTGCAGCGCGGCCATGCCGTTGTTGCCTTGTACCGCTCCAGCATGCCGGCGCCGCAAGCAGGCGTTGAAAACATCGAGGGTGATCTCGCGGACGAAACCTTGTGCCGGCAGATCTGCCAGGGCGTGGATGCAATCATTCATTTGGCTGGCCAAGCGCATGTGCAGTGCAGCAAGGGCTCGCATATCCGCAACACCTACCAAACCACCAGCAAGCTGGCCAAGGCGGCCAGCAGCGCTGGCGTGCAGCTGTTCATCTACATCAGCAGCACCAAGGCCAACTATCCTTCTCATTCGTCCTATGCGGCAATCAAGCTGGCCACCGAGCAGCACTTGCTGCAACTGCATGCCCGCGGCGATCTGAAGGTGGCCTGCCTGCGGCCGGCGCTGGTCTATGGGCCCGGCATGAAAGGCAGCCTCACCACCTTGTTGCGCTGGCTGCAGCGTCCGCGCTTGCCGGCCTTTCCGGGATCCTCCACCCCGCTTGGCATGATCTCGCGCGAGGACTGCTGCAGGGCGATTCTTGCAGCGGTGGAAAGCGGCGCCGTGGCCGGGCGCAGCTGGGAGCTGCATGACGGCCAGGCCTATACACTCGAGTCGCTGGGGCGGGCCGTACGCCGCTCCAAGGCGCTACCGCTGCCCTTGCTGCGGGTACCGCGGGTTGTGATGCACTTGCTGGCCTGGTTGGCCAGCGCCAGCGCGCCGCTTACCGGGGTGCCGCTGGGGCTTGGCACCTACCGGGCCCTGTACACCGAGCCCTACCGGTACGACGACAGCTTCAGTCAGCTCACCGGCTTCCGCCCACAGCAAACGTTCTACACCCAGTTACCCGCTTTGATGGAGTCCATCGCGTGATCACGAGCGGCTTGCCTCCGGAATTTACGCGGCTCGACTCCGGATTTTACGGTGGCGCGTTCCGCTAGGCCGAGCACGTGGCGTGCCGCATAGATCTGCAGTCAAGCTGCCTGTATCGAACCAGGTTCACGTTAGGATAATCTAAAAAAACACCAGCTAAATCTGGCAAATACAGAAATATCATGGCAGAGTGAATGGGCAATGTTTGCATCGCTCCAAGGGGGTGTGATTCATGCGTAGACTCAGCGTCAAGCAAAGGATGGTTCGCTCAATTGCCTTGCGCAGCGGCGAGGTGATCCTGCGTGCCGACTTTGAGTCCATGGGTAGCCCCAGCCAAGTCAGCAGAGCCCTGAAGGAATTGATGGATGCAGGAAAGCTTGTTCGCCTGGGCTACGGCGTTTATGCCAAAGCACGCCCCAGCATGCTGTCAGGCAAACCCGTGCCGCGGGTCTCGCTGGAGCAACTGGCTGAAGAAGCGCTGATAAAACTGGGCGTGACGGTGCAACTGGGTCGGGCACAGATGGCTTACATACAAGGCAAGACCACGCAGATTCCAGTGAGCACTACTTTCAACACCGGACAGCGCCGCATCTCCCGCAAGATCGGCGTCGGTATCAGCACTGTGCGCTATGAAAACGATTACTGCGCTCGAACATGATCTCATTCTGGATGTGCGCAACGAAGGACTGAGTGCATTACCTCCAGGGATTTTCGAGAAAGACCTGCTAATCACTGAGGTGCTTGGCATCATTCAGGCTGTGGACAGCAGTGACATTCGATTGGTGTTCTGTGGTGGCACCTGTATTGCCGACAACTGCCCTGCCAATCCGCTCACTTCTGGATGCGGTAGTGCGCACTCAAATCACCGGGTTCCCTGTGGAATGCATTGGAGTTGAGGAGGTTTTGGCAGACACACCTTTACAGGATCACATCGCAACCATGATACGAGGCGACGTAGTTCAGTATCGCAACCAGAATCCAGAGTTTGTCCGTGACCCCATAGGTGAAATGCGCAGCGCTATCGACGTGCTTCTTTACGAAAAGGAGCGTTTTGAACGCTACTATCTGCAATTTGTCGATGAATTGGTATTCGGAGAGCGTAATCGGTTCGTCGATGCACGAGCGGTATTCGTTGACGTTGCGGAACAGCTGCTGGCTCGAGCAGGGAAATTATGATGATCACCTGGCTAAGGCAGCTTCTCTTACCTGACTTATATTTCTCTCGATTCCAAACACCAGTATTCAAGAGGTCCATCGCGTGATCACGAAAGGCATCATTCTCGCAGGCGGGTCAGGCACGCGCCTGCATCCCATCACGGCCACTATCAGCAAGCAGCTGTTGCCGGTGTACGACAAGCCGATGATCTACTATCCGCTGTCCACGCTGATGCAGGCCGGTATCCGGGACATCCTCATCATCACTACGCCACAGGACGCGCCAGGCTTCCAGCAACTGCTGGGTGACGGCAGCAAGTGGGGCATCAGCCTGCGCTACGCGCAACAGCCGCGCCCGGACGGACTGGCGCAGGCGTTCATTATTGGCGAGGAGTTCATGGGCAACGATGGCGTCTGCCTGATCCTCGGCGACAACATCTTCTATGGCAGCAATATCGAAGAGAAGCTCAAGCGGGCAATTCTGCGCAAGCAGGGCGCCACGATTTTCACCTATTACGTACAGGACCCGGAACGTTATGGTGTGGCCACCTTCGACGATTCCGGGCGCGTGGTCAATCTGGAGGAAAAACCGCAGCAGCCGCAGTCCAACCATGCGGTCACGGGCTTGTACATGTACGATAACGCCGTGATCGACATCGCGAAGCAGCTCAAGCCATCGCCGCGCGGCGAGCTGGAAATTACGGATGTGAACAAGGTATATCTGGAGCGCGCTGCGCTGCAGGCTGAGCGCTTCGATCGCGGCACTGCCTGGCTCGACACCGGCACAGTGATCTCGCTGCTGGATGCCGCCAACTTCATTCGCGTGCTCGAGGAGCGCCAGGGACTGAAGATTGCCTGCCCCGAAGAGATTGCCTGGCGTGCCGGCTTCATCAATGACGAGCAGTTGCTGGCCCTGGCCAAACCCTTGCAGAAAAGTGGCTATGGCCATTACCTGCAGAACCTTCTGCTCCACGGGCGGAACTGATGCTGCACCCGCCCGCTCCCGAACCAAATGCCGAGACAGCCCTATGCAACTGATCCCCACCGCCATCCCCGACGTACTAATCCTTGAACCCAAGGTATTCGGCGACCATCGCGGCTTCTTCCTCGAAACCTACCGTCGCGAAGTGTTCGAAAAAGCCGGCATTCCCGATTTCGTGCAGGACAACCACAGCAAGTCCAGCCGCGGCGTGCTGCGCGGGCTGCATTACCAGATCCAGCAGCCGCAGGGAAAACTTCTGCGCGTAGTCCAGGGTGAAGTGTTCGACGTTGCAGTAGACATGCGCCGCAGTTCACCCACCTTCGGCCAGTGGGTAGGCGAGATTCTCAATACCGGCAACAAGCGCGCACTGTACGTGCCGCCGGGGTTTGCCCACGGTTTCTACGTGCTGAGCGAAACCGCCGAAGTTATCTACAAATGCACCACATACTACGCACCCCAATACGAGCGCAGCCTGTTGTGGAATGATCCTGCCATCGGCATCAAGTGGCCGCTGGGCGCAGAACCACTGCTGTCTGACAAGGACCGCAACGGAGTACTGCTCATCGATGCCGAAACCTTTGCCTGACGGACAGGCTGGGAGAGAATGTCTGCCAGCGGCAGTAACGAAGTGAGAATCTGAAATGCGCGTATTGGTACTCGGCGCTGGCGGCCAGCTCGGCAGGCTGGTGGTGGCACAGGCTCCCTACAACACCAAGGTCAGCTCCTACGCCTCGGCGGTGTGTGACATCAGCGACCGCAAGCAGCTGCAGCAGGTGATCGCCAAAACCGGGCCTGAGCTCGTGATCAACTGCGCCGCCTACACCAAGGTGGATCTTGCCGAAAGCGAACGTGATAAAGCCTTTGCCGTGAATGAAACCGGCGTACGCAACCTCGTGGAGCTCACCCGCCCGGATGTACGCATCCTGCACGTCTCCACCGACTTCGTGTTCGACGGCAGCGCTGTCACGCCGTATCTGCCCGCAGCAAGTACCAGCCCCATCGGGGTTTACGGCGCCAGCAAACTCGCCGGCGAACAGGTGCTGCTGGAGCAGGCACCGCAGCGCAGCGTGATTGTGCGCACGGCATGGCTGTATGCCGCCAAAGGCCAGAATTTCCTGAACACCATGTTGCGGCTTATGCGGACGCGGGAGGAGTTGCGGGTGGTCAGCGACCAGCTCGGTACACCCACCGCGGCGCACGGCCTGGCCAATGCCCTGTGGGCTTTTGCCGACAAGCCTGAACTGGCGGGTCTCTATCACTGGACCGATGCCGGCGAAGCCAGCTGGCATGAGTTTGCCAGCGAGATCCAGGCACAGGCGCTGCAACGCGGCCTGCTGGAGCGTGCCATCCCGATCCACCCTATCAGTACCAGTGATTACCCCACGCCGGCCAAACGCCCGGCCTACAGCGTGCTCGACAAGTCAGCCACCTGGCAGGCGCTCGGCTTGCAGGGCAAGCCGTGGCAGGACATGCTGGGCGAAGTGCTGGATCAACTCAAACGCATCGAAGCCGCCGACAAGGCCTGAGAACAGGAAAACTTTATGCAATCGATTCTGGTCACCGGCGGCGCCGGCTTTATCGGCGCGAATTTCGTGCTGCTGTTGCGCGCACGCTTCCCCCAGAAGAAACTCGTGGTGCTCGATGCGCTGACCTACGCAGGCAATCGCCACAACCTCGATGGCCTGATCGGGCAGCCCGGCTTCCACTTCACGCACGGCAACATCGGCGACCAGGCGCTGGTAGAAAGCCTGCTGCAGCAGCATGCGATCGATACAGTCGTGCACTTTGCCGCCGAAAGCCATGTCGACCGCTCAATTACCGGACCGGATGCTTTCATCGAAACCAATGTCGTGGGCACCCATGCGCTGTTGAAGGCTGCGCGCAAGGTGTGGCAGGACAGCAGCAACGGCTTTGCCGGCAAACGCTTCCATCATGTCAGCACCGACGAGGTGTATGGCACGCTGAGCGCTACGGATCCGGCGTTTGCCGAGACCACTCCTTATGCCCCCAACTCGCCGTATGCGGCGAGCAAGGCCGCGTCTGATCACATCGTGCGCGCCTACCACCACACGTATGGCCTGCCGGTGTCGACCAGCAACTGTTCAAACAACTACGGTCCTTACCAGTTCCCGGAAAAACTGCTGCCGCTGTGCATCCTCAATATCCTGCACGGCAAGCCCCTGCCCATATACGGCGACGGCCAGCAGATCCGCGACTGGCTGCACGTGGACGACCACAACCGCGGCATCCTGCTGGTGCTGGAGCAGGGCATCGTGGGCGAGACCTACAACATCGGCGGCAACAACGAGTGGGCCAACCTCAACACCGTGAAGCTGCTCTGCAGCATTCTCGACGCCGAGTTCGCGGCTGATCCCGCGCTGGCAAAGCGTTTCCCGCAGAGCCCTGCGGCGCAGGGGAAATCCAGCGACAGTCTCATCACTTTTGTCACGGACCGGCTGGGCCACGACACGCGCTACGCCATCAACGCCGGCAAGATCACGCGCGAACTGGGCTACCAGCCGCAGGCGACCTTCCATGAAGGACTCGCCAGCACTGTGCACTGGTACCTGCAGAATGAAACCTGGTGGCAGCAGATTCTCGACAAGAGTTACCTGCAGTAGCACTGCGGTCCTGGACAACAGGTGTAGAGGCGCCGCTTCATGAAACCCACTTTCAGGCAGTCAAAATTGCGTTCCCTGCTTCTGCTGGCAGTGTTGCTGTGCAGTGTGTCGACGCTGCAGGCGACAGTGCTGCAGGAACTCACGTTTGAACAGCTGGTCACCCAGTCGCAACTGGTATTCCGGGGTGTGGCGCTGCGTGGCGCAACCGAAACCGTGGACGGACTTGTCTACAGCCGCGTGTGGTTCCGCGTTGATGAGGTGCTGCGTGGCGAGGCGCCGGATACAGAGTTTTCGCTGCGCTTCCTGGGTGGCGACAGCGACACTGCCAGCGTCGAAGTCGCTGGGCAGTACCTGCCAACCATTGGCACCCATGCCGTGTGGTTCGTACGTGATCCCTACGACCCGCTCGTCAACCCACTTACTGGTTGGCACCAGGGCGTATTCCCCATCAATACCACCGAAGATGGCCAGCAGCTGCTGGATCTGTCAGCGCGCCCCGACCTCATTCTGCTGAACGCGCAAGCCGAGCCCTTGGTGCGCAAGATGCTGGAGACCGGGTTCACGGAAGCTCAGATCGTGGCGCGTGTGCCGGCCTACCAGCGCTTTCCGCTGCAGGACTTCGTCGATGCCATTCGCAGCCTTGGAGTAAGGCCATGACGCGCCGTATGCGCATTATGGCGGCTACACTGGCGCTGGCGTTGGCAGGCCCGGCAACGCTGGCCTATGTCTTGTCTGATTCGCGTTGGCGTGATGGCACCGCCACTTTCCATATTGCCCTGCCGGGTGTGGCGCCCAACGGGCTGGCCTGGAAGGACGCGTTCGCTGCCGCCATGGAGCAGTGGAATGGCACCCCCTTCCGTTTCGAGCAGGTAAACAGCTACATCGATCCTTGCACCGGCTACAGCCGCAGTGTTTCGGGCTCGGGTTTTCCCAAGGGCAATGGTGATGCTCGCAACAGCATCGATTTTCGCAGCGATCTCTGTGGCAATGCCTTCGGCTCGGAAGTACTGGCCATGACCTTGAATCTGGGTACTCCTGGTTCGCTTGGATTCGATCACATCATTGAATCCGACATCATCTTCAACTCGGCTTTTGACTGGAGCGTGTATGACGGCCCGCGCCGCACCCGCGTGGACTTCGGCCGGGTTGCCTTGCACGAGCTGGGCCATAGCCTGGGGCTGGGTCATGAGATGACCAACAGCGCGATCATGGCTCCGAAAATCACGGATCTGCACGCTTTGACCGTTGACGATATCGCCGGCGCCACGCGGCTCTACGGTGCCCCCACCACTTGCCCCATCCGCACGCTCGCCCGTAACAGCTATGTGCGTGATGCCTTGCAGGAGGGCGATTGCCGCATCCAGCAGCTGTATGGGACGGGCAGTGATACCAGCTTCGTCGACACCTACCGCCTGGATCTGGACGAACCGACCCTGCTGCGGGTACGCATGGCATCACGCTTCATCGACAGCGTGCTGCTGATCACGGATCTGATGCTGAAGCCGATCGAGGTGCTGGACGACAGCAACGGCGGCTGCGACGTCGATGTCCAGGTCAGCCTGCCCGCCGGCAGCTACCTGCTGCTGGCCAATACCTATGTGAAGCCCGAGAAGTGCGCCGGCAATACCGGCACTTACCAGCTGCAGGTGTCCGACTCCCCCTACCCGCTGCTGGGCAATACCGGGAATACCCGCATCGGAGGCAGCCTGGCCAACGCCCTGTTCTCGGGTTGGTCGCGCCTCGACGGCAGCACCGAGGCCCGCAGCAGCTTTGCCGCCACCGACCGTATCACCGTGGAAGGCCGTATCAACCCGGCTCCGGCCCATGTCGGGCAGCCCGCCCGCTACTTTGTGCTGGCGGTGCTCGGCAACGGCCAGCAATTCATGCAGAACGCCGCCGGCCAGTTCGTGACCTTTCCGGGTTTGGGCCGCATCGTGCCAGCCGCCAGCGGGGTGTTGCGGGAAGCCGAACTCCGTCCCGTAATCCAGGGTCTGCGCGGCTCCACCACGGGCCTGAGCGGTCAGACCATCCAGGTTTATCTGGGCTACGCCCTGGACAGCGCCCCCACCGACATCCATTACGGTACCCAGCCCATCGCCTTCACCATCACCCCGTAGGGGCGGGCCCCTGCGGCGGTTCCGGGCAGGGGCATTTGCCACTATAATGCGCGCCGTTGCGGTCGGCTGGGCCATGATCCCGGCGCCCCGGGTTGACGTATCTGGTCCGGGTTGGCCATGAATTTACAACTGAGAGGTATGTGACGTGTTTGGTGTACTTAAAGTGAACAAGCTGGCTTCCCTGCTGCTGGGTCTTGTAACCGTGCTGGACGCCAGCCTTGCCGTGGCTGCGGTGGAAGATGAGATCCGCGCGCGCCTGCAGCCCGCTGGTGAAGTATGTGTGATGGGTACCGAGTGTGCCGCCGGCATGGCCGTGGCTGCCGGCAACGGCGAGCCGAAAGATCCTGAAACCGTCTACAACGCCTCGTGCTCCGCCTGCCATGGCACCGGCGTCAACAACGCCCCGGTCTACGGCAATGCCGAAGCCTGGGCGCCGCGCATCGCCAAGGGTAACGATGTGCTGATGGAAAGCCTCGTCAACGGCCTCAACAACGGCGCGATGCCGGCCAAGGGCCTGTGCATGGACTGCTCCAACGAAGACCTGCAGGCCACCCTCGACTACATGCTCCAGTCCGTCCAGTAGGGGCTGGCCCCTTCGGCTAATCGAACAATGACTTGAGGCGTGACAGCGCCTCCTTGCCCTTCGCTTCCGCCTTCTCGGGCGTCTGGTCTACCAGGCGCCCTTCCCACTCCAGCAAGTCCTGCGGCAGTTCGTCGAGGAAGCGGCTGGGCGTCGTTTCAAACTGCTCCCCATATTGCTTGCGCGTACGCGCCAGCGTGAAGGTCAACTGGTGCCGCGCGCGCGTGATGCCCACGTAGGCCAGGCGCCGCTCTTCTTCCACAGTGTCCGCGTCCACGCTGTTGCGGTGCGGCAGCAGATCTTCTTCCATGCCCATGATGAACACCACGGGAAATTCGAGGCCCTTCGCCGCATGCAGCGTCAACAGCTGCACTTTGTTGGTTTCCTCGGCTTCTTCCTGTTGTTCCAACAAGTCGCGCAGGATCAGCTTGTTGATGGCGATTTCCAGCGTGGCATCTTCGTCGTCTTCACGGGCGCGCTGCAGCGAGCTTTCCAGTGAGCTGAGCAGTATCTCCACGTTGCCTATGGCACGCTCGGCTGCCTTTGGTGTTGTGCAGTTGTGCTGGAGCCACGCGTCATAGTCGATGTCATCGATGAGTTCCCGCACGATGTTGACGCCTTCACCGCGCTCGCACATTTCCCGCTTGTGGTTCATCCACTCGCCGAACTCGCGCAGCTTGTCCACCTGCGTGTCGTTCAGGTGTTCCTTCAAACCAAGATGCGTGCAGGCATCCAGCATGCTCACGCCAGCTTGCGTCGCGTAGTGGCCGAGTCCTTCGAGGATGCTCGGGCCGATCTTGCGGCGCGGCGTGTTGATGCAACGCAGGAAGGCGTTGTCATCGTCGGGATTGATCAGCAGGCGCAGGTAGGCCATCAGGTCCTTGATCTCGCTGCGTGAAAAGAACGAGGTGCCACCCGTGAGTTGATACGGTACCTGATGCGCCTGCAACTGGAGCTCCAGCAACCGCGCCTGATGGTTGCCGCGATACAGCACGGCAAAATCCTTGAAGTGCAGTTTGCGCTGCACCACCATCATCAGGATTTCGGTGGCGATGCGCTCCACTTCGGCTTCTTCATTGGTGCAGACCACCACACGAATGGGCTCGCCATGGCCATAGTCGCTCCACAGGACTTTCTCGAACACGTGCGGGTTGTTGGCGATCAGCGCGTTGGCCGCGCTGAGGATGGTGTTGGTGGAGCGGTAGTTCTGCTCCAGCTTCACGATATTCAGATCGGGGTAATCCACCTGCAGCTGGTGCATGTTCTCCGGCCGCGCGCCGCGCCACGAATAGATGCTCTGATCATCGTCGCCCACCACCGTGAGGCAGCCGCGATCACCGGTGAGCAACTTCACCAGGTGATACTGCATCGTGTTGGTGTCCTGATACTCGTCCACCAGCAGGTAGCGGATGTGGCGCTGCCACTTCTGCAGCACCTCGGGATGCTGCTGGAACAACTGCACCGGCAGCAGGATCAGGTCGTCGAAGTCCACACCGTTGAACGCACGCAGGCTGCGCTGGTAGCCCTCGTACAACTTCGCGGCCAGCACGTCTTCCGGTGTGGCAGCCGTTGCCAGCGCCTGATCCGGCAGGATCATGTCGTTCTTCCAGCGCGAGATGGTATTGGTGAAGGGCTTCAGCAGATCGTCGTCGCCGTTGAGGTCGCGGATCAGCAGGTCCTTCAGCAGTGAGGCGCAGTCGTGCTCGTCGAAGATGCTGAAGCTCTGCTTGAGCCCCAGCTGGGCCGCCTGGCGCCGGATGATGTTGAGGCCCAGCGTGTGGAAGGTGGAAATCGTCAGGCCCTTCGACGGCGTGCCGCGCATGAGCTGGCTAACGCGCTCCTTCATCTCGCGCGCGGCCTTGTTGGTAAAGGTGACGGCGGCGATGTTCTGCGGCTTGTACTCGCACTCGTTGATCAGGTACGCGATCTTCTGCGTGATCACGCTGGTCTTGCCACTGCCGGCACCGGCCAGCACCAGCAAGGGTGTGCCGATGTAGCGCACGGCGGCGACTTGGCGAGGGTTCAACTGCTTCATGGGAGTACTTCTGTGTGCGGGCCGTGATGATACCGACACACCCGCCCCAGCCACCAGTCTTGACGCGCCAAGGATTACTTTTC
This sequence comes from Pseudohongiellaceae bacterium, assembly GCA_044338855.1. Taxonomy (GTDB): domain Bacteria; phylum Pseudomonadota; class Gammaproteobacteria; order Pseudomonadales; family Pseudohongiellaceae; genus CAILUG01. The sequence goes on along the minus strand of JBIIWP010000033.1, from coordinate 14,093 downwards.
TGGCGAGAACTTGAGAGCTGTTGTTTACTGAGGGAAAGCAAGTCGCCAAGGAAGGGCAGCATGTCACTGGCCGTCGTGTATTCCCGTGCCAACATCGGTATCGAGGCGCCTTTGATCACGGTGGAGGTGCACCTGTCAGCAGGCCTGCCGGGCTTTACACTGGTGGGGTTGCCGGAAACCGTGGTGAAGGAAAGCCGTGAGCGCGTGCGCAGTGCCATCCTGCACTGCGGGCTGGAGTTCCCGCAGCGGCGCATCACTATCAACCTGGCGCCGGCCGACCTGCCCAAGGCCGGTGGGCGCTTCGACCTCGCCATCGCCATTGGCATCCTCGCGGCCTCGGAGCAGCTGGGCAAGGTGCAGTTGGAGCGTTTCGAGTTCATGGGGGAATTGTCGTTGGCCGGGGATGTGCGTCGGGTGCAAGGCGTATTGCCCGGGCTGATGGCCGGCAGCAGCACCGGTCGCATCTGCATTGTGCCGCAGGCCAATCAGCACGAAGCCGCCCTGCCCGATCGCAGCGGCATACTGCTGTGTGACCATCTGCTGCCGGTGCTTGCCTACCTGCAGAACAAGGGCGAACTTCCTGTACCCCAGCGCGAAGCGGCACAGCACACGCAGCGCAGCGGTGACTTTGCCGATGTGGTTGGCCAGGCCAGCGCCAAGCGCGCACTGCTTGTTGCTGCAGCCGGTGGCCACAACCTGCTGATGCGCGGCCCACCCGGTACCGGCAAGACCATGCTGGCCAGCCGCCTGCCATCCATCCTGCCGTCGCTGTCGCTGGAGCAGGCGATGGAAGTCGCCGCCATCAAGTCCATCGCCGGTCAGCAACCCTCCGTGCATACCTTGCACGAACCCCCGTTCCGCGCGCCACATCACACGACCTCCGCCATTGCATTGACCGGCGGCGGTGCTTCACTGCATGCCGGTGAGATCAGCCTGGCGCATCACGGTGTGCTGTTCCTCGAAGAGCTGCCGGAGTTTTCGCAACGTGTGCTCGATGTGCTGCGTGAGCCGCTCGAGTCCGGCCACATCAATATTGCGCGCGTGCGCTATCAGGTGAAGCTGCCCGCACGCTTCCAGCTCATCGCCGCGATGAACCCCTGCCCCTGCGGCTACGCGTCAGATCCAGAGAGCAACTGCCGCTGCACGCCCGATCGCATTCGTCAGTATCAGCAGAGAATCTCAGGGCCTTTGCTCGATCGTATCGACATGCAGCTGGAAGTACCGCGTCTCGAGGCAACTGAGCGACAGCGCCTGCTGGAAAAAGGCGAGGACAGTGACAGCAGCAGTGCAGTGCTGCGTGAACAAGTGCTGCGCTGTCGCGGGCTGCAGCTGCAGCGCCAGGGCGATCTCAACGCCAGGCTGTCACCGGCAGAGCTGAAGGAGCGCTGCACGTTATCCGCGGCGGACACAACGCTGCTCAACGATGCCCTGACGCGCTTTAAACTTTCAACACGTGCCTGCTTCCGCATCCTGCGCATTGCCCGTACCTTGGCGGATCTCGCTGGGGAGCCGCTGATTGCAAGACTGCAGTTACTGGAAGCGCTGAGTTACCGCCGTTTTGACCGCAGTTGAGCAGTGGCATGGCTTGGTCGAATGTCGCTACAGTGTGGACTTGTCATGGCAAATGGTTCTGTTCCAGAATCTGCCAGCCCGGCCATTGGGGGGCGGTGGCTGCAGGCGACAACAACAAACTACGGAGGGTTGGTCCATGAAATCCTGTCACACAAGACTGCTGCTGTCCCTGCTGTTCATCCTGCCTGCGCCGGCCTTACCGGCGGCTATGCCTGAAATACCCTCACGCACCCTCCCGGAAGAAGTCACCATTACCGGAGGTCGCGGTCTCGTGGACCTGCGCTTGCAGCTGCTGGAGGCTGAGCGCAAGGCCTACGATGTGTTCAACGCATTGAATGATGAAAAGCGCTTCCACATCAGCTGCAACATGCATCAGCCCACGGGCACGCGTCTGGAGCGCCAGGTGTGCCAAGCTGCCTTCGAGCTCGAAGCCTCGCGCGCGCACGGTCAAATCTATCTGGATAGCTTGTGTGATGTACTTTGCGTGAACCGTGGTGATGGTCAGTCCCACACGGTGCACGTACCACAGGAAATCGTGATTGCGTCGCAGATCAATGCCTACAAGCGCAAGATGCGCCAGATTGCAGAGGAGCACCCGGAATTCCTCGATGCGCTGATCGAGTATACGCAACTGCGTGAGGACTATGAGGCCTTGGTTGATAGCGGGCGGCAGGGCACTGAATAAGCTGCGACCGCGGGTGCTTGGTGGCGCCGGTGTCCGGCGCAGCGGGGCCTGGGCAATTGCCCTGACTCAGGACGTGCCACGGCGCTCCAACGCATCGATCTTCTGCTCCAGCTCACTGATGCGCCGCTGTGCCTGCTCCAGCACCTTCACCTGCGCCTGGAACTCCTCCTGACTGACGATGTGCAACTGCGACAGGCTGCGCTGCAGCAACTGGAACAGTTCGGCTTCCACCTTCTGGCGTGCCTGGCCGGCGGCCGGGAGCACGTCGGCGAGCTTGCTGCTGAGTCCCTTGATGAATGCTGGGTCGATCATGATATGCCTCGCTGGATTCGGGCCAAAGTGTAAGCCAGCGGGCGGGGGGCGGGAATCGCTTTTTTCCGCTACTCTGGCATATACTCGGGCGCAGCATCAAAGCTGCTCAAAAGGACAACCACATGAAAATGATCACGGCAGTCATCAAGCCATTCAAACTGGACGATGTGCGCGAAGCGCTTTCCGGCATCGGCGTGCAGGGCGTCACCGTAAGCGAAGTAAAAGGCTTCGGTCGCCAGAAAGGCCACACTGAACTCTACCGCGGCGCGGAATACGTCGTGGATTTCCTGCCCAAGATCCGCCTCGAGATCGCCGTGGATGATTCCATGGTGGAGCGCGTGATCGAAGTAATGTGCAAGACCGCCTCTACCGGCAAGATCGGTGACGGCAAGATTTTCGTGCACAGCCTCGAGCAGGTCATCCGTATCCGCACCGGCGAAACCGGCCCTGATGCGATCTGACCGACCCGCCCGCCGGGCTCAGCCCCACAAGTACTGCAGCACCGACAGCGCCGCCACCGGCGCTGTTTCCGTTCTGAAAATGCGTTTTCCGAGGGCGATACCGGTAAAGCCTGCCGCCTGCGCCTTGGCGATCTCGCCAGGAGCGAGGCCCCCTTCCGGCCCGATCAGCAGCGCCACGCCCTTTTCGGGTTTCTGCGGCGGCAGGCTAGCGGCCTGCGTGTGATCGAACAACAGCTTCAACCCGGCCGGCTCGCTCGCCACCCACTGCGCCAGGAGTTGCGGCGCTTCGATTACGGGCGGCCGCACGCGGCCACACTGTTCGCAGGCACTGATGGCCACCCCGCGCCAGTGGTCCAGGCGCTTGTCCTGACGCTCGCCGTCCAGCCGGACTTCGCAGTGCTCCGTGAACAGCGGCACGATGACGCTGACGCCCAGCTCCGTGCTTTTCTGGATCGCGTAGTCCATGCGCTCGCCGCGCGAAATACCCAGACCCAGCACCGTGTGCAACGGTGATTCGGTGGCGGGCATGAAGGGCGTTCCCAGAGCCAGCTGGACGCTCTTCTTGCCTATGGCGGTCAGCTCCGCCGGAAACTCCTGGCCATCGCCGTTGAATACGTGGATGTGCGCGCCGACGCCGAGGCGCAGTACGCGGCTGAGGTAGTGGCTGCGCTGTTCGTCGAGTTGCGTGCTGCTGCCGGCGGCAAGTGGCTGGGGTGTGTAGAGTCGGCTGAGGCGCATGCAGGAATCCGGAAGAGCAACTTGGGGAGGGCGTCATCATAGGTCTTGTGCCTGTGCCCTGACAGCTCCTATGATCACTCAACGCTCCTCATCGGTTCCGCTCCCATGCAAAAAGTCATCTTCCCGCTGGTACTTGCCGTTGGCTTTCTTTCGATGCTTCTGCTGTTTGTGTCGGGCGTGGGTTATCAGAGTGGGCGCCTCGAACTGAGCCAGGCCTTCGGGCTTATGCGCTACTGTGCCATTGCCGGCATCAGTGGTGTGGGCGTCGCGATTTTCTACATCCTGTGGCAGCGGCCCCTGGGCCTGCGTCTGGGCGTGATGTTCCTCGCGGCCCTGTGCGGGCTGGCGGCGTTCTATCTGCCCTATCGCCAGCAGTTGATGGCGCGACTGGTCCCGCCCATTCACGACATCACCACGGACACCAGCAATCCGCCCGCCTTCGTTGCCGTGCTGCCCTTGCGTGCGGGAGCCGCCAATCCGCCCGAGTACGCTGGTGCCGAGGTCGCAGAGCTGCAGCGCGCAGCCTATCCTGACCTGATGACCCTGGAATTGGCGACCACACCGGATGCCGTGTTTGCGGCGGCCCTGCTGGTGGTGGCAGCCAGTGGCTGGGAGTTGGTGGATGCGAATGCCGAGGCGGGCCGCATCGAGGCAGTGGCTACCACGCGCTGGTTCGGGTTCAAGGATGATGTGGTGATTCGCATCCAGCCAGGCCGCACCGGGGCCAGCCTGGTCGACCTGCGCAGCAAGTCGCGCGTAGGCCGCAGCGACATCGGCGCCAATGCGGCGCGCATCCGCGGCTTCCTGACAGCCTTGCGGCAGCAGCTGCAATAGCACCCTTTGCAAGGTTCCAGCCTGGGGTCAGGTTGCTTACCTGACTTCAACTGGGGGGTTCAGCGCAGGTGGCCGAGCTTGTCGCGCTTGGTCGCCAGATAGTGCCGGTTGTGCAGGTTTTCTCCGGTGATCAGCGGCAGCCGTTCCTTTACCGTAAACCCGAGTTCCTGCAGCGCCTGCACCTTACGCGGGTTGTTGGTCATCAGCGTCAGCGTGTCCAACTCCAGATGCTGCAGCATGGGTTTGCAGATGCTGTAGTCGCGCCCGTCGGCGGCAAAGCCCAGTTCCGTGTTGGCCTGCACCGTGTCGGCACCCTGGTCCTGTAGTGCATAGGCGCGGATCTTGTTGCCCAACCCGATGTTGCGACCTTCCTGGCGCAGGTAGAGCACCACGCCACTGCCATGCAGGGCGATGCGGCGCAGGGCTTCCTTCAATTGCGAACCGCAGTCACAGCGCAGGCTGAACAGCGCATCGCCGGTGAGGCATTCGGAATGCACGCGACACAGCGTGCTACCACCGGCTTGCGGTTCGCCGAACACCAGCGCCAGATGTTCCTTGCCGCTGTCACTGTCATTGAAGACGTGGATGCGGAACTCACCCCATTCGGTAGGCAGCTTGGAAGAGGCGATGAAATCAAGGCTCACGATGGGGGCTCGTACTGGTTTGGTCGAATGCGGCGCAGGGCGCGTAGAAAGCGCGTGCACTTTACCAGAAATCACCTGGCCTTCGCAGCCGAAGCGGCGCTTTTCCCCGGCTTTTGCCGGATAATGTGCGCCGTTTACAACTGACCCGCAGGCGACCCTTGCAGCACTGTGACATTCTCATAATAGGCGGCGGCATGGCCGGCCTCAGCCAGGCGCTCAGCCTCAGTGGCCTGGGTCTGCGCATTGTGCTGGTGGACAATCAGGCGCCGCCGCCTGCTGTTGCCCCACTGCAGGCCGGGATGCGCGAGCCCCTGTTCTCTGATCGCGTCAGCGCGCTGACGCCAGCCACGCGCCAGTTCTTCGAGGCGCTGGGTGTCTGGGATACCCTCGCGGCGCTGCGGCTTTGCCCCTATCGCCACATGCAGGTGTGGGACGCCGATGGCAGTGGCCAGATCCACTTCGCCGCGGACGACCTGCACCTCGATTGCCTCGGTTATCTGGTGGAGAACCCGCTGGTGAATGCCGTGCTGGCCGGGGCGGCCGCTGGCAAGGGCGATATTGAGCTTGTGTATCAAACCCAGGCCAGCCGCCTGGAGCGCCGCGCGAAGGGCTGGCAGCTTTGGCTTGAAAATGGGCAAAACCTCACCTGTTCCCTGTTGATCGGCGCTGATGGCGGCAGTTCGCGCATTCGCGAGCTGGCAGGCTTGCGTACCCGCGAATGGAGCTATGGCCAGCGCGCACTGGTCTGCACGGTACGCACGCAGCTTCCGCATGCCTTTACCGCGTGGCAGCGCTTTCTGGGCACCGGGCCCTTGGCTTACTTGCCGCTGTGCCTGCCTGGTGCCGCCGAACAGCATTACTGCTCCATCGTCTGGTCCTGCGACGAGCCGCTGGCGGACGAATTGCTGGCCTTGCCGGCGGCTGAGTTTGCCCTGCGCCTCGCTGCTGCCCTGGAGCAGCGCCTCGGCGCTGTCGAAGTGCTTGGCAGGCCGGTGGCCTTCCCGCTGCAGCAGCGCCATGCCGTTGATTATGTGCAGGAAGCCGTTGCACTGGTGGGCGATGCCGCCCATACGATTCATCCGCTGGCGGGGCAGGGGATCAATCTGGGTTTTGCCGATGTGCAGAGCCTTGCCGGTGTCATCCACCGGGCGGTGACACGTGGCGAAGATTTCACCAGCTTGCAGGTGCTCAGCCGTTATCAGCGTGAGCGCAAGCCCGCCAACCTGGGCACGATGCTGGGCATGGAAGGCTTCAAGCGCACTTTCGGCAGCGACGCGTTGCTGGTCCGCTACCTGCGCAACCAGGGTCTGAACCTCGCCGACCGTTTGGGCCCCCTCAAGCGGCGCTTGATGCAGCAAGCCATGGGACTCGCTACCCGCGTGTAAAACAGCTTGAATAAAACGTGTTGAAGAGTTAAATGATAATTATTATCATCTGCACCCCTTTCCGGAGATGTCAGCCATGACCCAAGCCCGACTTCTTGTCAGCAGCCTGCTCGTGCTACTGGCCGCCTGCAGTGAACAGACACCGCCGGCCGCGCCGACGGCGGCAGCTCCTGCTGCCGCACCTGCAGCAGCCACTGAACCGGCGCCGTCCGCGAGTGGACCGGTAGTGGTGTATTCCTCGCGCCAGGAGCACCTCATCAAGCCTCTGTTCGATCGCTTCACGGCCGAGACCGGCATCGAGGTGCAATACCAGACCGGTGAGGAAGGCCCGCTGATCGCCCGTCTGGAAGCTGAAGGTCCTGCCACCTTCGCCGACGTGCTCTATACCGTGGATGCCGGCAACCTGTGGCTGGCCACCAACAAGGGCTTGCTGGCTCCCCTGGATTCCCCGGTGCTCGAAGCTGCCATCCCGGCCCACCTGCAGGATCCCGCCAATCACTGGTTCGGCCTCAGCGTGCGGGCCCGCACCATTGTCTATTCCACCGAGCGCGTGGACCCGGCGCAGCTCTCGAGCTACGAGGCCCTCGCTGGCCCCGACTGGAAGGGCCGCCTGTGCCTGCGCACTTCCAAAAAGGTCTACAACATGTCGCTGGTTGGCACGCTGATCGAGCGTCTCGGCGCCGAGCAGGCCGAGCAGGTGGTGAAAGGCTGGGTGGACAATCTGGCCACTGACGTCTTCAGCAGCGACACCCTCCTGATCCAGGCAATTGCAGCAGGCCAGTGCGATGTGGGGTTAGTCAACACTTACTATTTGGGCCAGGAACTGCAAAAGGATCCCGCCTTGCCGGTGGGCCTGTTCTGGGCCAACCAGGCCGACAGCGGCGTGCACGTCAACGTCAGCGGTGCTGGTATCACCACCTATGCCAAGAATCCGGCCGGTGCCCAGCGCCTGCTGGAGTGGCTGTCCGCCGAGGCACCGCAGACCATGTTTTCGGAGCTGAACCTCGAGTTCCCCGCCAATCCCGTTGTCGCCCCCGTGGCGCTGGTGCAGGGCTGGGGTGAGTTCAAGCAGGACAGCCTCAACGTGGAAGCCGCCGGCCGTCGTCAGGCCGAGGCCGTCATGTTGATGGACCGCGCCGGCTACCGCTGATCATGCCACAGGCCGCTCCCTGGCAGGCGTTGGCCTTGGGGCTGGCGGCCTGTGTTGCCCTGCCCATCGTGTTCGTGCTGCTGCAGTGGGGCACGCTGGGCTTTGGTGAACAGGAAATCTGGCAGCACCTCATTGCCACCGAGCTCGACCGTCTGGCCGGCAACACCTTGCTGCTGCTGGTCGGCGTCAGTATCGGCGTGAGCCTGCTGGGCATCTCGCTGGCCTGGCTCGTCAGCATGTGTGAGTTCCCGGGCCGCCGCCTGTTCGACTGGGCGCTGATGCTGCCGCTGGCGATCCCGGGCTACGTCATGGCCTTCGTATTCCTTGGGCTCTTCACTTACGCCGGCCCCGTGCAGACGGCGCTGCGCGACTGGTTCGGCAGCGGCGTCTGGTTCCCTGACATCCGCAGCGCTGGCGGGGTGATGCTGGTGTTCTCGCTGGTGCTCTATCCCTATGTGTACATGCTGGCCCGCGCGGCATTCATGGGGCAGGGCAGGCACCTGATGGACGCGGCGCGCATCCTCGGGCTGGGTCCGGTGGCGGCATTCTTCAAAGTGGTGCTGCCGGTCGCGCGGCCCGCCATCGCGGGCGGTCTGGCGCTGGCCTTGATGGAAACCCTGGCCGACTTCGGCGCGGTCTCGGTGTTCAACTTTGACACCTTCACCACCGCTATCTACAAGGCCTGGTACGGGCTCTTCAACCTGCAGGTGGCAGCGCAGCTGGCGTCCTTGCTGCTGCTGTTCGTGGGCGTAACGCTGACGCTGGAACATTACAGCCGCAGGCAGGCGCGTTACCACAATGGCTCGCGTGCACCGAACCAGCGGCGCTATGCCTTGCAAGGGGCGGCGCGCTGGGCCGCGGTGGCGCTCTGCAGCCTGGTATTGGGTGTGGCCTTTGTGCTGCCGGCAGGGCAGTTGCTGCTGTGGGTGGCAGAGACCGGGCTGGCCGAACTCGACAGCCGCTATTTTGATTTTCTTGGCCACACCTTGCTGCTGGGTGCGCTCGCGGCCGGTGCTGCGGTGCTGTGCGCACTGCTGCTGGGTTTCAGCAAGCGCCTGGCGAAAGGTCACACGCACTTGCTGCGAGGCAGTGTGCGGCTGGCCACGCTGGGTTATGCCCTGCCGGGTTCGGTGCTGGCGGTGGGCATCATGCTGGTGTTCACGGCCGTGGATCGCGGCGTGCTGGCACTGAGCGGAGTGCGGCTGCTGCTGGTGAGTTCGGTGTTTGCGTTGGTGCTGGCCTACGTCACGCGCTTCCTGGCCGTGGCTTTCGCGCCGGTAGAGGCGGGACTCGAAAGCATCCGGCCGTCACTGCTGGAAGCGGCGCGCAGCCTTGGCGCCAGCCCGCTGCAACTGTTGCGCCGTATCCATATCCCCATGCTGCGGCCGGGCTTGCTCACCGCATTGATCCTTGTGTTCGTCGACGTCATGAAGGAAATGCCTGCCACACTCATCATGCGTCCCTTCGGCTGGGACACACTCGCCGTCCGTATCTATGCCATGACCGCCGAAGGCCAGTGGGAGCGCGCCGCGCTGCCCGCGCTGACCCTGCTGCTCGCCGGCCTGCTCCCCGTTCTCCTCCTGATGAAGGTAGGGGCGGGCCCTCGCGCCCGCCCGTGGTCCCAGTAGATCGTGGATGTGTTGCGTGGGGGAGGGCTCTTGCCTAATATGCGGGCATGTCATTTTTGGAGGGGTTTCCCCGAAACGCTGATTCATGAGCACTGCACCGGACCATTATTTCTACACTGAAGCCCACATCTGGGTGCACGTCGACGATGACGATATCGCCACCGTCGGCATCACCGATTTTGCCCAGTCCGAGTTGGGTGACGTGGTATTCGTGGAACTGCCGGAGCTGGAAGCTGAAGTGACGGCGGGCGATGAGATCAGCGTCGTCGAATCCGTGAAGACGGCGTCCGACATTCCGTCTCCCGTGTCCGGCGAGATCGTCGCCGTCAACACGCTGCTCGGAGAGACGCCTGAGCTCATCAATTCCTCCCCCTATGGCAAGGGTTGGATCTTCAAGATCCGCATCACTAATTCCAGTGAGCTGGAAGACCTGCTGAACGCAGCCGAGTACACCGAGTTCAGCACGGATTGAGCGCTCCACGCGCGCCGCTCACTGTCAGTACGGTTGGACCACGTGATAGATACGGATGGCTTCAGGCCCAACGTCGGCCTCATCATTTTCAATGATGACGGCAAGCTGTTGTGGGCGAAACGCATCGGTCAGGATGCGTGGCAGTTTCCACAGGGCGGTATCCAGCGCTATGAATCGCCGGAGGCAGCGGCCTTGCGGGAACTGCGCGAGGAAGTTGGCCTGGAGCCGGGTGACGTGCAGATCGTGGCCTCCACCAGCCGCTGGCTGCGCTACCGTCTGCCCTCGCACCTGATCCGGCAACGCTCACAGCCACTGTGTATCGGGCAGAAGCAGCGCTGGTTCCTGCTGCGTCTGGTCAGCGACAGCAGCCGCATCCGTTTCGACATGGGTGACAAGCCCGAGTTCGATAATTTCACATGGGTGGACTACTGGGAGCCCGCCGACAAGGTCGTGTCCTTCAAACGCAAGGTATACCGCAAGGCACTGGAAGAACTACAACAATCCATGACACAGGCGCTCGCTCCCCGCGAGCCCTGAAGCAGGGGACCATGCTCGACGTTCTGCGCGGCATCATCCAGGAAGTGAGTGGGGCCAAAGACCTCAGCGCCACCCTGAACATCCTCGTGCGCCGCGTACAGTCGGCAATGAAGACCCGCGTGTGTTCCGTCTACCTGCTCGACAAGAACCTGGGCCGCTACGTGCTGATGGCTACCAAGGGTCTTGATGAAAGTGCCGTGGGCCATGTGTCGCTGGCGCCGCACGAAGGCCTCGTCGGTCTCGTGGCGCAGCGCGCCGAACCGGTCAACCTCGACCACGTCAGCCTGCATCCGCGCTACTTGTACATACCAGAAACGCGCGAAGAAGAGTTCGAATCCTTCCTCGGCGTGCCGGTGATCCATCATGGTGAGGTGTTGGGCGTACTGGTGGTACAGCAGCTTGAAAGCCGCGTGTTCGACAGTGCCGACGAAGCGTTCCTCATTACGCTTTCTGCGCAATTGGCCGGCGTCATTGCCAACGCCGAGGCGCGCGGTGCAGTGGTGGGTCTCAGCCCCAGCGGCATCAGGACAGTGGACCCGAGTTTCGATGGCGTACCCGGGGCGCCGGGCGTAGCCATTGCCCAAGCAGTAGCAGTGTTTCCACCCGCCGACCTCAGCGCCATCCCCAAGCGCAACTGCCTCGACATCAAGGCCGAGATCAAGTTCTTCAACGCCTGCCTCGAAGCTGTACGCATCGACATCAGTGCGCTCAAGATGAAGATCAAGAGCCAGCTGCGCCCGGAGGAGCGGGAATTGTTCGACGCCTACCTGCACATGCTCAGCGACAGCGCGCTTGGTGCCGAAGTAGTGGCCCTGATCGAGCAGGGCAACTGGGCGCAGGGCGCACTGGCGCAGGTGGCACTGAGCCATGTCAGTACCATGGAGATGATCAACGACGACTATCTGCGTGAGCGTGCCACCGACATCAAGGATCTGTGCAGCCGCGTCCTGTTCTATTTGCAGGAGCAGCAGAAGCGCACGACCGTATATCCGGAGCGCTGCATCCTCGTGAGCGAGGAATTGTCAGCCGCCATGCTGGCCGAAGTGCCCAAGCACCAGCTGGTGGGCGTGGTGTCGGCCAAGGGCTCGGCGCACTCCCACGTCGCCATTCTCGCGCGCGCCATGGGCCTGCCTGCCGTGATGGGCGTGTCGGATCTGCCTTTCGTGGAACTGGACCAGCAGGAGCTCATCGTCGACGGCTACAATGGCCGCGTCTACAGCAATCCGTCCGACACTCTGCGTGAGCGCTATCTGGAAATCGTGCGCGAAGAAGTGCAGCTCACCGAGGGTCTGGAAAGCATCAAGGAACTGCCCTGCGAAACCCGTGACGGCCGGCGCGTGGCCTTGTGGGTGAACACCGGTCTGATGACCGATGTGCTGCGCTCGCTCGAGCGCGGTGCCGAAGGCATCGGCCTGTTCCGCACCGAAGTGCCGTTCATGTTGCGCGACAGCTTTCCCACCGAGCGCGAGCAGACCGACATTTACCGCCAGCAGCTTGAAGCCTTTCATCCCAAGCGCGTCACGATGCGCACGCTGGACATCGGTGGCGACAAGCCGCTGCCGTACTTCCCGATCAAGGAAGACAATCCTTTTCTTGGCTGGCGCGGCATCCGCGTCAGCATGGATCACCCGGAACTGTTCCTTGGCCAGGTGCGCGCGATGATGCGCGCCAGCGTGGGGCTCGACAACCTGCAGATACTGTTGCCGATGATCAGCAACGTGGGCGAGATCGACGAATCGATCAGCCTCATCCATCGCGCGCATGCCGAGCTGCTCGAAGAAGGCCTGCAGGTCGCAGCGCCACCCATCGGCGTGATGATCGAAGTGCCGGCCATGGCCATGCAGGTGGACGCCATCGTCACGCGTGCGGATTTTGTCTCGGTGGGCAGCAACGATCTTACCCAATACATGCTGGCGGTAGACCGTAACAATCCGCGCGTCTCCAGTTTGTTCTCCAACATGCATCCGGCCGTGCTGCGCGTGATGAAGAAGATCGCCGACGACGTCCATGCGGGCGGCAAAAAGTTGTCGGTCTGCGGTGAAATGGCCGGCAATCCGGCCGCTGCCGTGCTGTTGATGGCCATGGGCTACGATGTGCTGTCGATGAACGCCACGAACCTGCTGAAAGTGAAATCGGTGATCCGCAACATTACCCACACCCAGGCGCTGTCGATGCTTGAGCAGGCACTGCGCCTGGAGGACACCCAGGCTGTGAAAGACATGATGGAGCAGGAGCTCGACCGCGCTGGCGTCGATCGTCTGCTGCGCTCTTCCAAAACCAGTTAAGACGACCTTGCATGCTGACTTATCCACACATCGATCCCATTGCCCTTGAACTAGGCCCACTCAAGATCCACTGGTATGCCCTGACCTATCTGTTCGGCTTCGGCATGGCTTGGTGGCTGGGCGTGAAGCGAGCCAACCGCCCCGGCTCCGGCTGGACCGGGCAGCAGGTAGGCGACCTCATCACCAACGGCATGCTCGGCGTCATCCTCGGCGGGCGCATCGGCTATGTCCTGTTCTACGACTTCGCCGACTTCCTGGCGGATCCCGCCATGATCCTGCGGGTGTGGAATGGTGGCATGTCTTTCCACGGCGGCTTCATCGGCGTGGTGCTCGCAGTAATCCTGTTCGCACGTACCAACAAGAAGTCGATTATCGAAGTGCTGGACTTCACGGCACCACTGGCACCGCTGGGCCTAGGTGCCGGCCGCATCGGCAATTTCATCAACGGCGAGTTGTGGGGCAGGGCCACAGACGTCCCCTGGGCCATGGTATTTCCCGCTGATCCTGCGCAACTGCCACGGCATCCTTCGCAGCTCTACGAATTCTGCTTTGAAGGACTCGTGCTGTTTGCACTGCTGTGGTGGTTCACCAGCAAGCCGCGTCCGGCCTTTGCCGCCGGCGGTCTGTTCTGTCTCGGCTACGGCAGCTTCCGCTTTGGCGTGGAGTTCTTCCGTGAACCGGACCTCGATATGGGCTACGTCGCCTTCGATTGGCTCACGCAGGGCCAGCTCTTGTCGGCCCCCATGATCCTGTTCGGTCTCGCCGTGCTCTTCTGGTCCTATACCCGCAGACCCTCCATCCGGTAGGGGCGCCCCCCCGCGCCCGCCCGTCCATCCGGAACCCACATGAACACAAGGCCATGAAACAATACCTCGATCTCCTGCAACGCATCCTCGACGAAGGCGTCCACAAGCAAGACCGGACCGGCACCGGCACGCTGTCGGTGTTCGGCCACCAGATGCGCTTCAACCTCGAGGCGGGTTTCCCGCTGCTCACCACCAAGAAGCTGCACCTGCGCTCCATCATTCACGAGCTGCTGTGGTTCCTCAATGGCGATACCAACATCAAGTACCTCAACGACAACGGCGTTCGCATCTGGGACGAGTGGGCTGATGAGAACGGTGATCTCGGCCCGGTCTACGGTCGCCAGTGGCGCGCCTGGCCCGGCAAGGACGGCACTACGATCGACCAGATCTCGAATGTGCTCGCCGCCATTCGCAAGAATCCCGATTCACGTCGTCTGATGGTGGTGGCCTACAACCCCACCTTCGTCGACGAGATGGCGCTGCCGCCCTGCCATTCCTTGTTCCAGTTCTATGTAGCCAACGGCAAGCTGTCCTGCCAGTTGTACCAGCGCTCCGCCGATACCTTTCTGGGCGTACCCTTCAAC
>JBIIWP010000118.1:0-9523 GCA_044338855.1 Pseudohongiellaceae bacterium | reverse complement strand
CCCCGCAGCATCAGGCCCACGAATGAAAGAAGAACCAAAAAAAACGGCGGGCACAGGGCCCGCCGCTTTGATTCTGACTGCCGGCCGCAATATCCTGCGGCCGCCAGGTTTACTCGGCCACGCGTTCGCCTTCCACGACCACCACCACGCGGCGGTCGGGCTCGTAGCAAGCGATGAGCTCAGCACCGCTACGACCAGCGCACTGCGCGGGCGTGGTGAGGGGTTCGTCGCTGTTGACACCTCTGGAGGTGATCTTGGTGGCACCCACGCCACCCTGTACGAGGTAGTTACGGACGGCTTCGGCACGACGGCTGGACAAGCCGAGGTTATACTCGCGTGCGCCGAGACGGTCAGTGTGGCCGGTGACGATGACCCTGTCATAGTCGACGCCATTCATATCGCTCAGCAGTTCGTCGAGACGCGCGATACCGCCCGGCTTCAACTCGGATTTGTCGAAGTCGAACAGCGCTTCGGCGCCCAGCGTCACTTCCATCAGCGGCCCGGATGCAGGTGCCGGTGCCGGTGCCGGTGCAGGTGCAGGTGCGGGCGCGGGTGCTGGTGCAGCCGCCGCCACGGGAGCCGGCTTGACGCCGAACTTGTAGGTAAAGCCCAGGGTCAGCGCATCAACGCGGTTGTCGGTGATGCGGCTATTGTCGATGCCGTAGCGTGTGTACTCGGTGCGCAGGTTGACGCGGTCGGTCAACGCGTACTGCAGGCCAAGACCGAGAGTTTCGCTGTAGTCGCGCTCGCTGCCATTGGTCAGACGGCCCCCGAGGGTGGAGGTAACGCGCTGGCTTACCTTGGTGTTGTTGATACCAAGGCGGGCGAGGAAGGACAGGCGATCTGCGAGCGGCCAGGTACCGACGAGGTCGAGGCCGTAGCCGCGCATTTCGGCAGAGCCACCCAGTTGTGCCGGCGGAAACAGGGCGGCATTGAAGTCGAACTCGCCCAGATCGAAGTAACTGGCTTCGAGCGCAAAGGTCTCGTTGAAGCTGTAGCCGCCAAGCGCTTTCCAGGCAGTGTCATCGTCATCGTCACTGGAGCTCAAGACGTTGGAACCGGACGCCAACACGGCGTGGCGGATACTGGCATTTTCGATATCGGACCAGGACTTGCCAATGCCGACACCGAGGTAAAAGCCGCTGTCCTGTGCCAAGGCACCGGAGGCGCCGAGCAGCAAGGCAAGCGACAAAAGGGTCTTGCGGGAATTCATGTTGGAACGGTTCATCATTTTCTCCTTGAGATACCGGGGCATGGGTCACGCTGTTGTTGAATCATGCAGCGCTAATAATAGCAGCAACTCAAGGTTCTGGCATATTACTTGCCGCCCATGTTCTGCTGCGTCTGTGCTCTGGCGCACGGAAAGGTACTTGACCAGTCAAAAAAAAGCGGCGGACCTTTCGATCCGCCGCTTGGGTACTGCTTTACGGCAAGGTGCTGCCGAAACTGCAGATTTGCTTAGAAGCGGGCTTTCACACCCACGAAGAAGCGACGTCCAAGAGTGTCGTAGTAACCACCATTGGTGGAGCCAGCTGCCGAGTTGGGCAGGCTGAAGCCGGTCGGATCCACGCAACCGCGTGCTTCCGCTGCGGCATCACACACGGCCGTCAGGTTGGTACCCGCCGGATAGCCGCGGCTGCGGGCGGTAAGCTGGGGCAGCTCGTCCAGCAGGTTGTTCACGCCACCGCGCAGGGAGAACGTCTCGTTGATGTCCCAGTTGAAGGACAGGTCGAAGATGTTGTACGCGGCAGTCTGCACTTCCGTGGTGGGCGTGTAACTGAGCACGAGGCCGGGAGCACCAGCAGCAACGCGGGCGTTGTTCTGGATAACAGCCATCTGCGATGCATAGGCAGCGCTCCATACTTCCGGCAGGTAGCGCCAGCGCAGGCTCACGCTGATGCTGTCGTAGAAGTAGCTCAGCGACGAGAAGATGCGGTAGTCGTAGGCGCCGCCGTTGGTGCCGGTCAGGTTGGGTCCGAGCGAACCTTTCCAGTCAGTTTCCACATCGAACGCGGTGGGGGACTGCTTGGTGCGGTAGTAGTCGAGCCAGGATGCCTGGACGTTGATGCCCAGACCGCCGGGCAGTTCCACACCCAGATCGTTCAGCTGTGCCGTCCAGTTCATCGCGATGTCGATACCAGCCGTTTCGATGGTGGCCTGGTTGTCATACGCGATCAGTACGGTGTTGGCACCGCCGGTGTTGGCGTTACGGCTTACCTGCTGGCATTCCGGCGTAGCGGCCTGAGCAGCAGCTTCCCCTGCATTGGTCACCGTGGCGGTGCCGTAGCAAAGGTAGCGTGCGTAGTCTGGCGAGTACTGCTGGATGGCGTCTTCGATGTCCACTTTCCACCAGTCGAACGAACCGCTCAAGCCGGCCAGCCAGGCGTTGTCCCAGGGGGACTGCACCACGGCGCCGAAGGTGAAGGTATCGGCCGTTTCGGACTGCAGGTTGGGGTTACCCTGCTGCAGGATCCAGTTGAACAGCGAACCAGCGTTGCCGCCAGCGTTCTGCGAGTAGTAAGTGGCCGAACCCTGGGCACCCATCTGCGCCTGGCAGATCAGGTAGGTGCTGAGTGCACCCTGGGCAGTCTGGCCGGCAGCCAGCTGGGTCTGCGGCTCACCGGGCTGCAGGACGGGGTCGGCCAGCACGCCGCCGGCACCGTAGGTAGCGTTGGAACGCAGACCACAGGGATCACCGAAGTTGGCACCGCCAATGGTGAAGATTTCCTGACGGTTCAGGAACAGTTCACCCATGTTCGGCGCGCGGGTAGCGCGGTTCATGCCACCACGCAGACGCAGCTGATCGTTGATCTGCGCGTTCACGAGTGCCTTGAAGGTGGTTTCCTGGTCGGTGTGCTGGTAGTCGGACAGACGGGCGCCGAGTTCCAGTTCCAGGGTCTGCAGGTAGTCGAAGCCTCCCACCACGGGCACCAGCAACTCGCCATAGTAATCACGGACGGAGTTGTCGGCATCCATGTAGGCAGTCGGATATACGCCGATTACCTGGTCGCGGAAGCTGGCCGTGGACTGCAGGATGTCCGGGATGAACTGTGCGCCGTTCTTGCGGTACTGGTAACCGGCAGCGGCACGGACTTCACCGGCAGGCAGGTCGAACAGGCCACCCTGGAAGTTCAGTTCCACGATGTCCTGGGTGTTCTGGGTGCGGCTCTGCAGCGGGGCTTCGACGGCGAATTTGCAATCATCGGAAGCAGCTACATCACCGCGGAACAGCATGTCATGGAAGCCAGTGGTACAGGTCACGTCGGCAGCGCCGAAGCCAACTGATGCACCGTCCTGGTTGCCGGACAGGACTGCGCCACGACCGTAGTCGGGAGCGGCCAGCATGGCGCGCCAACGGGTCAGCGAGTTGTTGCCGAACGCATTGTTGTAGGTGCTGGATTCGCCGTGCGAGTAGTACGCTTCGCCCGTCCAGTCGCGGAAACCGAGTTCAAAGTTGGTACCGATTTCCATCTGCCAAACGGTGTTGGTGTTTGTAGTGGAGCGCTGGTCGAAGCTGGTGGCGGGGAAGGTTTCGGCGATCCAGGAACCAGTGGGGTTGCCGCGGGACAGCAGCAGTGCGGCCAGTTCGGTGGATACCGGGTGCTGGGCGCCGCGCTGACCGGAAGCGATGAAGCCCGGGTTGACGAAGGCCGCGGGGTTGGCAAGTACGGCAGCAACCACAACCTGGTCGTTGTAGTTCAGGGCCGGGTTGATCGGGCTGTCGGTAGCCGCGTTGAACGGTACGGACGCTTCCCAACCAAAGCTGGCGTTGGTCGGCAGCAGCAGGGTTTCGGTCTTGCTTTCAGCCCAGGTGGAACGGCCGTACACGGACACGGTGTCGGTAAGGTCGTAAGTGCCGGACAGGAAGAACGAGTAACGATCCTGCGGGGAGCTTACCAGCGCCTGCTGGTTGTTCCACTTCAGGCTGTCGATTTCCTGGCCCTGGGTGGGGATGGTGCCGTTGTAGGTGCGCTGAATGGCATATTCCTGGCCATCGATATCGCCCTTGAACTTGTACAGGTTGTTGCCTGCCAGTGAGAACAGCGAACCATCGGGGTTGAAGCGCAGGCCGGAAACGAAGCCGGGGCCGAGGCCGATGACGCCGGTGTTGGCTGGACGACCCGAGAAGATGGTGCTCAGGGTGTTCAGGTTGGGCACGTTGAAGCCGGTGTTGTAACCGTTGTAGCCGAACACGAACAGATCGCCGCCGACGTTGGGGTCGGACCAGCTGTCAGTGTAGAAATCGCGTTCGATTTCGAGAGCCGCGCTGCGCTGGTATTTTTCCATACCCATGGTTACGTTGCCGCGACCATCGGCGAAGCCGGCGCCGAGCACTGCGGACATACGGGCTTCTTCCCCGTCGCCCACTTCGGTCATGCCGTACTGGCTGTCGATCTCGAGGCCTTCAAAGTTTTCGCGCAGGATGAAGTTGGTCACCCCGCCAACGGCGTCGGCACCGTACACGGCGGAAGCACCACCGGAGATTACTTCAACGCGCTGGATCAGGGCGGAAGGAATCGCGTTGATATCGGTAACCATCAGGGCATTGATCGGGGTAGGACGCTTGCCGTTGACCAGCACGAGGTTACGGTTGGGACCGAAACCACGCAGCGATACGGAAGCAATACCGACGGAGCGTACGGCGGAGATCTGCACGTCGCTGTTGGAACCTTCGCCATTGGCGACGGTCGGTGCGGCTGCCGGGTTAAAGCTGGGCAGCTGGTTCAGATAGGATTCAAAGTTGAGGCCGGACTGCTGTTCGAACTGGTCGGAATCGACCGTGACAATCGGGCTGTTGGAGTTGTAGTCGCGGCGTACGATGCGCGAACCTGTAATCACTACTTCTTCAAGCGATTCGTCTTCCTGGGCAAAAGCGCCAGGTACGATAGCACCCATAGCAAGTGCACTGAGCGCGGCTGACACTGATAGAGACAGCAGCGAATGCCTCAGTTGCTTAGGTTGTTTGGACATGGTTAAACCCCCGGGTTTTATTTGAGTTTGTCCTGCAAAAAACACAGCGCCACGGCAAACCAAACCGAACGGATCGGTACGGCATGCTGCGAGGGGCGGCACCTTAACGGCCGGCACCGACAGAGTCAACCCTTTACTTCCCCATGCGCAGAACAAAAAAACTGTAAATTTTACAAAAATTTACTTGCATCAAGGGGGGGGCGACGGGAGCCAAAAAAAACGGCGGACCATAAGGCCCGCCGTTTTGGGTACTGCGTCTTGCCCGGTGTCAGGACACCGACATTGCCTTAGAACGAGGCTTTTACACCAACAAACATGCGACGACCAATCGTGTCGTAGTAACCACCGTTGAAGCCGCCACGGCTGGGCACCGCATAGCTCAGCGGTGCCAGACAGCCAGGAGCCTGGCCTTGGCAGTACGAGCTCAGCGGTGTACCCACCGGGCGGCCGGGGTTCCACTGCGTTTCCGGTTCGACATCGAACAGGTTGGTGATACCGGCACGCAGCGCGATCTTCTCGCTGAAGTTCCAGTTCGCCGCCAGGTCGAAGATGTTGTAGGCATCGATCGGCTGTTCGGTAATCGGGGCGTAGTTCAGGATGATCCCGGGAGCACCCGCCGTCACTGCCTCGTTGTTGCGCATGCGAGCGCGGGTGTTGGCCATGCCGACCGAATCAACTTCCGGCAGGTGCCTCCAGCGCAGCGTTACGCTCCAGTCGTCCTTGATGTAGCTCAGGTTACCGAACAGACGGAAGTCATAAGCACCACCCTGGGTACCGCTGAGGTTGGGACCCAGCGAGCCGGCCCACTCGATCTCAGGGTCGAACACACCCGGAGACTGTTTGGTACGGTAGTAGTCCAGCACGGTGGCATTCACGCTCACGCCCAGTCCACCGGGCAGGCCGAAGCCAAGATCCGCGAAGTTGGCAAACCAGTTGGCACCAATGTCGAAACCGGAGGTCTCGATGGTGGCCTGGTTGTCATAGGAGACCTTGGTGCTGAGGGCGGCACCGTTGTTCTGGTCACGCGGCATCAGCTGGCAACCGGCGGTCTGGGCCTGCTGTTGTGCTTCGGCCGGAGTGCTGACCACGCGGGTACCAAAGCAGCGGAACTGCGCGAAGTCCAGCGAGTACTGCATGATGGCGTCTTCGATCTCGACCTTGTACCAGTCGGCGGTGAAGTTCAGGCCAGACAGCCAGGGGTTGTCGCTCGGAGCGCGCAGCACGCCACCGAAGGTCCAGCTGTCGGAGGTCTCGGACTGCAGATTGCGGTTGCCTTCCTGCAGTACCCAGGCAAAGCCACCACCGCCACCCGGTTGGGTAACGTCGTTGCCGGCAAAGTAGTAGTTCTGGGTAGCCGTGGAGCCCATCAACGCCTGGCAGATCAGGAAGGCGCTGTTCGCGCTGGCCTGGCTGGAACCGGCCGCAATGAAGGGCGGAACTTCATTCGGGTTGCTCTTGATCGGGTCGGTGGCGAAGGTGGTGCCGCCGGCGCCGTAGGGCGAGTTGGAGCGGATGCCACAGGGATCGCTGAACTGGCCGCCACCGGTGAACACTTCCTGCTGGTTCAGGAACAGTTCGCCAAGGTTGGGTGCGCGCGTGGCGCGGTTGAAGCCGCCGCGCAGACGGGCCCAGTCATTGATCTGCCAGTTGGCCAGCGCTTTCCAGGTGGTCTGTGCTTCGGTCTCGCGGTAGTCGGAGTAACGGTAACCGAGTTCGAGTTCCAGCTGCTGGATGCCGGTAATGCCGTTGATTACGGGCACCAGGGCTTCCACGTACCAGTCATCCACCTTGGTGCTGGCATCCAGGTAGCCAGTGGGGTACACACCCACTACCTGGTCCTGGAACGAATCCTGCGACTGCAGGATGTCGGGCACGAACTGGGCAGCGTTGTCACGCATCTGGTAACCACCAGCCAGACGCAGCTCGCCAGCCGGCAGTTCCATCACGGAACCCTGCAGGTTGATCTCGATGATGTCCTGCTGGTTGGACGCGCGCGTCTGCAGCACCGCATTGATGGCGTTGATACAGTCCTGCGACGGGGGTACTTCACCCTTGAAGTAGGTGTCGTAGAAGCCGGAGGTACACTTGAAGTCACCTACACCGAAGGCAGGGCGAATGGTCGGGACGATCTGCGCGTTGGCGGCCGTGGTGCCCACCGTGTAGAACAGGTTACCGGTACCGGAGGAGTTGCGGCCCCAGTCGGGATAGTTGGTGATGGCACGTGCGCGCGTCAGCGACAGGTTACCCGCGGCGTTGTTGTAGGTGGCGGATTCGCCGTGCGAGTAGTACAGCTCGGCAGTCCAGTCACGGAACGGCAGTTCGATGTCGAGGCCCGCTTCAACCTGCCACACGTTGTTGATGTTGTAGGTCTGACGGTCCGGCAGGCCGTCGTCTATGCTCCAGTTTGGCTGCCAGCGCGCGTTTTGGGTCGCCCTGGAGTTCAGCAGCACGGCCACTTCCAGCGGCACCGGGAAGTTGGCGCCGGCGCTGCCAGTCGGTCTGAACGTCGGGTTGGCAAACGCCGCCGGGTTGGCAATGATCGAACGGGCGGTGGCTTCATCCCGGTAGTTCAGGGCCGGATTCACCGGACTGTCCAGCGCGGGATTGTAGGGTACCGTGGTTTCCCAGCCGCTGACCAGGCCGCTACCGAACAGGATCGTGGCAGTCTTGCTTTCGGCGTAGGTAGCCCGCGCGAACGCGGTTACCTTGTCGCTGACGTTGAAGGTGCCGTGCGTGAAGAACGAGTAACGTTCCTGCGGCGCGCTGGCAAAGTTGTCCTGGTTGTTCCACTTCACGCCTTCGGCAAGCGTTGTGCCCGCAGGGTCCTGACCGCTCAGGGTGATGGTCTTTACATACTCCTGGCCATCGATCGGCTCCCTGAAGCGCGTCAGGCCGCCGGGCGCCACGTTGGTGAAGATGGTGCCATCGGGGTTGATGCTCAAGCCGGTGTTGACCGAGCCGTTGGGACGGATGACCTGGTTGAAGGTAAACGGGTTGGTACCAACCGGATACAGCGCGCGCACTGCAGCAGCTGCAGGGCAGGTCTGGTCGTTCTGGGTCAGGGTGCCGGAGGCGCAGGAATAGCTGTTGATGCCCGAGAGGCCGAAGGTGCCTGCGGTGTACGGGTCAGCCCAGTAGTCCCTGAAGATGTCGCGATTGCGCTGCATACCGGCTTCGCGATTGTAGTGCTCCAGGCCCATGACCACGTTGCCGCGGCCATCGGCGAAGTTGGCTCCCAGCACCACGGAGGTACGGTACTCATCGCCGTCGCCGGCATCGGTAACGCCGTACTGGCCATCCACTTCGAAGCCTTCGAAGTTGTTGCGCAGGATGAAGTTCGTTACACCGCCGATGGCATCGGCACCGTATACGGCCGAGGCACCACCTGTGATGGTTTCAACACGCTGTACCAGCGCCGAAGGTACACCGTTGACGTCAGTCACCATCAGGGCGTTGATCGGGGTGGGACGCTTGCCGTTCACCAACACCAGGCTGCGGTTGGGGCCGAAGCCACGCAGTGATATCGAGGCGATACCAACGGAGTTCACCGGGGTGATCTGCACGTCGCCCTGCGTGGTAACAGGCGAGGCAGCCGGGTTGTAGGTGGGCAGCTGGTTCAGGAAGGATTCGATGTTCATGCCGGCCTGCTGCTCGAAATCAGCGGCGTCGACGGTAACGATCGGACTGTTGGATTCAAAGTCGCGGCGGACGATGCGCGAACCGGTAATGACAACTTCTTCCAGCGACTCATCGTCCTGCGCCATTGCACCTGGTGCCAGACCACTGAGCAACAGCGCACCGATTGCAGTTGTAACAGATGCCGCAAGCAGCGAGCGCCTGGGCGAAAATGGATTCTTGGACATGTTCTACCCCCTCTTGGATTGAAAACTGATTTTTATTGTTGGTAGTGCGGCCCGGTACGCATGTTACTGAATGTGATTCAGGGCTGGGGCGGAGACTAACTACCATCTGAGGGGGCGTCAATCCGTTGCATCTCCACCACAAGACCAGGCACTGCCGTCCAGACCGACGCCAGGTACATAAAAAAGGCGGCAAACCACAGGGTTTGCCGCCTTGCATCACTGCTCTACTGGTTTCCTGCCAACTGAAACCAGCGCAACTCTTTTAGAACGTGGCTTTCACACCGACGAACATACGACGACCGATGGTGTCGTAGTAGCCACCGTTGAAGCCGCCACGGCTGGGCATAGCATAGCTGAACGGAGCCAGACAGCCAGGCGCCTGGCCCTGGCAGTACGAGCTGAGCGGTACATCCGTCGGACGACCTGGGTTGTACTGCGTTTCCGGCTCGACATCGAACAGGTTGGTGATACCGGCACGGAACGAGAGCTTGTCGCTGAAGTTCCAGTTCGCCGCCAGGTCGAAGATGTTGTAGGCATCGATCGGCTGTTCGGTGATCGGGGCGTAGTTCAGGATGATGCCGGGAGCACCCGCCGTCACTGCCTCGTTGTTGCGCATGCGAGCGCGGGTGTTGGCCATGCCGACCGAATCAACTTCCGGCAGGTGCCTCCAGCGCAGCGTTACGCTCCAG
>JBIIWP010000185.1:0-2686 GCA_044338855.1 Pseudohongiellaceae bacterium | reverse complement strand
ATAGAACACCAGGGGACGACGTGGCGCCGGCCCTTGATGCAGTGAGTTCACTCTTCCCACCACGATCCAATGGTCACCACCATCGAGCAGATGCTCCAGCACGCAGCCGAAAGCGGCTACGCAGCCTTCCAGGCGCGGACTGCCGTCCCACGCCGTAAACCTGAACTCAGGTGGTTCAGCAGCCTGCCACATCCCCGCAAAAAACCATGAAAGTGCGTCCTGATCCTCGCGCAGTATATTGATACTGAAATGCCTCGTCTGTTCCAGAAGTTCCACCATTCTGGCTTTCTTGCCGGGGCAAAACAGCACCAGGGGCGGATCCAGCGAGAGCGATGAAAATGCGTTCGCCGTCATCGCATGTACATCATCATCCGCCCCGGTGGCAATCACGGTTACTCCGGTTGCAAAGAGACCAAGGGTGGAGCGCAAAAGCCTGGCGTCGAGGGACATTACAAGGGAGGGGCCTGGTTTCGTTTGAGTGATTACTGATCCGATCCGCGCTTCAGGAACTCCTGAACCCGCTCCATGTACTCCTTGCGCGAATGATTGGCGCAAACGGCACCTGCCATACGCACGGGGTCACCGAAAAAGAATCGTTCATAAAGGACCTGGCGCGAACCGAAGGCAGACACGGCAGTGTCCCAGGCGAGGCGAAAAATCGGAATCCGGGTGAGCGCATCCACCTGTGCAGCCTGGAAATACTGCTTTATCTCTGCCGCCATCGGACCGTGAATGTCAGCTTCGGTGGGCATCGCCACCAGGCCACTGGCGCCTATCTGCTGCACTATTTCGATCATGCGCGGGTACAGCCGCGGGTACAGGTTGCGGGCCGCATCAAGCGGGTCCCATGCCGGCGTCATCATGCCGTAGGCGTTGGGAGTTGCGTCGAGCTCGGCAACACGCTTGAAGGCTTTCATCGTTTCGAGGTTTACCCATACCTCAGCCACTTTCTCCTGGATGTGCTGGAAGCTGCCCACACCGATCGCATCGATCATCAACGAAATCAGACCCAGGATGAACTCGGTCTTGGCGATGTTCTTGCAAACAACCTGGTGGCTCATGTGAACGACCGCACTGGTCGCGGCATAGGCCTGATTGCAGGCGGCCACATCCCGATAGAGCAACATGTTTTCCCAGGGCACAAACACATCATCGAAGATGACAACAGCATCCATTTCCTCGAAGCGCGCACCGAGCGGATGGTCGTAGGTACTGCGGCCGTAATCCATGCTTTCGCGGCACAGGAACCGGAGCCCGGGAGTATTGTTGGGAATGGAAAATGCGAAGGCATAGGGTGCATCTTCCTCACCTGCCTTGAGCAAGGTAGAAGGGAACACCATGATTTCGTCTGACACTGGCAGTGTTGCCAGCATCCGTGCACCTTTGATGATCACACCGGCATCAGTTTCTGCCTTTACGCGGGCTGACAGGTAAGGGTCTGCCTGTCTGGACGCACTCACCGCCCGATTGGCTTGCGGGTTGATAAGGGTGTGCGTCAGGCACAAATCATTCTCGCGCAGATAGGCGTGGTACCTGCGGGCATTATCGCCAAACTGCGGACGCTGCTGCGCGAGAAATTCAGCACCGCCGGCATAAGCAGCCATGGCGCGGTTGATGTAATCAGGCGAGCGACCCATCATGCCGTTGCTGTGGCGGGTCCACGTCATCATCATTTCCCCCACACTGAGCAACTCCTCACGGGTGCGTGGAATCATGTGTGAGCGCCCTACTTTGTCTCCCGTGTCCGGCGAATCGAACAGCATCAGTTCGGGAAGTCGCCATTGCAGATCGTAGAGTTCTGCAAGACTGTGAACGCCTCCGGCCAGGCCCGGGTGTGTAGTGACATCCTTTACCCGTTCACCGCGCAACCAGATTTCCGGAGATTGTTCGCGGAGTTTTTGCAGTACTTGCTCACCAGTACGGGCCGGCATTTCAACAACCTCCTAAAAATCTGCAGGAAACCAACAATCCAGTTAAAAAAAAGCTGGCCGAAACCAGCTTGCAAGACCTGCGGGGAAGATCGTTGGAACTGAACCTGGATAACGAAAAATACCTGACGCCTACCTGGTTGCCGGCATTGGCAACTGGCTTCCGGAGCAACAGCAGTCCTTGCCGGGAAAACGATGCTCCTGAAGTTGCGGAGGATCTGTCTTGAACATGTCCATTACACTTTCGCTGTCGGTCTCAACAACAATACGAAACTCATGGCCATGCTCTAACCAGTGCCACCCGGACCATAGGGGATCATGCGACCGCCAATGATCACGAGCACCCAGATGACAATCGACGCCAGCGCGATGACCTTGGCGCGAAACGGCGCGTCTTCGCCATCGGCCAACTGGCACAGCTCCTTGTGTTCACCGAACCAGAACCACAGCGCATTGATGCCGGCAACCACGATCAAGGCCATCTTCCACTGGAACACGACATTTTCGAAGTACACCAACGGCTGCGAAGCGACAAAGAAGATGCCGCTGATCAGGTTCAGCGCGAACGCCACGATGGCCACCGGAATGAACGCCATCGCGGCCTTCATGTTCATGAAGCGGCAAAGCCCCAGCACGCGGCCATCGACCACGAGCAGGGCGCCGAACAACAGGACCAGACCGATGAAGTGAATGGTTTCCATGAGCGGGAACATCCAGAAGAGGTTCACCATGAGCTCATTCATGAATGTGCTTTCAAG
>JBIIWP010000143.1:0-6152 GCA_044338855.1 Pseudohongiellaceae bacterium | reverse complement strand
TGCCCTGTTCCCGCACCTCACCGTGGCGCAGAACATCGCCTTCGGCTTGCATGCCCTGCCCAAGCCTGAACAACTGGAGCGCAGCCGCAGCCTGCTGGCCCTGATCCGCATGGTGCAGTATGCCGATTCCTGGCCGCACCAGCTCAGCGGCGGCCAGCAGCAGCGCGTGGCCCTGGCGCGCGCGCTGGCCCCCCGCCCCAAGCTGCTGCTGCTGGACGAGCCCTTCTCCAACCTCGACACCGAACTGCGCCGCGCGCTGAGTCTCGAGGTGCGCCGTATCCTCAAGCAGCACGGCACCACCGCCATCCTCGTCACCCACGACCAGAGCGAAGCCTTCAACGTGGCCGATGTAATCGGCGTGATGGATCAGGGCCAGCTCCAGCAGTGGGACACGCCGCAGGCGCTGTACCACCGCCCCGCCACGCCCTTCGTCGCCACGTTTGTGTCGCAGGGCCAGTTCATCCCCGGCGTGCTGCGCAGCCCCACGGAAGTGGAGACGGTATTCGGCCTGGTGCGGCTTGAAGGCGACAGCAGCAACGACCACTTCGCCACCGGCAGTCCCGTAGACCTGCTGCTGCGTCCCTGGAACCTGCAACTGGACCCCGCCAGTGCCTGCCGCGCCCGCATCACGGCGCAGCAGTTCAACGGCGCCTTTACCCAGACCACCCTGCAACTGCCGCAGGGCCCCAGCCTCAGCAGCCAGGATGCCGCCTTCGCCGATCTGCCGGTGGGCAGCGATGTAGGCCTGACCCTGACCCCCCGCCACCTGCGCCTCTTCCCCCGGATGTAGGGGCGGGCCCCTACGGCAGTATCGAAACTGCTGTCATTGCCACATTTTTTGCGCAAATGCGGGCCTTCCTGCACCATGCTGGCACGGCCCTTGACCATACCCACCTGCGCACCGGTAGCGCACACCTTGTCCACAGCAAATTCACAGCAAAAACCGCTTGCCCTAAAAATTTTTCCCCTGATATAGTGCTGCCACACCGAATTC
Source organism: Pseudohongiellaceae bacterium (assembly GCA_044338855.1). Classification (GTDB taxonomy): domain Bacteria; phylum Pseudomonadota; class Gammaproteobacteria; order Pseudomonadales; family Pseudohongiellaceae; genus CAILUG01. Next base: position 5,158 of record JBIIWP010000143.1, on the reverse strand, counting down.
ACCCAATATCTTGTGGCACAAGCGCTTTTTGAGGCACAGCGACACAAGTACGAACCACCGCCGTGGAACCGCCTTAGGGCATGTAACAGACCAGATAAAAGGCCAGATAAAGGGCCAGATAAGAAAGAGGCCGGATAAGAGGCCGGATAACAGGGCAAACAACAAGAACACGCCGCCAAGACCGTAACAGAAAGCAACAGACAAAAACAAAAAGCCACACGCCAGACACCGGAGCCCACGTCATGTACACCGAATCAGAACATAAAGGTCCCGCCCCAGCCTCCGCCCGCACGACCGCACAGCCCGACGAAAACCTCATGACCATGGCTCCCGGCCAGCTGCGCGTGATCAAGCGCAACGGCGCCGTGGTGGGCTATGACGGCACCAAGATCACCGTGGCCATCACCAAGGCCTATCTGGCGGTGGAAGGCGGCAATGCGGCGGCGTCCTCGCGTGTGCATGAGATGGTGGGCCATCTGGTCGAAGAGATCTCCCAGACCTTCAAGCGTCGCATGCCCTCCGGCGGCAGCATCCACATCGAGGAAATCCAGGACCAGGTGGAACTGATGCTGATGCGCAGTGGCGAGCACAAGGTCGCCCGCGCCTACGTGATCTACCGCGCGGAGCAGGCCCGCAAGCGTGAGCAGACCCAGCAGGCCAGGCGCGAAACCGAACAGCATCCCAGCATCCAGGTGGTCATGGAGGATGGCTCCGCCCAGCCCCTGGATACCGGTCGTCTGCGCACGGTGATCGATGAAGCCTGCGCCGGGCTGGATGGCGTCGACGGCAACAAGATCTACCAGGACACCCTGAAGAACCTCTACTCCGGCGTGAAGTTCAACGACGTGCAGGTGGCGCTGGTGATGACCGCGCGCACGCTGGTGGAAGTGGAACCCAACTACACCTACGTGGCCGCACGCCTGTTGATGGACACGCTGCGCAGCGAAGCGCTGAACTTCCTCGGCGTGGCCACACTGGCCACCCAGGGCGAGATGCATTACCGCTATGCCGCCGCCCTGCGCCCCTACATCGAAAAAGGCGTGGCACTGGAACTGCTGGACCCCGAACTGCTGAAGTTCGACCTTGGCCGCCTCGGCGAAGCCCTGAAGGCCGAGCGTGACGACCAGTTCACCTACCTCGGCCTGCAGACCCTGTACGACCGTTACTTCATCCACAGCAACGGTGTGCGCATCGAATTGCCGCAGATCTTCTTCATGCGCGTGGCCATGGGCCTGGCGCTGAACGAAAGTGACCGCGAAGCGCGCGCCATCGAGTTTTATAACCTCTTGTCGAGCTTCGACTACATGGTCAGCACGCCGCAGCTGTTCAACTCCGGCACGCTGCGTCCGCAGCTGTCGAGCTGCTTTCTAACCACCGTGCCAGACGATCTCAGCGGCATCTACCACGCCATCCACGACAACGCGATGCTCAGCAAGTTTGCCGGCGGCCTCGGCAACGACTGGACTCCCGTACGCGCACTGGGCGCCTACATCAAGGGCACCAACGGCAAGAGCCAGGGCGTTGTGCCCTTCCTCAAAGTGGTCAACGATACCGCTGTAGCCGTGAACCAGGGTGGCAAGCGCAAGGGCGCGGTGTGCTCCTACCTCGAAACCTGGCACCTCGACATCGAGGAATTCCTGGAGCTGCGCAAAAACACCGGTGACGACCGTCGCCGCGCGCACGACATGAACACCGCCAACTGGATTCCCGACCTGTTCATGAAGCGCGTGTTCGAAGACGGCCAGTGGACCCTGTTCTCGCCCAATGAAGTGCCCGAGCTGCACGACCTGCACGGCCGCGCCTTCGAAGCGAAGTACAAGGAATACGAAGCCAAGGCCTTCGCCAAGCAGATGTACGTGCACAAGGTGGTACAGGCCAAAGACCTGTGGCGCAAGATGCTCAGCATGCTGTTCGAAACCGGCCATCCCTGGATCACGTTCAAGGACGCCTGCAACATCCGCTCACCACAGCAACATGTGGGCACCGTACACAGCTCCAACCTGTGCACCGAGATCACGCTGAACACCAGCGCGAATGACGAGATCGCCGTGTGCAACCTCGGCTCCATCAACATGGTGAACCATGTCAGTGAGAAGGGTCTCAACCGCGAGAAGCTGAAGAAGACCATCACCACTGCCGTGCGCATGCTCGACAACGTGATCGACATCAACTACTACTCAGTACCCGCTGCAAAAAATTCCAACATCAAGCATCGCCCGGTCGGTCTCGGCATCATGGGCTTCCAGGATGCCCTGTACAAACAGGGCATCGCTTACTCCTCCGCCGAAGCCATCAAGTTCGCCGACTTCAGCATGGAAGTAATCAGCTATCACGCCATCGAAGCATCCAGCCTGCTGGCCGAAGAGCGCGGTGCCTACTCCAGCTTCAAGGGTTCTTTGTGGGACCAGGGCATCCTGCCCATCAATTCCCTGCAGAAACTGGCGGATGAACGCGGCACCGACTATCTGAAAGTAGACACCAGCTCCACGCTGGACTGGGACAGCCTGCGCCAGCGCGTGCAGCAGAAAGGCATGCGCAACTCCAACGTGATGGCCATCGCGCCCACCGCGACGATTGCCAACATCACCGGCGTGTCGCAGAGCATCGAGCCGACGTACCAGAACCTCTACGTCAAATCGAACCTCAGCGGCGAGTTCACCGTGGTGAACCCCTACCTGATCCGCGACCTCAAAGTCCGCGGCCTGTGGGACAGCGTGATGTTGAACGACCTCAAGTACTACGAAGGCAGCGTGCAGAAGATCGACCGCATTCCGGCCGACCTCAAGGTGCTGTACGCCACCGCTTTCGAGATCAGCCCGCAGTGGCTGGTGGAAGCCGCGAGCCGTCGCCAGAAGTGGATCGACCAGGCGCAGTCGCTGAACCTGTACATCGCCGATGCCAACGGCAAAAAACTGGACGTCACCTACCGTATGGCGTGGCTGCTGGGCCTCAAGACCACGTATTACCTGCGTGCGCTGGCCGCCACCAGCACCGAGAAGAGCACCGTCTCCGGCGGCACGCTCAACAAGGTGTCGTCGGGCCCCGTCGATGAAGCGCTCAGTGCCACGGCCGCCAGTGCTGCCAAGGGTCCGGCAGAAGTACCCAAAGCCTGCTCCATCGACAACCCCGACTGCGAGGCCTGCCAGTGAGAATGGGCAACCCCCATTCTCACCGTAGGGGCGGGCCCCCGCGCCCGCCCGGCTTCACCGAGTATCTGTAACCATGAACGACCAGAAGAATAGAGGAACCACCATGCTCAACTGGGAAGAACTCAACACCGACGAGGCCGCGCCGCTCCCGTCGCTGCAGCGTCAATCCGCACCCACTGCACCAACGGCAGCAAGCACCACGCTCGCGGCGGCCACCCCGCAGGCCGCTTTCGTGGCACCGCAGCCCACAGCAAACACCACAGCCCGTGCCATCGACCTCGACGTGGACACCAGCGCCGCAATCGCCGCCGAACCCAAGCCGGCAGCTGCCCCCAAGGCTGAAGTGAAAGCCGCCGCCCCAACCAACCCCATCGAAGCCGCCATCGCTGCCGTTGCCGAAATCGACCCGGCCATTGGCGCGACTGAACTCGCCGGTTCTGCCGAGCGCGTTACCGTGGACCAGAAGCGCATGATCAACTGCCGCGCCGACCTCAACCAGCTGGTACCCTTCAAGTACGACTGGGCCTGGCAGAAGTACCTGGACGGCTGCGCCAACCACTGGATGCCGCAGGAAATCAACATGAACGCCGACATCGCACTGTGGAAAAGCGAAGGCGGCCTGGCACCTGACGAACGCACCATCGTCAAGCGCAGCCTCGGCTTCTTCTCCACGGCCGACTCGCTGGTAGCCAACAACCTGGTGCTGGCCGTATACCGCCTCATCACCAACCCCGAGTGCCGCCAGTACATCCTGCGCCAGGCCTTCGAGGAAGCCATCCACACACACGCCTACCAGTACTGCATCGAATCCCTCGGCATGGACGCAGGCGAGATCTTCAACATGTACCACGAAGTGCCAAGCGTGGCGAAGAAAGCCAGCTGGGGCCTCAAGTACACGCGCGAGATCAGCGACCCCACGTTCAAGACCGGCACGCCCGACACCGACAAGCAGTTGCTGAGCAACCTCATCGCCTACTACTGCTGCCTCGAAGGCATCTTCTTCTACTGCGGCTTCACGCAGATCCTCAGCATGGGCCGTCGCAACAAGATGACCGGCACCAGCGAGCAGTTCCAGTACATCCTGCGCGACGAAAGCATGCACCTGAACTTCGGCATCGACATGATCAACCAGATCAAGCTGGAGAACCCGCACCTGTGGGACGACGAGATGAAGCAGACCGCGCAGCAGATGATCCTGGAAGCCACGCAGCTGGAAATCGAATACGCGCGCGACACCATGCCGCGTGGCGTGCTCGGCATGAACGCCGCCATGATGGAAGAGTACCTGCAGTTCATCTCCAACCGCCGCCTCGTGCAGATCGGCCTCAAGGAAATGTACCCCGGTGCCCAGAACCCCTTCCCCTGGATGAGCGAGATCATGGACCTGCGCAAGGAGAAGAACTTCTTCGAAACGCGCGTAATCGAGTACCAGACCGGCGGCGCCCTCACCTGGGATTGACCGCCCGCGCGTTGATTGTAGGGGCGGGCCCCCGCGCCCGCCCGCAACCGAATCCGGGCAAAGACCCGGGTAGTCAAAGCAGCAAAGCAGTAAGCGTTCTACGCAACAAGCAGCAAGGCCGCCCCGGCCCAAGTGGCCGGGGCATCCTCAACCTGAACGAGGGCACCACCATGGCCGACAAAGAAGACGCCACCAAGAACACAGAGCAAACTCTCCTGACCCTCGAACAACTCAGCCAGACCCTGGAAGTGATGACCTGCGTGGTCGATCGCCTGAAGACCCACCTGACGCGCCAGATGAGCCTCAATGCGGAACTGTTCCAGGATGAGGAGAAGCTGAAGAAGGCGCAGGATGCGGAGCGGGCGGAAGCTTCCAGGAAGCTGCAGCAGGAATCTTTTGTGGTGGAAATTACGCAACGCGAGATCGAGGAAGGCGCCAAGAACAAGAAAGTCGTCCACTAAAGAGCGAGAACGCTCCCGGCGCAGCGCCACGCTGCGCCTCTACCCAACGCTTGCTGTCCGGAAAATGGAAGGTCTATGCAGGGCACGTC
>JBIIWP010000001.1:0-74624 GCA_044338855.1 Pseudohongiellaceae bacterium | reverse complement strand
CTGCCCTGCTTCACGTTGGCAAAAGGAAACGTCCTTCCCATTGTTTTTGCAAAGAGCGGTTGCTTCGGGATGCACGGCTATAGTTATCAACTGTTTGGCGATCGTCCGAATGCTGCCGAAAGAAACATGGGCACGTCCGCTATCATGCTACAAATGCCGCAGGCACTTTTTTCAGACTGTTAGCCGCCCAAGGTTCTAGTGCAGCGAAATATCCCTTGCCCTCAATGTATCCATATGGATACTATTGCCGCATGTATACGGTACTTCGTTCAAAGGAATTCGACGAATGGCTTTATGGGCTCAAGGACCGAGCTGCGAAAGCCCGGATTGCCGCTCGCCTGATCTCTGTAGAGCTTGGAAATTTCGGAGATTCGCAATCTGTCGGCGAAGGAGTCAGTGAACTACGGTTTCACTTCGGTCCCGGTTATCGCGTGTACTACACGCTCAGAGGTAATGTCCTGGTTTACGTTCTGGGCGGCGGAAGCAAGTCTACCCAGAAGAGGGATATAGCCAAGGCTAAGACCATCGCTCAGGCAATCGAGGAATAGGTTATGGGCAAGTTCGCAAAGTTTGATGCATCCGATTATCTGGACAGCGAGGAAACTATTGCCGAGTTTCTTAGCGCTGCCCTTGAAGATGAGAATCCCGAAGTTTTCCTGGCAGCAATCGCGGCTGTTGCGAAAGCGCGTGGGATCGCGTCAATCGCAAGTAGCGCGGGCTTGGGAAGAGAAAGCTTATACAAAGCATTGGCTCCCGGTGCTAAACCTCGCTATGAGACGATCATGAAAGTCCTTCATGGTCTTGGTGTAAAGCTTTCAGTTAGGCCATGAGGCGCGTCAAGGCCAACAAACTGTTCCTGAGCGACCAAGGCAAACTGTCACGGCGCCTGCTGGCGCAACCGCCGCGCCAGTTCACCTTGGCGCCAGAACAAGGGCGTTAGTTGAACCAATGCAGCATTCGAACGATTTTTATTTTGAGCATGATTCAGAAAAGGTTGCTGACTCGGAGTTGGTTGACCTTCTCACTGGCGCTTATGTTAGCGGAGGCTTCACTTCTCCAGAAACAGCAACGAGCTTGTTCGCGCCAGAAGCCATTCGAAGCCGAAGGAAAATGATCTTTGCCCGAACTCAAACGGAAAATTCACTCGCCGGAATGGTGATTGTCGTTCTGCCTCATTTTCCCGCACGACGGATTGCCGAGTTGGATGAGGCTGAACTTCATCTCCTCGCTGTTGCTCCACTGCATCATGGCCGCGGACTCGGCCGGGCACTAATCGACTCGGCGCTTGGATCGATTCACGCTCAGGGGTTTCGAAAAACCATTCTTTGGACGCAACCTTCGATGGTTGTCGCGCAACGGCTTTACGAAAGAGCTGGCTTTGCTCGAGCTGTTACTCGAGACCCAACAATGGACGGCATTGCGTTTCTCGCGTACGAAAAGAGTTGGTAGAGACGCGCGATTGATCGCAATAAATCGCATAGCCAGACGTTGCACGCGAGCGCGAGGCCACGTCGGTTTTGAAGTCATTGTCAAATGCGCCGGCCGCGTTAACTTGGTCGCTATGCGCCTAATCCAGTATTGAGATCGAGGCTGTTTTGAGAATGGAAAAAGAATTCAAACTTGAGATGAGTCCGCTTTGCCAGGATCTCACCGATAGCGGCCTTACCGTCAGAGTTGAGATCTACCGTGGTGGCGGAAGCAACTGGCACCTTGAAATCGTGGATGAGTTCGGCAACTCGACAGTCTGGGAAGATCAGTTCCCCACCGATGCTGCGGCCCTGGCAGAGGCGCAAGCTACGATCAGGGACGAAGGCATCAGCGTACTCATTGGCATGCCTGCCTGAACTGCTCCGCCAAGTACTTGTCGCAGTAGCCAATCATCCATCTCCTGCAGGGACATGGCCCGGAATACTGCCTGTGCCAACTGCAACGAGCGCTGTCGTACAGAACGACTGCCCCCTGAGCAGTACCTTATTCAGGCGGGTTATTGCAGGGACTCTCAATCCACCCTCACGAGCATCTTTGCAAGCAACCCGATTCTTTCAATCCACAGCCTGAGTGATATTTATATGAACAAAGACCAAACCAGCGGCAGCCTCAAGCAAGCCAAAGGCCAGATCAAGGAAACCACCGGTAAAGTGCTGGGCGACAAGGACCTGGAAAACAAGGGCAAATCTGAAAAGGCGCTCGGGAGAGTCCAGGAAAGCTACGGCAACCTCAAGGAAGACATCAAGGACAGTCTCAAGAAGGACTAACGGGCATCTGCCTGCATAGTCCATACCTGTGCACCAACGCTGCCCGCTTCTATTCGGGCAGCGCCAGCGCCTCGGCGTTGCTTCTCTGAATGGCGCCATTCCTCCGATCTTGGGTATCATCAAGCAACACCCGACAAGGAGAAGCCATGAACCTCAGCAAGCCCCTCACCCTCGGCACCCTGCTGCTCGCCAGTTCCGCCTCCTTCGCCGCCTGCGACCGTGAGTCCCTGAACGCCACCATCGACAGCTACTTCGCTGCCCTGCAGGCCCACGATGCCAGCGCCCTGCCCCTGGCCGCTGATGTAACCTTCACCGAAGACGGTGTCGCCAGGAACACAAGTGAAGGCTTCTGGCAGACCGCCGGCTCCGTGGTGTTCTCCCGCGATGTACTGGATACCGAAACCTGTAGCACCGTCACGCAGGCGCTGATCGAAGAGGCCGGCCGCCAGATCATCTTCGGCGTGCGCCTGAAGCTGAACGACGACTCACAGATCAGCGAAATCGAACACATCATTGCGCGCGAAGAAGAGTTCGCCTTCAAGCCCGAGGGCGTGTATGCCCCGAACTTCATCGACTGGGAAGCCATCCTGACCCCGGAAGCGCGCACCTCGCGCGCGGCCATGGTGGCGGCGGCCAATGACTACTTCGACATGTTTGTCGGCGAGCCCGAGGTCAGCGCGCCCTTTTCGCCTACCTGTCATCGCTGGGAAAACGGCACGCACACCACGCGCAACGGCAACTGTTCACCCAAGGGCCTCACCATCATCCACGGCGACCGCCGCGTGCCGGTGGTGGATCGTGAAACCGGCGTCGCCGTGGCCTTCGTGCATTTCGCGCGCTCGCTGCCGGACATGCACATGTTCAAGTTCCGCAACGGCCACGTGGAATACGTGCAGGCTGTGATCGGACCGCAGGCCACCAGCATGGGCTGGCCCGACGACCCGAGCCTGAGCCGCCGCACGCCGCCGGAAGGCGAACAGATGTCGCGGCCCTTGAACTTGCCGGAGTGATTGCAGGCCATGCTGCTCAGAGCGTTGATCCCGGTGATCGTCCTGCTTGCTGCCAGCCTCCAGGGTTGTGCAGCCGGTTCCACGGCCAGCAGTGGCCTGGAGGCATCTGCGGTCGCCGCGGCCACTGCACCAGTGCCGGTGACCGAAGTCGTCGCGAACGCCATCACTACAGCAGCCACTGCTGAAAGCCTGGCCGCCATCGCCGTACACGAGGTCGAAGGCAGCATCCTCATCACCGGACAGGTTCTGAGCGAGGAGGAGAAGGCCAGGGTGAGCAACGCGGCAGCATTCTCCGCCGGCGGCCAGCTGCGTCGTCTCAGCAACGAGTTGCGCGTGGTCGAGCGCATCGACCTGTCCCTGGCCGAACCCGATGCCAACCTGGCCACCGCAGCCAACGCACTGCTGGCCAGCACGGAGCCTGCATTGGCAGGGCAGATCGAGGCCGTGGTCGAGAATGCCTGTGTCTACCTGCTGGGCCGCGTTACCCGGGCGCAGGGGGATGCGGCGGCGCAACTCGTGAGCGGGCTGGAGGGCGTGGCAGCAGTAAAGGTCGTGTTCGACTACAGCGACTGAGCCGCAGCTGAATCAGCAAGAAAAATGAAGCTTGGCCCGCCCCAATCGCCCGTTCTGGACTTGCCCTCCCCCCCTGACTATCCTGCCCACATGTAATCCTTCAGGACCGAGGTCCAGATCCCGTGATGGCGCCGTTTTCCCGAAAAGTCAGTCTCCTGTCCCTGCTGGTAGGCGGGGCGTTGTCGCCTGCCCTGCAGGCCCAGTCCGCCGATGCCACCGCAAGTGCAACCGTAAGCGCCATGGTCGATAGCTACTGCGTCGACTGCCACAACTTCGAAGACTGGGCCGGCAGCCTCGACTTCGACACGCTGACGGACGACCCGATCCACGCCAATGCCGATGTGTGGGAAAAGACCCTGCGCAAGTTACGTGGCCGCCTGATGCCACCGCCGGGCAATCCGCAGCCGGCGCAGGAGGAGATCGATACCTTCGTCGCCCGGATGGAAGCGACTCTCGATGCCAACGACCAGAGCCCGCGCGCCGGCCATGTGCCGCTGCAGCGCCTGAACCGCTACGAATACAGCCAGTCCGTGAAGGCGCTGCTCGGCGTCGACATCGATGCCACCGAATTCCTGCCCGCCGACATCGAGATGGATGGCTTCGACAACATTGCTGCCGCACTCAGTGTGTCACCCGCCTTCACCGACCAGTTCGTGACGCTGGCGCGCAAGGCGGCGGCACTGGCCGTGGGCGGTGTGGTACCGAAGCTCAGCAACACCTATTACCCGCCGCTGAGCGCTGCCACGCAGGGTGGCTACATCGCCGGCTTCCCGCTGGGTTCGCGCGGCGGCATGAAGTTTGAACACCTGTTCCCCACCGACGGTGAGTATCGTCTCAATGTGCTGGATCTGGGCGTGGGCCTGAACCCGCGCGGCATGGAAACGGAGCACACGCTGGTGGTGCAGGTGGACGGCGCGGAAGTGTTCCGCCAGGAAATGGGCGGGCTTGAAGACCTGATGTCCGTGAGCATCCTCGGCCCCGGCGCCGCCGGCACTGAACACATCATGCAGCGTGTCACCGACATTCCGCTGCAGGTGACTGCTGGCACCCATGAAGTGGTCCTCACCTTCATCGAGCGCGCGCGTTCCATTTCCACGTCCTGGACGGCAGGCGGCTTCGGCGGCGGTGGCTTCGGCTCGCGCTTCGCCGATGGCGTGCAGATTGTGGGCCCCTTCAATCCGGCCGGCGTGTCGATGACGCCGAGCCGCGAACGCATCTTCGTGTGCCAGCCGCAAGCCGCGAGTGAAGAGCGCGCCTGTGCTGCACGCATTGCCACGCAACTGGCGCAGCGTGCTTTCCGCCGCCCTGTGACGGACGCGGAAGTGGAGCGCCTGCTGCAGTTCTACGACGCCGGCCGCACCCAGGCCGGTGGCTTCGACAGCGGCGTGGAACATCTGGTGGCCGCCATTCTGGTAAGCCCGGACTTCATGTACCGCGCGCTGCCACCAACGCCCGACGGCGGTGAAGCCGAGGTCTATGCGCTGGGTGATCTGGAACTCGCCAGCCGCCTCTCCTTCTTCCTGTGGAGCCAGCCGCCGGATGACGAACTGCTGCAGCTCGCGATCGACGGCGAACTGAAAGACGACAAGGTCATGAACACGCAGATCGAGCGCATGCTGGCCGATCCGCGCGCAGAAGCACTGGTATCCAGCTTCGCCCTCAAGTGGCTGAACCTCGACGACCTCGACGCCGTGCAGCCCGACCCGGCCATCTTCCGCCAGTTCACGCCGATGCTGCGCGCCGATTTCGAAGAAGAGCTGCGGCGCTTCCTCGCCAGCGTGCTGCTGGAAGACCAGAGCGTGACGGCACTGATCGACGCCAACTGGACCTACCTCAACGAAAACCTGGCGCGCCACTATGGCGTCCCCGGCGTGCTGGGCCCGCAGTTCCGGCGCGTGGAACTGGCTGACGAACGCCGCTTTGGCCTGCTCGGCAAGGGCGCCGTGCTGCTGCGTACCTCCTATGGTGACCGCACGTCCCCGGTCCTGCGCGGCGCCTGGGTGCTGGAAAAACTGATGGGCACGCCGCCCTCGCCGCCACCGCCGAACGTGGAAACCGACCTGTCGGTACCTGAGGGCCAGCAAGTGACCACCGTGCGCGCGCGCCTGGAGCAACACCGCGACAATCCCAGCTGCAACCAGTGCCATGGCGTGATCGATCCGATCGGCCTCGCACTCGAAAACTACACCGTAGTCGGCCAGTGGCGCGACCGTGACGTAGACGCCAACGTTGCCATTGATGCCAGCACCGTCATGCCCAACGGCACGGCAATCAACGGTCCGGTGGAGCTGCGGGCGGAACTGGGCAGACGCCCGCAGATGTTTGCACAGGCCATGACCGAAAAACTGATGATGTATGCCGTCAATCGCGAGCTGGAGTATTTCGACATGCCGCAGGTACGCGCCATCGTGGCAGCAGCGGAAGCTGACGACTATCGCCTGTCGGCGCTCGTCAGTGGCATCGTCAACAGCGAAGCCTTCCGCCTGCAGGCCAAACCACACGAAGCCGGCATCGGCAGCACCGCGCCGGCACATCCGCCCGTAGACCCACAGTTGGCGAGCAAGGAGTAAGACCATGTTCATCACCAAGAAGCATCTCTCGCGCAGGACCGTGTTACGCAGCGCCGGCGTCGCCCTGTCACTGCCGCTGCTGGACGCCATGATTCCGGCCGCCACTGCGCTGGCGCAGACTGCCGCCGCACCGAAGCTGAAAGCCGGCTTCTTCTACCTGCCGCACGGCGCCATCATGAACAACACACCTTACGGCGCCGAGTGGGATTACTGGACACCGCGCGGCAAAGGCAGCGATTTTGCGCTGAGCCCGATCCTGTCGGCACTGGAAAAATACAAAGGCTACGTCACTTCGTTCAGCGAACTGGAGAACGTGGCCAGCGCCGGTTCCGTGCACACGATCAACCCGGCCACCTGGCTCAGCAACGTGCGCCCCGACAGTTCCGTGCCCGGTGCCAACATGGCGACCACGCTGGACCAGATCATGGCCCGCTACATCAGCAACGACACGCCGCTGCCGTCGCTGGAACTGGCGGCGGAAACCACGGTGCAGGCTGCCGCCTGTGGTGGCGGTGCCGGTGGCTGCTACTACAGTTCCACGCTGTCGTTCCAGAGCCCGACCACGCCGCTGCCGATGGAGTACAACCCGCGCAAGGTGTTCCTGAACCTCTTTGGTGAAGGCGACACGCCGGAAGAACGCACGGCCGTGACGCAGCAGACCGCAAGCCTGCTGGACCTCGTCAGCGAGCGCACCCAGGAACTGAAGAAGTCCATCGGCGCCAGCGACAAGGTGCTGCTGGACGGCTATCTCGACAGCGTGCGCGAGATCGAGCGCCGTGTGGAGCTGGCGTCGGCGCGCGACCTGTCGGATCTGGAACTGCCCACCGCGCCCGTGGGCGAACTGTCGAACTTTGCCGAGCAGGTGCCGCTGATGTTCGATCTCATCGCCCTGGCCTTCCAGGCCGGCCTGACGCGCATGGCCTCCTACATCATGGTGGCCGAAGGCACCAACCGCACCTACAACTTCATCGGTGTGCCGGACGCCTTTCATCCGCTGTCACACCACGCCAACGACAAGACGCGTCTGGAAAAGCTGGTGAAGATCCAGAGCTGGCACGTGGAGCAATTTGCGAAGTTCGTGGACAAGCTCGGCACCATGCCAGACGGCGACGGCACCATGCTGGACCACTCGCTGTTCCTCTACGGTTCCAACATGAGCAACAGCGACCGTCACAACAACTATCCGCTGCCGAACATCGTGGTGGGCAAGGCCAATGGCAGGATCACCGGTGGCCAGCACATCGAGCTGCCGACCAAGACGCCGCTGGCCAACCTGCACCTGACGCTGCTGGACCGCGCCGGCCTGCAGGCCGACAGCTTTGCCAACAGCACGGGCACGATTGCCGAAGTGTGAGCGCGGCGACAGCCCGCAGCGCGAGCATGAGACATCCATCTGGTTATGCACGATATGCACGAGAAGCTTCCAATGAGCATGTTTGATCGCCGCCGCTTCGTACGCGGCCTCGCCACCCTGGGCCTGGCCCCGCTGCTGCCGCTCATGGCACGCCCTGCCTTTGCGCAGGCAAGCGACACGCAGGCACTGCCGGGCGGGCTGACGCTGCTGCGTGGCTTTGGCGGCAACATCGTGGCGTTCGGCGGCAGTGCCGGCACCGTACTGGTCGACAGTGGTGCCGCTGCCGCAACCGCCGCGCTGCAGGAGCAACTGCGCCAACTGCAGGGCGCTGCCGCCGTCACCACCGTGTTCAACACGCACTACCACGCCGACCAGACCGGCGGTAACGCCGCCTTTGCCGAAGCGGGCGCCACCATCATTGCGCACGTACGCACGCGGCAGTGGCTGGGCACGCCGTTCTGGATACCGGGCGAACTGCGTTACAGCACGCCGGCGCCCGCCGCCGCACTGCCCACCACGGTCTTCCACGAGCAGGGTGAGCTGGCCTTGACGGATGAAGACATCGACTACGGCTACCTGGTGGAAGCGCATACCAGCAGCGACATCTGGGTGCGCTTCAAGCGCGCCAACGTACTGATGGTCGGCGATGTTGTCTCGCCGGAGCGTGATCCCGCGTTCGACTGGTACACCGGTGGCTGGGTGGGTGGTCGCAAGGATGCGCTGGACCAGCTGCTGACGCTCTGTGACGACGCCACGGTGGTAGTGCCGGCCTACGGCCCGGTCCTGGGCAAAGCGCACGTGGAGGCCGAGCGCGACCTGATGGCCTTCCTGTTCGACAAGACCTCGGAGCTGGTGCGCAAGGGGTACGGTCCGGACGAGATGCTGCAGGACGGCTTCATGGCTACGCTGCCGCGCCGCTTTGAGGATCCGCAGGCCTTCCTGTATGCGCTGAGCAAGGGCATGTGGGCGCACCACAACAAGCTGAGCCACAACGTGGTGTAAGGTCGCGCCGCCTCCGCTCAAGACACGATTGCAAAGACAAACGCCGCACAAGAGACGAACGACACATGGTCAAGGCCAGCACACCCGCACGTATCACCGCACTTGTCACGGCATTGCTGGCAATGCTGCCCGCCAGCAGCCTGCAGGCGCAGGAACTCGCCAACCTGATCCAGCAGGGTGAGCGCGACAGCGCCCTCGCACTGATCCGCCAGGGCGCCGACGTCAACGCCCTGCAGCCCGATGGCACCTCGGCCCTGCATTGGGCGGTCTACCAGGTGGACGAGCCGCTGGTGGATGCGCTGCTGCGCGCCGAAGCCAAACCGGACCTCATCAACAACTTCGGCTCCAGTCCGCTGGCTGAAGCCATCAAGGTGGGCAATCTCGCGCTGGTGGAAAAGCTGCTGCAAGCCGGCGCCGATGCCAACTATCGCAACCAGGACGACCAGAGCGCGCTGATGCTGGCCGTCAGCATCGGCAGCCTGGAGATCGCCGAGCTGCTGATCCGCCAAGATGCTGAAGTGAATCTTGCCGAGAAACTGACGGGCCAGACCGCGCTGATGTGGGCCGCCGGCCTCGGCTCGGCGCCGCTGACGCAACTGTTGCTGGACAACGGTGCCGATGCCACCGCGCGTTCCTTCATCAATGACTGGCCCGCGCAGATCACCGGGGAACCCCGTGCCCAGTACCGGGCCTCAGCCGGCCTGACCCCGTTGCAGTTCGGTGTGCGCGCAGGCTGCGTGGCCTGTGTCGATGCGCTGCTCGCAGCAGGGGCCAGCATCGACGAACCCACGCCCGAAGGCGTCACGCCGCTGATGATCGCGATCGACAATAGTCACTACGACGTGGCGCTGCACCTGCTCGACAAGGGCGCCAACCCGCATCTGTGGGACTGGTGGGGCCGCACGGCGCTGTATAACGCGATCGACATGCACAACGGTGGCAACAGCACGGCCGGGACCGCCGGCATGGTGCTTGGCAACGCGCCGAAGCAGATGCGTGGCGTTGCCGCACTGGACGTCGCCGCACGCCTGCTGGAGATGGGCGTGGAACCCAACCCGCAACTGAATTTCCACCGTCCGGGCCGCGGTGGCGGCAGCGGGCGTTTCGTGGATGACCTGATGAACACCGGTGCCACGCCCATGCTGCGTGCCGCCATCCGCTGGGACATCGAGGGCATGGCGCTGCTGCTGAAACATGGCGGCGATGTGAACATGCCGAACCTGATGGGGGTAACGCCGTTCATGGCGGCAGCCCAGCACGGACAGTCCTCACCCGATCCGCGTTTCTGGTACACCGCCGAAGACCAGCAGCGCGCCATTGCCGCGCTGGATTTCCTGCTGAAGGCCGGTGCCGACCCAAATGCCCGCATCCGTGACGTGACTAGCCTTACCGCACGCATCGCCCGCCCCAGCCAACTCACCGAACGCGGCGGCCAGACTGCCCTCTATGGCGCCATCAAGTACGCGCTGACGGATGTGGTTGCCTGGCTGATCGCCAACGGCGCCGAACTGGAAACCAAGGATGATCTCGGGGTGTCCCCGCTCGACGCTGCGGAGGGACGCATCGGTGGTCGCGACAACCGGCCCAACGAAGAAATCGCGAGCATGATCAAGGAAGCGCTGGCGCGCTAAGCAGTACGTCAATGACGTGCCTGCGCGCGGCGACCGGAAGCTCTCCTCTTTTTGAATGCAAAGGCAATATTGCATGAACAACCCAGGTGGATCCGCCGCTCTCGCTGCCGCGCATGAACTGGACCAGACGGGCCGGTTCGCCGAATCCATGGAAGCGCTGCGCCAGGCCAGCCTGACGGGCGACCTGCCGGCCATGACAGAACTTGGCCATCGCCTGCTGGTCGGTGATCGCGCTCCCAAAAGCCCGAAGCATGCGCTGTTCCTGCTGCGTGATGCGGCAAAGGCCGGCGAAGGCCGAGCCCTGGCGCGTCTGGCGGCGCTGACGGCCGCCGGTGCCTATGTGGCGCAGGATTGGCGACAGGCACTGGCCTTGCTGGGCCAGGCCGCTGCCGCCGGCGATGTTGCAGCGCAGGGGCAGCTGGTTTGTCTGCAAGCCTCTGATTCGGCAGGCGCCGACTGGCCAGCCATGGCCGCACGCGTGCCGCTGCAGTACTGGTTGCAGCCCGCCAACACGGAACGCCTGCACGACAACGTGCACCGCATTGCAGAACTCGCACCCCTGCCCGTGTGTGAGTGGCTCATTGGTCGCGCCGGCGGCCGGCTGCAGCCCGCCCTCGTCTACGACGCCGTCAGCCGCGAGAACCAGCTGCACGAGATGCGCAGCAACACCATGGCCCTGTTCGACTACGCCAACTTCGATGTCGTGCAGTTCCTGGTGCAGGCGCGCATGTCCTGCACCTGCGGCTATCCCATGCAGCATTTCGAGGCGCCGATGGTGCTGCACTACGATGTTGGCCAGCAGATTACACCGCATTTCGACTTCATCGACGCCAACGCCGCGGACTACGCCCGGCAGATTGATGAGCATGGCCAACGCATGGTGACTTTCCTGCTGTACCTGAACAGCGACTACGAGGGCGGCGAGACCACGTTCCCCGAACTGGGCATCGTCAACCGCGGCCAGGCTGGCAGCGGGCTGTTTTTCATCAATGCCCACCCGGATCTGAGCCCGGATCGGCGCATGTTGCACACCGGATCCCCCCCCACACGCGGGGAAAAGTGGATCGTGTCGCAGTTCATCGTAAGCAAGCGTCTGCGCCCCTGACACCCCGCCGCACAAGGCATTGGGGCTGAGCATCCACCAACAAATGGCAATGCTTCAGCCGCCTTTTCCCGTTAATTAACCCCCCATTCCAGCACATTCAGAAACTTTCATTACGTTGGCAACTGACGTTCTGCTTTTATGCATTGCCCCCAAGTCTGCGACCGGGGGTTACACGCAATCCACCGTTCCCAAAAACATCCAATAAAAAATAGCGGGAGTCTCACAATATGAAGAACAGAAACACGTTCCTTGCCAGGAAAAGTGCACTCAGCTGCGCGATAGCGACCGTACTGAGCGGTTCGGTAATATCCATGCTTGCGCCCTACGCGACTGCACAAGAGGAGGAGGAAGAGGAACTCGAAGAAATCGTGGTCACCGGCTCGCGCATCGTGCGCCGCGACATGGATACCAACAGCCCACTACTGACCATCGATGCGCAAATGTTCCAGGACAATGCGTTCATTTCGGTTGAAGAAGCGCTCAACGATCTGCCGCAGTTCATGGCCGGTGGTGTGGGCATGGGCTCCAATGCCGTAACCAGCCTGCAAGGTGCCAACGGTCTCGAAGGCGGCCTGGGTTCAGGCGACGCCTTCAACTCGACGCTATTGCCGAACAATGCGCAAGCAGTCGGCATCGTGGTGCCGGGTGCTGCCAACGTGAACTTGCGTGGTCTGGGTGCCAACCGCTCACTGACACTGATCGATGGCCACCGCGCCATGCCGCTGAACGCGTCGATGATCGTGGATCTCAACACCATTCCGTCCATCGCCATCGGCGGCATGGAAGTCATCACGGGTGGTGCTTCAGCGGTATACGGTGCGGACGCACTTGCTGGTGTTACCAACATCAAGTTCCGTGACAACTACGAAGGCATGCAGCTGCGTGTGCGTGGCGGCATGAACGAAGTCGGTGACGGTGAGGAGCACCAGATCTCCGCCCTGATCGGTGCCAACTTCGCCGACGGCCGTGGCAACGTGCTGATCGGCATGGAATACAGCAAGCGCCGTGAAGCGCTGTGGGTCGAACGAGATCATTTCCGTGAGGTGATGGAGTCCCCTTACTCCGGCTCCGGCAACTTTGCCTTTGCCTATGAACCCTATTACACCTCTGGCGCAGCCGCCGGCACGCTCAATACATTCCAGAATGCCTGGAACGGTGGCGCTCCGTCACAAGCCGCAATCGCCAGTGTGTTTACCGGCAACTCCTGCCCTGGCGGCACGGTTTCGTGTATCGCGACAACAGCCGGTGTGCCTCATGCCGGCAATGGCTGGGCCTTCAATCCCGACGGCTCCCTCTATGTGCGTTCTTCCCAGATCGTTACTGGTACTGGCGCGAACTCCGTTACCACCTACTACGGCCCCCAGGGCTTCAACCGGGCAGCGGCGGCAACCATAGACAATCCGTTCGAGGTTGGCTGTAACTTCACTGCTGTAGGCACCAGTGCCGATCCGGACTTTGCCGGTGAGCCTTGCAACCCCACGGTCAACCGTATTGATTACGGCAGGTGGCTCTCCGGCCCGCGTGATGCCTACAATATGTTCGCGCGTGCCACCTACGACATCACGGACAACGTCGAGGCGTACACCAACTTCCACGTAGCCTCGTCCAGCACCTATACCCGCCGCGAACCGGCACCACTGCTCGGCGGCTTCGGGGTTATCATCCCCTTCGACTCACAGGCCAATGGCAACGCCATATACCTGCCTTCGTTGAATCCGAACACAGGTACCACCCGCCCCGAATTCCTGTCGGGCGGTGTGAAGGGTACGGTCTGTGGCCCCACCGGGGGCTGCACCATGTCCCAGGCCTACCCGGTTCCAGGCTCAATGCGCACCCTGCTGGAGTCACGTGCATCTGCCGGGAACATTCCCAGCACCGGCCTCAACGCCACGAACCCCTTCCGTGGCTTGAACAACTGTATGGTCTATACCCTGGCTCCCGATCCCAACGCACCGGGTGTGCTGACTAATCCTGCGAGCGGAGCCAGATACACGGTGCAGATTGATCCCAACACGGGGCAGCCAGTAGCGAAGTGTGGACAGGATGCAGGCTGGCAGTTGAACCAGACCGCCGACTGGCTACCCGCGCGTGGTACCGAAAGCACCGCCAACCTGTACCAGATTGCGTTTGGTCTGCGCGGAGCAATGGGCATTTCTGACTGGACCTGGGACCTCTACAGCTCGGTTGGCACCTCCGAGACTGCGACCAACTACATTGGCTTCCAGTCCATCCGCAACTACATGAGCATCCTGTCTGCCCCGAACTACGGCAAGGGCTATCAGGAAACCGGGCCGGCTTCGGCGTTCTTTACCTGCACCAGTGACCGCAGCATCATGCAGCAGCGCATTGCCGAATTCACCAGCCAGGGCCGTGTGATGGACCTGCCGGCAGGTGAAGTACGTGCCGCTGCAGGTGCCACCTATCGCTGGAATGATTTCCGGTTCAAGCCGGACACCATCGTTGACCGTCATTACACCCGCGACTATTCCGCTGGTGCCTTTGGTTCAGGCAGCCTCGACGCGGATGTATCGGTCAAGGAAGTGTATGGCGAGCTGCTGATTCCGCTGCTCAAAGACCTCCCGCTGATCAGCGCCCTGGAGATGGAACTGGGTGCGCGTTATTCGGAATACAGCACCGGCCAGGACGTGACCACCTACAAGGTACTCGGCAGCTGGGCGCCGGCTGAATGGCTGCGTATCCGCGGCGGTTACAACCGTGCCGAGCGTGCGCCGAACATGTCTGAGCTGTTTGCCACGCCCAATGGCAGCGCCCAGTTTGGTTCTGCGCCCAACGACCCCTGCCGCAACAACCCGAATGGTGCCTTGACCAACTTCCCCGGCACCGCACCCGGTACTACCTTGAACAACACCGACACCACGGATCCGGCGTTCCGCGCACAGTTGCAGAGCCTGTGTTCCGCCCACATGAATGTATGGGGTGCCAACAACGCTTCCGAGTTCCATGGCAATCCTGCTGGCTGGGACATCGGTGGTGGTGGTGCGCTGGTGGTCGGCAATGCGAACCTGAGGAATGAGCAGGGCGACACCTGGACCCTGGGTGCTGCATTCACCTCGCCGTTCCAGCACGAGCTGCTCAGCGGCATCACGGGCACCCTCGACTGGTACAAGGCGCGCGTTACCGACCCAGTGGAGCTGTTGCAGACATCAACCATCGTCAACAGCTGCTTCAACATGAACGGTCTGAACCCGAGCTTTGCGCTGGACGATCCAAACGGCTTCTGCTCCCTGCTTGAACGTGACCCCGGTACCGGCGCCTTCCAGCGTGTGTACATCGAGTACGCCAACCAGGGCAGGCTGCAGATCAGCGGCGTGGACGTGAGTATGCGTTGGGGTGCCGACATGGCTCAACTGGGCCTGGAAAGCATCCCCGGCTCCCTGTCGATCAACACCAACATGAACGTGCTGCTGGAACAGACCCAGCGTTACGGTGTCGAGGGGCTGGGTGACTACAAAGGCTTTGGTGGAGCTTCCGAGCTCAGGGCCAATACCGCGCTTACCTATACCTGGGATCGTCACCGCGTCATGCTGATGTGGACCTACCGCAACGCCACCGATACTCCGACCACCTTCGCTACAGTAGCAAACGCGACGGGCACTGCGGCACCGACTCTGCAGAATAACGGGCAGTTGGTCGGTTACAAGTCCACCCATCTGTTCAACCTGACGGTGGGTACCTTTATCGGGGATATGAATGCGACCTTCGGCGTCAACAACCTGTTCGACAGCAAGCCACGTGCCGGTGGTTACGACATCCGCGATCCGCGCGGCGGTTTCGGCAGCTTCAGCCCCTTCGATGACCTTACCGGCCGTCGCTACTCGCTCAGCCTGCAGATGGATTTCTAGGCACTACACCGGCGCAATGCCGGGAGCATGAAAAACCGGATGCGGCGGGTGGCAACACCCGCCGCATTTTTTTGCCTGCAGGCTATGGCACGTATCACTCCACCAGGTCTGCAATGCCCGGGTACATCAGGCACAGGATCGCTGCCGCCTGATGCGGCAATCCGACGATCGTCGCATCAGTGCCTGCACCCACGACATCGGTGAGCAGATCCTTGTCGAACGCTGCCCAGCCACCCGGCGTGGGATAACTGACGAGAAACTCGCCTTCCATGCGACAGTGCAGCAGATCGTCTGCATCCTTGGCCACAGCCTTGCCGGCATGAACCTGTGCAGTATCGGAGCTCAGGATGTAACGCAGCGGCAAAGCCGGAATCTGTTGCTGCACCGGGGTGGTGCCTGCGGGAGGGCCTGCCACGATGAGTAGTCGACCACGTGCAGGCAGAGCAGGCCTGGAACCTGCAGCAACGCAGCGCTGCAAGGCCTGCTCCAAACGCAAGTGCAAGGCCTCAACGAAATCCTGCGGATACTCGAACTGCCTCACCACATCAGGATTGATGTGCGGCAGCCGTCGCCAGTCGTTGACCCAGGCGCGCTTGTCGGCAGCACCCGGGGTAAAGACGTCTTCGAGGCTGAAGCGGATGTCCGCATCCAGCTGCAGGGTCTTGAAGGCCATAAGCTCAAGCAGATTCGACGAGAAGCCAAACAGGGCACCAGCAGGTGAATAGCCCTTCTCCACCGGACGACTGCGCTGGCAGTCTTCCAGCAAGGGCGCAGCCAGTCGCGTGATCAGGGCGCGATATGCCTCCACCAACTGCAGATGACGGGCTCCTGCCGCTGTGTAGTCAACGCGTTGCGCATCATCCTGTGTGATGAAGACCGTCTCGATCATGGTGTAGGGCCCAATCAGGTCCAGGTGTTCGAGAAACAGGTCGGGATCGGGCGACAGACCCTGACAGATGGCGATGGCGAGTGCCGCCCGCTTGCTGCCATCAGCAAGGGACAGACTGCTCTCGTAGGCCTCCAGCAGGGTCACGAGTCCCTCCAGCAGCAGTGCTACGTCCAGCGCATTGGAGCGGCGTGTGAGCAGCACCAGTTCGTGATCATCAAGCGCGACGCCACGCTGTACCGAAAGGTGACGCAGCTGGGCGCAGAGGTGGCCTGCGCCGGTCTGCACCCAGGCCTTCTGCACTTCCAGCCGGTCGTCCTCTCCCAAGGTCTGGGCAATTCTGGCTGCTACCGCGAAATAGCCCCCCAACGCATCGGTCGTCGGACTCAGCACTACCGGAATCAACCAGCGTATGTCACGCACCAGTCGAGGCTGGTCGGGCGGAGTCCCGTTCCAGAGTTGATGCAGCAGCGCCTGCAGCTGAGCCAGACGCTCTGCAGCATTGCCTGCAGCGTCGTCCCACAGCCGCATCGTCATCAACGCCAGGCAGCGCAGCAGATACAGGTTGAACAAGGTATGGGCATAGCGCAGGCGCCCTTTTTGCCCGGGCCAGCGTGTTTGCCGCCACAGATGCAGGCCGCGCAGCAACATCTGCACCGGATCGATGATGTCATTGCCGGGCGTGGCGCGTGGCTTGAAGCCGCTGGCCCAATGCGCCTGCTCCAGTTGCTCGCCAAGCCGGGCTTGCCCGGGCGTAACGCTGGCGCCCGGGAAGAAGCATTCCTTGAACAACCGCGACTGCAGGTCGGCATCCTGCTGGTACTCCAGCGGCTTCTTCTGACAGTTCAGCAGGCCATCGATACGCTGGATGATCTCGTCGCGACGCAGCAGGAAGTGGTCGAGCAGTTGGACATGGTCGTGAAATGGCATCGGATACTCGAAGCTGGGCAAGCGCGGCCACTGTAGCCACTCAACTTCTTCCGATCAACCGCAGGGCGGTTTACAGACCTTGCGGCGAGGACTAAGCTCTCGTCCAGCAAGGTCATACGAATACAGCCCAAAACAAGAACAAGGCTCATAACAATAATAAGCAGGGGGTCCCATGCGATATCCCATTTGGTTCGTGCGTTTGCTCTTCGCCGCCTGGATGATTCCTGCCGGTATCAACCATTTTGTTCCCATCTTCCCGCAGCCCATGGGCTCGCAGCCCTTGAGCCAGGCGCTCATCCATGCCCTCATCGACAGTGACTTGTTTCACCTGGTCAAGGCGGTGGAACTGCTTGCGGGATTCGGTGTGCTGTTCGGGTTCTACACACCATTGGCATTGCTGATCTGCCTGCCGGTCTCGTTCGGTGTGTTCTACTGGGATGCGCCACTGGAAGGCTGGGGCTCACGTGCCGCGCTGTTCGGCTACGCCACGCTGCTTTGCAACGCGCTCTTGTGCCTGGCCTGGGCCAGGAACTATCGCTCGATGTTTACCCTGCATGCCGTTGCCGCCACGCAGCGCCAACTTGTGCTGGCCGGACGTCTGTGCTTCGGCGCATGGATGCTGATCTACAGCGCCAACTATCTGTTCCTGTCGCTGTGGACTGTAACCGCGGGCCATGAGCCGCTCGCGATCCAGTTGATGAGCGCCCTCGTCAACTCGCGGCTGCTCGACGTGGCGATGGTGATCCAGCTGCTGGGTGCTGCCCTGATACTCTCGGGCTACTTTGTGCCGGTGGCACTCTGCGCCTTGATGCCCATCAGCACCTGCGCGCTGTTCTGGGCCGCGATACTCGACCAGCATCCGCTGACGGCGTTGCTGGCACTGGCGGCGTTCGCGATGAACGGACTGTTGATGCTGGCCTACCTGCCGTACTACCGCGACACGCTGCAACGTCGCGCACTGGCCTTTGGCGAAGCATGAGGAGACGCCCATGAACTATGACGCCCTGTTCGTAAATCCCCTTGGTCGTACCTCGCGCGCGGACTACGTGCCGGCGCTGCTCACAGTGCTCGCCGCACTCGCCTTCTTCGGCTGGCTCGTCACGGGCCGCACCGCGCACTTCTGCATGCTGGTGCTGCTGTACCCCGCCTACGTGCTGCTTGCGCGCCGTCTGCAGGATCTGGGTTACGCTGTCTGGCTGGTATTGGTGCCATTGCTGCCGATGCTGGTCAGCTTTGCCATGCTGCTCGACTATCTCAGCCTTGGTGCGAGTGTGGACGCCGTGCTGCCGTGGGTGGCACTGGTCGTCGCTGGCGCGTTTGCGTTGTGGGGCGGCGTGAGCCAGGGCAAACCATAAGAGCGCTGGTTTACTGCGCCACCACCAGACGCTGCACGATCTCGTAGTAGGTCCGCGTGAAGCGGTACAGCTCGTTTTCCAGAATGCGCTCCAGATCGCTGTGCGCGCCATAGCCCAGCGGCCCGTCTTCGCGGTCGATGCCGGGACCCACGCCGTAACACTGCACGCCCATGGCCCGCATAAAACTCATGTCGGTGGCACCGCTGCCCATGGTCGGCAGCACGGTGACGCCATACTGTTCGGCATACACGGTTTCGATCATCTCGAAGGCCTCGGTATCCAGCCGCACACTCGCCGCCGGACGCAACACCGCGTTGTCCCAGCTGACGTCGATGCTGTCGTCGTCCACGATCGTGGCGAGAGTGTCGAGGAAGGCGTCGAAGTCGCTTTCGGGCAGCAGCCGCACGTCGAGGCTGGCGGTGCCGGTGGAGGGAATCACGTTGTAGCGGTAGCCGATGTCGATGACGGTAGGGGTCAGCGTGTCATGCAAAAGCGCGGCAGTGGCGGGCTCATTGTCGAGCAGCCAGGCCATGGCCTCTTGCGCCGCCGCAGAGCCCGGATTCAACAGCGCACGGTAACGCGCTGCGGCGTCAGGCGCCGACACCTCCGCCAGCCGTGCCAGCATCGCCGTAGTGGTGTCGTTGAGCCGGATCGGTCCCTGCCATTCCGACAGGCTGGCGATGGCTTGGCCAAGACGCACGACGGCATTGTTGCGCAGCGGTACTGAGCCATGCCCGGCAACGCCATTGGCAGTGATCATGGCCGTACGGCGCTTTTTCTCGCCGGACTGGATACCGGCATAGAGGGGTTCCCCACTCTGACGCACCACACTGCCGCCCTCAGCCAGGCAGTATTCCGCGTCGATGGCGTCGAAGTGTTCGTTCACCATGAACTCGATGCCGAACTCGACACCGCCCTCCTCGCCGGCTTCGGCCAGCAGGATCACATCCCGGTCCAGTTCCACACCACTGCGCTTCAGCAGCAGCATGGTCATCAGCGAGACCACGAGGTTGTCCTTGTCGTCCACGGCGCCGCGACCGTAGACCCATTGCTCATCCAGCGTGCCGCCGAAGGGCGGGAAGGTCCACTTGGCAGGATCCACCGTCACCACATCGAGATGCGCCATCATCAGCAGCGGCTTTTTGCTGCCATTGCCACGCAGGCGTGCCACCAGATTGGCGCGTGCCGGATCACGGCTGAACAACTGCACCTCGATACCTTCGGCGCGCAGTACTTCCGCCAGTTGTTCGGCCAGTGCGGTCTCGTTGCCGGGCGGGTTGGAGGTATCCACCTGCAGCATGGCCTGGAAGCGCTGCAGGGTTTCGGCATTTACTGCAGCCCAGTCGGGTTCGGCGGCGCGCAGCGGCAAGGCGCACAAACCGAGGAGGATTGGCAACAGCGTGGCAAGTGGGCGAAGACGCATGGCAAGGGCTCCGGATATGCAACAGGTTCACCGCCACTGTCAGCAGCAGGTCTCAGGCGCGATGCTGGACCAGCCCCGCACCTGTGTCCATCCGCCATTTTCCGGGGGTAGTCACCCGCGACCGGGGCAATACGGCTACGTTCAGAAACTCAACTCTGCCTCGAAGCGCCGGATCAACTGGCCCAAAGGCGTGATGAGTGCCGCGCACTCACTCAACCACGGCCTGCAGTACCGCCGTTTCAAAATCATCCATCAGCGTGAAGGCCCCGGGGAATCCGCTTACCTGCGTCATGTAGATGCCCACGATGCGCTCGACCGGATCGACGAAGAAATGCGTGTTGAAGGCACCGCTCCAGCCGAAGCTGCCCGTGGACAGCCAGGTTTCGTTGGCGATGGCATCGGTGATGACGCGTACACCCAGGCCATAGCCTTCACCCGGACTGCGGCCCGGCAGATCGGCGGGCAGGAAGGCTGAGTGCATGAGCTCTGCCGTGCGGCGCCCCAGCAGGCGCGTTCCGTCCAGTTCACCGTCATTGAGCAACACCAGGGCGAACTGCAGATAATCTTCCGCCGTGCTGAACAGGCCGCCACCGCCACTGAAGTAGGCACCGTTGCTGAAGGCCATCTCCGGATTCTGCACGAGCTCGCCATTCTGGTTGCGGTACAGTGTCGCCATATCCGGGTGCGGTTCGTCCCGATAGAAATAGGTGTCGTTCATGCCCAGCGGGTTGAAGATGCGTTCGCGCGTGAAGGTGCCGAAATCCACGCCCGAGGCCACTTCCACGATACGTGCCAGCACATCGAAGCCGAACATGGGGCTGTAGGCCCAGCGTGAACCCGGCTGGAATTCCAGCGGCGCCGGCGCCAGGCGCGGCAGTATGGTGGCCAGCGTGTCACCAGGTGCAAATTCGATGCTCACGGCAGCGTTGCCGGCAGCGCCGCTCATGAAGCCCGAGCTGTGTGTCAGCAGGTCCTTGACCGTGGGTTCGCGCGCAGCATCCTCGGTGCCTCCGGCCGCAGCGGCAACCCGCAGTCCCTTCAGCTCCGGGATGAACTGCGACACCGGATCACTGAGGCGCACCTTGCCCTCTTCCATCATCATCAGCACGCTGAACGCCACCACCGGTTTGGTCATCGACATGATGCGGAACACGGCATCGGTCTGCATGGGCTTGCCGGAAGCCACATCCATGACGCCCTGCGCCTGCAGCCAGGCAATCTTGTTGTTGCGCGCCACCAGCGTCACCGCACCGGAGAAACCGTTGGCCTCGATGTGGCGCTGCATCAGCGCTTCGATGCGGGTCAGGCGCGGTGCCGACAAACCGACGGTTTCGGGTGCCACCACCTCGGCCAGGGTGGCCGCGGACAGTCCCACTGCCGCCAGCGTCAGGAGCATGCGTGAACAGAACCCTTGGTATCCCATGGTCGATCTACTCTCCGGATGGATTAGTGGTTTCTACTCAGGCAGCCCACAACTGAAGCTTGCCGCCAATCCCGTATCACCAGCGCCATCATGCCGTGCCACCTGCGGATACGGGCACAGTGGCCGGCTCATCGGTGGCAACTGCGGTGCGTTCGGCATCGGCGAATTCAGGCGCGTGGCAACGATGAGGTCCGGTGCCTGGCCGCTGGCAGCCCAGGCATCCAGGGTACCAAGCGTGTCGAAGCTGTTGGGGCCTTCGCCGCCGGAGCAGTGTTCCATGCCGGGCGCCATGAACAGGCGCAACAGCTGTTCCCGGGTATCGGCATCCAGCGCGCTGCTGAGCTCACCATGGAACGCCAGGGTATTGCCCGCCGGGATAAGGCCATCATTCCAGCCATGGCTCAGCAGCAATTTCCCGCCGCGCGCGAAGAAGGCGTCGAGCCCATCGGCAGGTACGTTGAGGATGTCGCCACCGTAGGTCCGAGAGATCGCGTTCTCACTGGCGTAGTCCATCTGCAGCCAGTCCCAGCCGGCATCGTCACCATGCACGAGTTGCTGGAAATAGCTCATCGCCACCGGGAATGGCGTGGGGCCCATCACCAGTGCGGTCAATTGCATCTCGGCGCCACGCGGCCAACCTGGCAGCAGCTGCGTGCCATCGTTGCCGCGCACGCCGTCGTATATGGCCTGCATCGCCTCGGCCTGCGGCGCGCTGATACAGCTGTCACTACTGCCTGCCGGGCATACGAGGGTGGCGGGTTCGAAACTGCAGGCATCAGGACGCCCGACCACGCCGTCGGTCAGGCCATCCAGCGCATCACACTGCTGCAGCACGGCCTGGTGCACGAGGCCCAGCGTACCCGGGTCCAGCTGGGCGCCGGGGCTGCGCTTGTTGACCCAGTTGGCCCACATGCTCTGTGTCATCAGGTCGGTCATGGGGTTGGCCGGTGCCATGGCGGAAATGGCATCGTAGTCTTCAGGATAGCGGTAGGCGGACATCAGGCCCTGACGTCCCCCGGTGGAACAGGAGTCCCAGAACGACAGTGTCTGCGGCCTTTCATAGAACGCGGCGATGGCCTGCTTGGCCGTGACGGTCATGAGGTGTACGGCGCGATGCCCGAAATCCACCAGCTTCTCGGGATGGCCCGCGGCCCACTCTGCCGTGAGCCCGCTGCCACTGTGACCGGTGTCGGTAGTGGCGGCGGCAAAGCCGCGCGACAGCGGCGCGGCCAGTTGTGACAGACTCAGCTGGCCGGCCCAGATGCCGTTGCCGATACCGACATATTTGCCGTTCCAGTCCTCAGCCGGCAGCCACACTTCCACCTTGATGTCGGAGTCCGGTGTCGGCGTCAGTGTCGCTTGCACCCGGCAGAAGGCCGGCAGGTTGGCGTACTGGCCTGCCCCCACACCGGGAGGCGCGCCGCCCGGAGCGGCTGGAGGCGTGAACTGGCCGGCTGCGACCAGAGTGGCAGCCGTGACGCTGCCGTTCTCCAGCGCCATGCCGGCCAGAGCGCTGCAATCGGCAGCAAGAGCAGGGTTGGTGAAGGCCAGCGTGGCAAGGCTCGCGGCCATGGCAATGCGGGTTTTGCTGAACATCGTTGATTCTCCCCGGGGCTACGGCCGGTCTCGGCCTTGTTGTGGTACGACTGTTTGTTCGTGGCTGCAAATATAAAGCGGTCGGGGCGGCGCGTCAGCTCTATTTGCGCGTAAGCTTCAACACCTTGCGCGCCATGGCATCCGACACATAGATGGCGCCATCAGTGTCCACCGCCAGCCCGTGCGGACGCACGTCCACCTTGATGGATTCGAGCAGGACGCCATCGCGCACAATGTTGATTGCCCCGGCGTTTACGTCGCTCACGTATACCGTATCGTCTGCGCCTACCACCAGGCCGCCGCGTGAGGGAAAGGGCCAGCTCGTTACGGCCTGCCCGTCGGCTGCGAATACTGCGATGCGCTGGTTGTCACTGTCGTTGACGAGGATGCGTCCACCTGAATCCAGCGCTACTCCGTGGGGAAGCTGCAATTGGCCAAGTGCTGCGCCCTGGTCACCGCCAACAATGCGCAGGAAGCGCCCATCCGGCGCCAGCTGCACGACCCGCGCATTGCCGTAACCGTCGGATACATAGAGATCGCCATTGGGCGCAAGGGCAACATGGTTGGGCTGATTGAAGAGCGTTGTGGAGCTGTTGTCGCCCGCTTCGCCTCGCGTGCCCAGTGTCTGCAACAGCTCTCCCTCGGCACTGAACCGGTACACCACATGGTTGCCGGCATCCGTGGCCCACAGCGAGCCATCGTCAGCAAACACGATGCTGTGGGCATTACGGAACTCCGGTTCCATACCCCAGGCCCGTACGAAACTGCCGTCGCGCGTGAACACGCGGAAGTACGGGGCCGTGCGCACCATCACCATCACCTGACCCTTGCCGTCGGTCGCTACCCAGGAGGTGGAGCCACCCCAGTCACCGCCCGGCACCTGGGCCCAGTTGTCATCGATGCGCCAGGCGTTGGCATCCTGCGCAACCACAAGGGAGACCGGCAACCACAGTGAGGCAGCAAGGATCAGGGACAGCAGGCGCTTGGACATGGTGGTATCTCCGTGGGTGGGCACGCGCCTGATTCTATACCCAAGGTCTGCCCCACGGCATAGACGCCGCCACAGCAGCTGTTTATCCTGCAGGCCAGCTCGAGTGGCTGTCCCCGCGTGGCGGGAGCACCCGACATTGCCCCCACAATAACGAGAACAGCGCAATGACAGCCTCCACCCTTGCTTCCAGCACCCCCGCCGCCCAAGGTCGTTTCAAACCAGGCTTTTTCTTCTGGATGACGCTGCTGATGGCCGGCTTCGTGTTTGCCGGCTTCGGCATGACCTACTGGTTTCCGCTGGCCAGCGGCTCGTTTCCATCGGCACCGCCCGTGGTGCATCTGCATGGCCTGGTGTTCTCGGCGTGGATGATCTTGCTGGTGGTGCAGGCGGCGCTGGTCAACGTGCGCAATATCGCGCTGCACCGCAGCCTCGGTACCTTCGGCATCGCGCATGCCACGACAGTGGTGTTCATGGGCGCGCTGATCACGCTGCTGAGCGGGGTTGCCGGCCGCGATAATCCCGGCGGCAATTATTACCACGGCATCTACCTGGGCCTGATGGCGGTAACCGGCTTCGGCATCCTGTTTACGCTGGCGATCCGCACGGTGCGCACGCCGGAAGTCCACAAGCGCATGATCCTGTTTGCGCTGTTGCCGCTGCTGCCGCCCGGCGTGCATCGCGTGTACATGGTGCCGTTCGGTCTGACGATCTTTCCCGTGCTGCCCATGTACCTGACCCTGGATGCGATGGCCATCGCCATCATGGTCCACGAATGGCGCAAGGCGGGGCGCCTCAGTCCTGGCACGCTGGTCGGGGCAGGTTGGCTGTTGCTGCAGCAGCTACTGCACTATCCCGCTACGCATTCGGAATGGTTTGCCGCAGCGGTGTATGAGCTGATGGGGATGGTGCGCTACCGCTGAGGCCAGCCGTTGCGTGGCCGTCAGCAGCGGCCCTGCTCCCAGTATCGCGTAAAGCCCGTGGACAAGGTAGGGCAAACCCATCAAGGCGATGCCGCTCAACAAGGGCCACAATCGCTTCTGCTTTTTGCCGTATAGGAAGTAGCCAAGCCCGATCGAGGAAAAGATCAGGCCAAGAATGGGGTTGTCGGCAATTGGCATGGGCTGATCCGTTCAGGCGACACTGTCGCAGCTGGGCTTTGTCCGGGATAATCGTACCTTGTCCGGTTTGATCCTGCCCAGGTAACACTCCATGCGCCTCAACAAATACCTCAGCGAATCCGGCTTCTGCTCACGACGCGAAGCTGACGAGCTGATCAGCCAGCAACGCGTCCTGCTCGACGGTGCTGTCGCGGGCACCGGGGCCACCTGGCTGGAAGGCATGAAGGTGGAGGTCGACGGCTCCGAGGTCCGGCCCAAGCCGGTGGCGAAGAACAAGCGTCGCCATGTCTACATCGCACTGAACAAGCCCGTGGGCATCACCTGCACCACGGACCAGGCGGTAAAGGGCAACATCGTGGACTTCGTGGACCACGAGAAACGCATCTTTCCCATCGGCCGTCTCGACAAGGATTCGGAAGGCCTGATCCTGCTGACCAGCAACGGCGACATCGTCAACGAGATCCTGCGCTCCGAAAACAACCACGAAAAGGAATACCTCGTGGGTGTTGGCAAACCGGTGACAGACGAGTTCCTGCGCACGATGGCCAAGGGTGTACGCATCCACGGCGTGATGACAAAGCCTTGCAAGGTCTATCGGCTCGCCAAGTTCGGCTTCCGCATCATCCTCACCCAGGGGCTCAACCGGCAGATCCGCCTGATGAGCCAGGCGCTGGGGTACAAGGTGACGCAACTGCGGCGGGTGCGCATCGTCAACGTAACCCTGGCCACGCTGAAGCCGGGAAGCTGGCGCAATCTCACGGACAAGGAGTTGGCCGGGTTGTTGCCGGGGGTCAAGGATTTCTAGATTCAGCGCGCCAGTTCGTAGGCACAGATGTTGACGGCAGTGGCGAGGTTCAGTGATTCGAGCATGCCGTTGCCAGCGATGCTGAAGCGACTGGCGCCAAGCTCTTCCAACAGCGCCAGCGACAGGCCGCGGGCTTCGTTGCCGAACAGGTAGCAATCAAACTCGCGAAAGCCTTCCGTGCGTGTGCTCTCCCCCTGCAGGTCCAGCGCCGCAAAGCGCTTGAAGCGTTTGGCCAGCGAGCTCCGTGCCACATCCAACTCCAGCGGCACATGGAACAGCGCCCCCATGCTGGCGCGCACAACTTTGGGATTGAAGGGATCGACGCTGCCCGGCGACAGCAGCAGACGAAAGCCACCGAACCAGGCCAGCGTGCGCAGAATGGTGCCGAGATTGCCGGGGTCCTGTACTTCCTGCAGATAAATGGCTTTCTCGCTGTTGCCAGCAACGGTTGCAGCAGGCTGCACTGCCGCCAGCGGCACCACGGCGAGAATCCCCTGTGGCGTTTCGGTGTCCGCCAACTGCGCGAACTGGCGCTCGTTCAGCACATGGGTCTTGAAAGGACTGACCCATTGCTCGTAAGCCGCGGTGACATACAGCTCACTCTGCAGCAGCGCCGGTCTGCGCTGTGCCGCCTTCTGCAGCTCCAGCACCGTATGCTCGCCCTCCGCCACAAAGCAGCCGAAGCGCTCACGGTACTTCTTTTGCTGCAGTTTCCTGATGTCGTCGAGTTTCACGCCGCCGCACTCCCCAGCATGTCGATTGCCACAGCCTCGGCGACGCGGATGCCATCGACACCGGCCGAGAGAATGCCTCCCGCGTAGCCTGCTCCCTCACCGGCCGGATACAGGCCGCGCGTGTTGAGGCTCTGCAAGGTGGTGCCATCACGCGTGATGCGCAGCGGCGACGAGGTGCGTGTCTCGATACCCGTCAGCACGGCATCAGGACGGTCAAAACCGCGGATCTGCTTGCCGAACTCGGGCAGCGCTTCACGGATGGCCGTGATCGCATACTCGGGCAAGACTGACGCGAGATCCGTGAGCGTGACGCCGGGCTTGTAGGACGGCAACACCTCACCCCACTGCGTCGACGCCACGCCCTTGATGAAATCACCGACGAGCTGCCCGGGCGCGGAGTAGTCGCTGCCGCCCAACACATACGCTGCCGCTTCCAGCCGCTCCTGCAGTTCCATGCCAGCCAGCGGCCCACCCGGAAAATCCTGCGCGGGATTGATACCTACCACGATGCCGGCGTTGGCATTGCGTTCATTGCGTGAATACTGGCTCATGCCGTTGGTGACCACGCGCCCGTCTTCCGACGTGGCCGCCACCACTGTGCCGCCGGGGCACATGCAGAAGCTGTATACGGCACGGCCATTGCGGGCCTGATGCGTCAACTTGTAATCGGCCGCGCCAAGTTCCGGATGACCCGCATATTTGCCGAGCCGCGCACGGTCAATCTGTGACTGCGGATGCTCAATGCGGAAACCAATCGCAAAGGGCTTGGCCTCGACGTAGACGCCCTGGCGATGCAGCATGCGAAAACTGTCGCGGGCACTGTGGCCCAACGCCAGCACCACGTGGCGGCTCGGCAATACTTCACCGTTCGCCAGCTCCACGCCTTCCACCTGCCCCTCGTGCAGGACCAGGCCTGTTACCTTGCTGCCAAAGTGCACCTCACCGCCCAACGCGATGATCTCCTCGCGCATCGCAGCTACCACACCCGTCAGGCGAAAGGTGCCGATGTGCGGCTTGCTGACGTAGAGGATTTCAGCCGGCGCCCCGGCCTTCACGAATTCCTGCATGACCTTGCGGCCGTAGAACTTTGGGTCCTTGATTTGGCTATAAAGCTTGCCGTCGGAAAACAGGCCCGCGCCACCCTCACCGAACTGCACGTTGGATTCCGGGGTGAGTTTGCGATTGCGCCACAAGGCCCAGGTGTCCCTGGTCCGCTGCCGCACGTTCTGGCCACGCTCCAGCACGATCGGCCGCAGACCCATCTGCGCCAGCAGCAATGCCGCAAACAGACCACAGGGCCCGAAGCCGACGACGATGGGGCGCTCTTCCAGCGGCGCTTCAGCCCTGGCCAAAAAGTGATAGCCCGTATCGGGCGACCTGCCCACATGACGATCGTCGACCAGACGCTTGAGCACCGCTTGTTCGTTGCGCAGGTTCAGGTCCAGCACGTACACAAAAAGGATGGTGCTGTTCTTCTTGCGTGCATCGTAGCTGCGCTTGAACACCGTGAAGTCCAGCAGGTCGGCATCCTTGATGCCAAGGCGTTCGACAATGGCAGGACGCAGGGCTTCCGGAGTGTGGTCCAGCGGCAGGGAAAGTTCAGTAAGACGCAGCATGTGGGTTCCTGGCCGGTCACTCCGGCAAAGGCTACAGGGATGAATTACGCGGCGCATTGTACCCCGAGACTGACCAGCGCTGATTGTCGAGCATGATTCAGCAGTCAGCACCTATAATGCGGTCAGCACAATATCGACGGTAATCCCACAATGGCACGCTCCAAAAGCAGCAACCGCTGGCTCGATGAACACGTCAACGACCCCTGGGTAAAGCAGGCCCAGATCGACGGCTACCGCTCGCGCGCCAGCTACAAACTGCTGGAGCTCCTCGACAAGGACAAGCTGCTGCGCCCCGGCACGCTGGTGATGGACCTCGGCTCCGCGCCCGGCGGCTGGTCCCAGGTAGTGGCGCGCAAACTCGGCAGCAAGGGCCGCGTGCTGGCCACCGACATCCTGCCGATGGACGCCATCGAGCATGTCGAATTCATCCAGGGTGACTTCACCGACGAAGACGTGTTCCAGCAGATCCTCACCGCGCTCGGCGGCGACCAGCCCGAGCTCGTGCTGTCGGATATCGCACCCAACATCAGCGGCGTGGATGCCGCCGACCAGGCGTCGTCGATCTATCTGGTGGAACTGGCGCTGGACATGGCACGCCAGGTGCTGAAGCCCGGTGGCAGCTTCGTGGCCAAGTTGTTCCAGGGCGAAGGCTCGGATGCCTGGATCAAGGACCTGCGCAGCAGCTTCGAGAAAGTGGTGATCCGCAAACCGGAAGCCTCGCGCCCACGCTCACGCGAAGTGTACGTGGTGGCAAAAGGCTTCAAGCCCTGAGGCCAACGCGGCTCACTGGAAAATCCCCTGGCTGCGCAGATAATCCTCGTAGCTCCCCTTGAAGTCCACGATGCCTTCCGGCCGCAGGTCGATGATGCGCGTGGCCAGCGACGATACGAACTGACGGTCATGGCTCACGAAGATCTGCGTGCCGGGGAAGTTTTCCAGTGCGAGGTTCAAGGCCTCGATCGACTCCATGTCGAGGTGATTGGTGGGCTCGTCGAGGCACAGCACGTTGGGATTGGTCAGCGTGAACTTGCCGAACAACATGCGGCCCTCCTCCCCACCCGAGATGACCTTCACTGATTTGGTGACGTCATCCCCCGAAAACAGCATGCGCCCGAGCGCGCCGCGCACCAGCTGGTTGTCGCCCTTGCTCCACTGCTTCATCCAGTCGAACAGGGTCACGTCATCGGTGAACTCACTCTTGTGGTCCTGCGCGTAATAGCCGATCTCGGCCTGCTCTGCGGCCTTGACCCGCCCGGTGTCGACAGGCAGCTGGCCGATGAGACAACGCAGCAAGGTGGTCTTGCCGGCACCGTTGGGGCCGATGATGGCCACGCGCTCGCCCGCCTCGATCTGCAGGCTCAGGTGCTTGAACAGCGTGCGATCAAAAGTCTTGCTGATGTTCTCGGCCACCAGTGCCTGGCGATGCAGCTTCTTGTTCTGCGTGAAGCGGATGTAGGGGCTCACGCGGCTGGACGGCTTGACGTCATCCAGCTGGATCTTGTCGATCTGGCGCGCGCGCGAGGTAGCCTGCTTGGCCTTGGAGGCGTTGGCTGAAAAGCGGCTGACGAAGCTTTGCAGCTCGGCGATCTGCTCTTTCTTCTTGGCATTGTCGCTCAGCAGTTTTTCGCGCGCCGCTGTCGAGGCCATCATGTAATCATCATAGTTGCCGGGGTACACGCGCACTTCGCCATAGTCGAGGTCGGCGATGTGCGTGCAGACTTCATTCAGGAAGTGCCGGTCGTGCGAAATGATGATGATGGTACTCTTCGACTGCTGCAGGATCGCTTCGAGCCAGCGGATGGTGTTGATGTCGAGGTTGTTGGTGGGTTCGTCCAGCAGCAGCACTTCCGGATTGGAGAACAGCGCCTGCGCCAGCAACACGCGCAGCTTCCAGCCCGGCGCGATGTTGCGCATGGGACCCTCGTGCTGGCTCAGCGGAATGTCCAGACCCAGCAGCAACTCGCCGGCACGCGCTTCGGCGGTATAGCCGTCCAGTTCGGCAAAGCGCACTTCCAGGTCCGCCACCTGCATGCCCTCATCCTCGCTCATGTCGGGCAGGCTGTAGATGCGATCGCGTTCCTGCTTCACCTGCCACAGTTCCTCGTGGCCCATGATCACAGTGTCCAGCACGCTGAAATCCTCGAACGCGAACTGGTCCTGGCGCAGCTTGCCCAGACGCACCTGCGGTTCCAGCATCACCTGGCCCCCCGTGGGCTTCAGTTCCCCGCCCAGAATCTTCATGAGGGTGGACTTGCCACAGCCGTTGGCGCCGATCAGGCCATAGCGGTTGCCGTTGTTGAACTTGACGGAAACGTTCTCGAACAGGGGCTTGGCCCCGAACTGGATCGTGAGGTTTGCTGTGGAAATCATGGGGTTACGACTTGGAGGGGGCTAATTGAGGCGCGCATTCTAACAGGATGTGCCGGCACATGCCTGCTTGTGCTGGTTACCTGGCGGAATGAGACCTGGCATACCGACAAAAGCGGCTGGCAATCCTTATACTCACGCCCGGGAAATTTACTCAGGAGGCCCCAATGTCCCGCTTCAGAATCCAGACGATCACCAGCGCCTGCCTTATGGCGCTTGCCCTGGGTGGCTGCGCTACCACTACCGCGCCCGGTGCCATTGGCGCCGATCGCCGGCAGCTGCTGCTGGTGTCGTCGGCCCGGATGAACCAGATGGCCGCGCAGGCCTACAACGAAATGAAAGGCGCTGCCCAGAAGGAAGACATCCTCAACAAGGATGCTGCCCTGCTGCGACGTGTGCGCGCCATCGCCACGCGCCTGCAGCCACAGACCAGTGTATTCCGCAACGATGCGCCGGGCTGGGCCTGGGAAGTGAACGTACTCGACAGCAAGGAACTCAACGCTTTCTGCATGCCGGGCGGCAAGATCATGTTCTATTCCGGACTCATCAATACCCTGCAGTTGAGCGACGATGAAATTGCCGTGGTGATGGGACATGAGATTGCGCACGCGCTGCGCGAGCATTCACGCGAGCAGATGTCGCAGGCCGTGGTGGCGCAAAGTGCCATCGGCATCGGCGCCACCTTGTTCGGACTGGGCCAGGCCTCTGCGGACCTTGCCAACTCGGGCTACCAGGCCTTTGTTGCCACCCGCTTCAGCCGCAACGACGAAACCGAATCCGACCGTATCGGCCTGGAGCTGAGTGCCCGCGCCGGCTACGACCCGCGCGCTGGTGTGACCCTGTGGCAGAAAATGCTGAGCGCCAACCAGGGCGCGAGTCCGCCCGAGATCCTCAGCAGCCACCCGGCCGGGGCGAATCGCGTGCGGGAAATGGAAGCGTTGCTGCCGACGGTTATGCCGTTGTATGAGGCAGCGCGGCGCTGAGGTTGGGTGCGGTGGAGGGACGGGCGGGCGCGGGGATCGAGGCAGTCGGACCACGGGCGGGCGCGGGGGCCCGCCCCTACGGTGCTATTTTCGCTGCCACTCGCCGGTGGGGGTAAGGATGTACTGGCCGGCGGGCGCGGCGCCCTGCAGTTTCTCGCCGGATACAACTCCCACGGCCTGTACCGTGATGCCGTTGCGTTGTGCCAACTCGGCGTAGACCTTGCGTCTGCCGTCGTTGGTCGTGGTCACCAGCGCCTTCACGTCGTCCGAGGGTGCAGCAGACACGGCAGCGATGTAACCATCCGGGCGCTCACCCACCAGGCCCTGGGCCTTGGCGTCATCGAGGGTCAAGGCCATGGCCAGGCTGGCATGGCCCAGGCCCAGCATCATCACCAGCATCAGCAAGTATTTTTTCATCGGTGCAATTCTCCGCTAGGGTCGCGTATGGTCGGTTCAGAACAGGTCGGCGTTCTGGGCAAAGACATCATCAAGCTCTTTATCCACTCTCACCCTGATTTCGTGTTCGATGCGCACGTTGAGGTTGATGGTGATCGGCTCGCTGGGTGCTGCCAGTTGTACGGTAGGGGTACACGCGGCGAGCAGCCAGCTGCACAGCAGCGCCAGAGTGGCCAAGTAGGAGTGTGCTTTCATCGCAAGACCTGCTGGAAGTAGTGTGGGCCTGAGGTTCTTCAGTTTCATACCAAGCCGCTTGATTGGCGGCGGAATGCTCTGCTTGGTTGACCTTGAGGATAGTATGGTCAGTGCGGGATGAATGCCAGCTTAAGCAGCGCGCACCGGCTCATTCATAGAGCTCCTGCAACATGTCCTCGATGGCCCGACCGGCCTGCAGGCTTTGCAACAGTGCCGGCACGTTGTCGCTGAGGTTCAGGTTGAGGTTGACGCGCCGGCCATTCTCGAGCTCGGGGTTGAAGCCCTGCAGTTGCATGCTCAACAGCAGTTCGCCGTCGGGGCTGTAGTCGATACTGCTTTCCAGCGTATCGAAGCGGTAATTGCTCAATGCCTGTCGCACCAGTGCCAGACTGGCATCGCCCTGCCCCAGCGTGCCCAGATAACGAATGTTGCCACCGGGTTGCTGTGCACTGAGCCGCCCGCCTGCTACTTCGATGCCATTGGCACTGAAGCGCAGCGGCACTTCGCCACTGATGCCGCCGTCGACCGCGATGTCCTCGTAACCGGTGAGTGCCAGCACCTGCTCCAGCCGCAGACCGCTGAACTGCAGGCTGAGGGCATTGTCTGCCGCGCCGAAATCAAAGCGCTGCTGCTGCATCGTGATACTGCCGCCGAGCAGCGACCCGGAGAGCGACTCGAGCAGCAGACTGTTGCCCGCCGCATCGAGTTGCAGACGCAGGACCAGATCCTGCAGCGGCAACCCCACGTCCAGTTCAGCCAGGCGCAGCTCCAGCGGCGGCGTACCGAGCAGCAGCGGCTGCGCCGTATCGATCTCCCCCGTGACGGTCGTTGCCAGCCCGCGGAACAAGCTGCTGTCGTAGTAGCCTGCCACCCCAACCAAACTGGCCGACACAAAGCCCGCAAGCTGCGTGGTCGCCGCCGTGCCCGCTGTGGCCGGGACCTCCTCCCACTGCAACTCCAAGCCGGCATTGAGGATGCCGAGCACAAGATCCCAGGTGTACGGCCATTGACCCAGACGCTGTCCCAGCGTGCTACCTTCCGCCAGCTGCAGCGGTGCCAGCACTATCGAGGCGCTGCCTGCGGCGCTGGCGAGATCGTGTCTACCCTGCACGCGCAGGTCGCTGGCAACAGTACCGTCGCGGAACCGCAGCGCAGCAGCAAAATCCAGCTGCGGGCCGGCCAGCATCACAGTGCCGTCAAGATCGATTGCCGGCAGCCAGGGCTGCGGTGTCTCCAGTGTGAGTCCTGTGGTCATGAACTGCAGGCTGCCGCTCAGCGCGGCGGCGGACGTACCCGGTGCCAGATCCACCTCGCGCAAGCTGAAGCCGCTGGCGAGGTGGTACTCACCCAGATCCAGCGCTGCCAGCGTGCCGTCGAAAGCGGCATCGCCCAGCTGCCACTGCAAGGTCTGTGCATCCAGCCCCAGGGTGCCGTTGCCGCTCAAGGCCAGGCCTTGCAGGCGCATCCCATACTCGCCACCCGACCCGGAGGTCCATGCCGCAAGCGTGGCTTCGCTGATGCCGAAGCGCAGCGCACACTGCGCGCTGCGGACCAGCATGCAAGGCGGCAAGTCCAGGGTACCGTCAACTGCAAAGGGCTCGCCCTGCCAGCGCCCGGTGGCATCAAAGGTTCCGCTGCCAGCCAACTGGCCCGACGCTTCGGCAGGCGTCATGGTGAACGCAAGACGCCCGGTCACCAGGTCATCGATCTGCATTTCCATTCGCAGTTGTGCCGCTGCCGCGGCCTCCGGCTGGACCAGCACCAGAGTGGCACTGAGATCCGCGCTGCGCAGCTCGGCGGCGAAATTGCCCGTCGAAGCGGTGACCGAACCGCGCACCGGCGACGCACGCCCCGGTAACTCCAGCGCGCCAAGCTCGATACTGGCAAGTGGAAAATCACGCAGCAGCGGCAGCAGGCCAGCGAGGTCCGCCGGTTCTGCTGTCGGCACGGCCACCACTGCCTCGGGAGCTCTGGCGACAGCCGCTCCCAGGCGTGCCGAACCGATGCGCAAGGATTCGGGCTGCGGCAGTGCCAACAGACCGGCATTCCGCCAGCCAAAAGCAAGGTCCGTGATGACAAGGGTCTGCCCGCTTGCCGGCAACAGCAAGTCGACTTGCTTTAACTGCAGGCCGGAACGGCCGACCCGCAGTCCTTGCAGGTCGACGAGTGTCAGGGGAGTCCCGTCAAGGAAATAGTTGATACCGGCCCGCAGCAGGGGACCACGTTGCAGATAGCCAAGCAGCAGCATGAACGCCACTGCGACCAGCAGCAGCACACGGACTGCAGTTTGCCGGGGCATCGACGCGGCGAGGCTCAGACTGCGCTGGCGTCCGCTGGC
The DNA here is from genome assembly GCA_044338855.1 of Pseudohongiellaceae bacterium. Classification (GTDB taxonomy): domain Bacteria; phylum Pseudomonadota; class Gammaproteobacteria; order Pseudomonadales; family Pseudohongiellaceae; genus CAILUG01. The sequence continues at coordinate 40,045 of JBIIWP010000001.1, read as the reverse complement.
TTGACCTCGTCGGTCTTGAACAGCACCCGGAAGTTGACGATCTGCTCACGCCCCTTGCGGTTACGCTGGCGGATCATGTGCTTGAGCTGGTACAGCGAGGTCAGGATCAGGTAACAGGGCGCAAGAAAATTGCTGTCCTGCAGGGCCTTCAATTGCGCAGCGTCCAGTGCCTTCAGGCGCGTTTCGTCGATGGTGAACAGGCCGCCAACTTTGCGTGCTTCACCCTTCTGCTGCAACAGTTCGATATCCAGCGGTACGAACAGGTCCAGCTCAACGAGACGCTGGATGAACTGTCGCGTCTGCATCTCACCGTCCCACAAGGCGCGCAGCAGGCGCATACGACCCTGCAGGAACTCACTGTCCTTGCCTTCACCGTTGTAAAGCGCCAGGCCTTCCTTCTCGCTGAGCAGCGGGCTGTCGGTGACGATACAGGGGACCAGCGCAGCATCCTCTGCATCCGAGTTGTCGTCGAAACCGATCATGAAAGGATGGCGCTGGATCGACAGCGGCACGTGTGTCGAGGACCAGAATTGTTCGCCGTAATAGATATTGTCGCCCTTGCCCAGGCCCAGCAGGGCCACCAGCGAGAAACGCTCGTCACCGGGGTTGCGCAGGAAGGCCAACGGGAAATTGCTGGCACAGTCGCCCAGCTCCGACAGCACGATCGCCACGATGTTGCTGTCCTTTGCATGTGCAAAGCCGGGATCCTGCTTGATCCGCAACTTGCCGTGGCGGTTGTAGGCGAGGGTCTGTACGTTGGAGGGGTTCTTGTCAGTTGCTGCCATGGGGTCCTCTTGGATGCGCGGCGAAAAGCCGCAATATACACCATGTCGCCAAGCCTATGCCGCCCTCGTTGCGACGCATCTGCAACGGCGCCCGGCAACGCGGCAAAAGCTTGATTCATATGAAGGGAACGGCTGCCGGGGCCTATTCCCGGCGCTGTGTCAGCTCGGCGCAATGCACATACCACTGCCCCGCAAACTTGCCGCCTTTGTAGTACCCGCTCCTGATGCGCGCCAGCGCGCGCTCCGCATCGATACCTTCTGCTGCGGCAAACTCTGCCACTAGGATGTAGTCAGCGAGGTCCTGCTGGCGTAGCACATTGCGCGAATCGAGGCCCTGCAGCAGTTTGCGCACGCCACTGCCGCACAGCCCCCCGACAAACAGCGTAAAGAGCCACAGCAACATCAGGATGATGAGCTGGAACAGCAGGAAGATCAGCAGGCCGCCTGACAGGATCAAGCCAACCACGGCTGCGCCGGCAAACATCACGGCAAAACCGCTCAGGCAAACCTTGAGCGCCCTGCCCGACCCTGTGCCGAGATTCAGGAACAAGCCCAGCAGGAAAGCGCCAACGAAGAGGTAAAGCACCAGATCCAGGACAAAGCCGACTGCTGCTTCCATCGTCGCCGCCTCGGGCTAGTCGTGGCGGGGAAACAGGCGCTTGTGCCGCACCGACCACCACAATGATGCACCGATCAGGATAGCGCCAATGAGACCCGTAATGGTTTCCGGGATATGGAAACGCGCCGACAGCAGCATGATCGCGGCCAAGGCAATGATGGCCCAGAACGCACCGTGCTCGAGGAAGCGGTATTCGGCCAAGGTGCCCTTTTTCACCAGCATGATGGTCATCGAGCGCACGAACATGGCACCGATACTGAGACCCAGCGCAATCACCACCATGTTGTTGGACAGCGCAAAGGCACCGATCACGCCGTCGAAGCTGAAGGATGCGTCGAGGATATTGAGATAGAGAAAGCCGCCAAGCCCCGAGCGCACCACCGCGCCCTGCAAGGCCAGTGTCTGTTCGCGCATTTCCAGCAGCGTACCAAGGGCTTCCACGGCGATGAAGGTGACAAGGCCCAGACAGCCCGACACCATGAAGGTCAGCGCCTCCTCGGGCGGCAGCAGGCCGGAAATGAAGTACAGGCAAAGCAGCAGCAACGCAATCTCCGCCGCCTTGATACTCGAAAACTTCTGCAGCCAGTGCTCGATACCGGCGATCCAGTGGATGTCCTTCTCACCGTCGAAGAAGAAGCTCAGGCCCACCATGGCGAGGAAAGCGCCGCCGAATCCGGCAATGCCCACGTGCGCGCTGCTGACAATGGCTTCGTACTGCTCCGGCTGGTTCAGTGAGAGCTGTATCGCATCAATGGGGCCCAGCCCTGCTGCAATGACCACGATGGCCAGGGGAAACACGATGCGCATGCCGAACACCGCAATGACCATGCCCCAGGTGAGAAAGCGGCGCTGCCAGATGTCGTCCATGTCCTTCAGCACCGAGGCGTTGACCACGGCGTTGTCGAAAGACAGCGAAATCTCGAGGATGGACAGGACGATGACGATCCACAGCACTGACAGCGTGCCCACCAAAGTGCCGGTCTGCGACCAGCCGTAGAGGGCGCCCAGCAGCAGGCAGGCGATGGTAAAAAGAATGGAGCCTTTGTAGAAATGCAACAAGGGGAAGGTCTCGCGCTTGGGGGAACGTGCCGGGCGCATTATCCACGCCCGGCACGCCGGCGAGAAGGGGCAAGCCTCAGCGATGCTCGCGCGGTTTGAAGGTCGCGTCGAAGCGGTCCGGCAGGCCGCTGTCGGATGTAATGTAACGCGTGGATCCAGGCATCGCGCATATTCAGGAACCGGGCAAGTCGGACTCTTCACTGTAATTCAGGTCGAAAAAAACCCCGGCGTGCCGGGGTTTCTTCATTTCATGCCCAGGACTCAGTCCTGATGCAGCTCTGCGGCTGGGGCCGGAGCCTGTGCTGGCACCGGTGCGGGTGCCGGGGCAGGAGCCGCAGCCGGAGCACCACCACCGGGACCACCGAAGGCCGGCGGCGGGTTGTCCTTCAGATCATTCGCCAGGCTCACCACGTAGGAACGAATGGTATCGGCCTGCGCAGGGGTGAGTTCTGCACGGAACGACACCATGCCGTTGTTCTGCAGCACGCCGTCCACCACGATGGCATTGAACAGCTCTGGGCTGTTCAATGCTGCAGCGTACTTCAGGTCGGGGAACAGGCTGCTGACGCGACCATTGTTGCCGTGGCAGCTGGCGCAGTGCTCGTTGTAGTGGGTTTCACCTTCGGCCAGCAATGCAGCGTCACCGAAGTTGGCGGGCGGGTTCAGCGCGGGCGGCGTGTAGCTCACCATCTCGGGCAACACGGCGCTGCCACCAAGCTTGTACACCAGCAGGCGCGCGTAGTTGGGTGCCCAATAGCCACCACGACCACCCTGTCCTGCCACGACGGCCACATACTGCTCGCCGTCGATTTCATAGCTGGCGGATCCACCTACGATGCCGCTCTGCGTTTCCACGCTCCACACTTCGTCACCAGTGTCGGCACGGAAGGCCTTGAAGTTGGCGGCAGAGGCCTGGAACACCAGGTTACCAGCCGTTGTCATTACACCGGCGCGCGAGCTGCCCATACGCTGTTCCCATACGGGTTCGCGCTTTACCGGATCCCAGGCCAGCAGGTAGGAACCACCACCCTCCAGTTCCGGTGCCGGGTCCTGCGGACGCTTGCCGACATTGATCGACAAGAGCTGGTTGCCCATCTTGGCACCCGCCTCGGCGACCAGCGGGAAGCTGCCGTAGTTGGTGGGGATGTACATGTAGCCCGTATCCTGGCTGAACGCCATCGGATGCCAGCTGTGTGCGCCGCCGGCGGAAGGCACCACGTGGAAGCCCTTGTCGCCGAACGCACCGTAGTTGGCCTCGGGATTGATGATGGGCTTGAAGTTGTCGTCGAAGCCCAGCATCCAGTTGGCAGTGGGCACGAACAGGTCAGCCGAGAGCACTTCGCCCGTGGCCGCGTCGATCACGTAGAACACGCCGTTCTTCGGTGCCTGCATCACCACGTGGCGTTCAACGCCGTCGATCATGAGATCGGCGGTGACGAGCTGCTGCGTGTTGTCGAAGTCCCAGCTGTCCTGCGGCGTGGCCTGGTAGTGCCAGCGGTATTCGCCGGTGTTGGCGTCGAGCGCCACGATGGACGCCGTAAAGAGGTTGTCCCCGCCGCCCGGTGAGCGGACTTCAGCAGGCCACGGCGCGCCGTTACCGGTGCCGATGATCACGAGATTGGTTTCGGGGTCGTAGAGGATGCCGTCCCAGGGCGTGCCGCCGCCACCGGTCTTCCACCACTCGCCGTTCCAGGTCTTCGCCGCCATTTCGAGTTCGGGCTGTTCGAAGCCGAGCTCGGGGTTGCCCGGCACGGCCCACCAGCGCCACAGCTCTTCACCGTTGTTGGCGTCATAGGCAGCCATGTAGCCGCGCATGTGGAACTCGGAACCGGCTTCACCCATGAAGATCTTGCCGTCGGCGATGCGCGGTGCGCCCGTGATGGAGTGCCACTGTTCGGTGTCGGTGACCTGTTTTTCCCAGGCCAGCTCGCCGCTGACGGCATCCACGGCGACCAGACGGCCGTCCAGGGTGCCCCAGATGATTTTGTCTTCCCATGCGGCCACGCCACGATTCACGATACCGCAGCAGAGCTTCACGGCGAACTCGCCGGGCACTTTCGGATCGTATTTCCACAGTTGCGCGCCGGTCCTGGCGTCGAAGGCGTAGACCTTGCTCCAGGGCGAAGACACGTAGATGCGGCCGTCGATGACCAGTGGTGTGGTTTCGTAGGAACCACCGCGCTCGGCGAGATCACCAAACCAGGCAAGACTCAGTTGATCGATGTTGTCCGGCGTGATCTGGTCCAGCGGGCTGTAACGCTGCTCGCTGTAGTCACGGCCGTAAGAGAGCCACTGACCGGCGTTCTCAGGTGACGTCGATGCGGCAATGCGCGTCGTGTCGACCTGGGCAAAAACTGCACTGCCACTCGTGGCCATGACAAGAGTCACGACAGTCACAAGGGCCTTGATTGGATTACGCATGGAAGCTCCCCCAGAGCATTATGTTCGCGGAGGATGGTACAGGCCGCCGTGCGCCAAGGGCAGAGCCGGAAAAAGGAAGAAATGTGACTCTGCGCCCGTTGTAGGGGCGGCCCGCCGCGCCTACACCAGCCAGCGGAGGCGGAAGTTGCGGCCTTTGATTTTGCCGCTGCGCAGTTTGTCGGGGACGGCCTTGTCTACCTTGCGCGCGAGGGCCACGTAGGCGCGCGTGGCGAATACGTCGATCTTGCCGATGTCGTCGTTGGCAACACCACCGACGCCGGTGAGTGCGCCCACGATGTCGCCGGGGCGCAGCTTGTCCTGGCGCCCTGCTTCGATCATCAGTGTGCGCCAGGCCGGTGGTGGCAGCGCGCTTTGCCCGGCGCGTGCAGGCAGGGAACTCCATTGTGGCGCGGCACCCAGCAGCGCATCCAGGCGCGTCAGGCGGTTTTCTTCAGCAGGCGTCACCAGGCTCAGCGCTACACCGGTGTTGCCGGCACGTCCGGTGCGTCCAATGCGATGCGTGTACATGTCGGCATCGAAGGGCAGCTCGGCAGAAATCACCAGCGGCAGCGCCTTGATGTCGAGTCCGCGCGCTGCTACGTCAGTGGCTACCAGCACACGACAACTGCCATTGGCGAACTGCACCAGGGTTTCATCGCGCTCGCGCTGTTCCAGATCGCCGTGCAACGCCAGTGCCGGCACGCCGCTCTTCCACAAAAAGTCGGTGAGCTCACGCACATCGATTTTGGTATTGCAGAACACCAGACACGCTTCAGGTTGCTGCTGCAACAGCAAGGCCAGTACCGCAGCATGACGACCTGCCGCATCCACGCGATGAAAGCGCTGCTCGATCACGGAACTGTCATGCTGGCGCTCCACCTTGATATTGGTCGCCTCACGCTGGAACTGACGGCTCAACCGGGCTATCTCCGGCGGATACGTGGCTGAAAAAAACCAGGTGTGACGCGTGGCAGGCGTGCGCGCCAGAATGGCGCTGACATCGTCGAGAAAGCCCATGTCGAGCATGCGGTCGGCCTCGTCCAGCACCACGCTCTGCAACGCATCAAAGCGCAGTGCGTCCTTTTCGCAAAGATCCAGGATACGGCCCGGCGTGCCTACCGCAATGTGCGGCAGGTGCGTCAGCGAGGCCAGATGGATGTGCACGGGAATGCCGCCGCACAGCGTCAGGATTTTCACGTTGGGGATGAAGCGCGCCAGCGCGCGCAGTTCCTTGCTGACCTGATCGGCCAGTTCGCGTGTGGGGCACAGCACCAGGCTCTGCAGGCTCACCTGCTCCGGCTGCAACCGCGCCAGCAGCGCGAGGCCGAACGCGGCTGTCTTGCCGCTGCCGGTAAGCGCTTGCGCCACCACGTCGCAGCCCGCCAGCATGGGCGGGAGGGACAGGTCCTGGATTTCGGTGAGGTCGGTAAAACCCATGGCGGCGGTGGCTTGTACCAGGGGATCGGGCAGGGTGGCGAGTTCATTGAATTTGGTCATGCGGCATTATGGCATGCGCAGGACTGCGGAGCATCCCGCGGCAGCCCGCGCAGGTGCTAGAATTGCGCGCCTGCCCCCGCCTCGAGAATTCCATGCGCGTCCTGAAGTACTGCACGACCTTCGTCACGGCATTGCTGTTGGCGGGCTGCGTTTCCTCGCTGCTCGTCGGCAACCAGTTGCAGAGCCGCCTGATGTGGGCCTTCATGGAGCCGCTGGTGGGCTTCAACCCCAACGACATCAACTTCTTCGAGGCTCCCATCATCAAGGATCGTATGACCGCGCTGTTGGGCGATAAATACGAGCCCACCATGAAGTTGCTGCGCACGGCCAACCAGATCCAGCAGGAAGGTGCGTTGTATTACGTGGCCTCGCGCTACGCCCCTGCCGGAGCCCAGCAGGTGGCCGATGCTGCCGGCCTGGTGTGGAATGCCGACACCAACCAGATGGCCGTGATGCTGGTGCAGGATGGGGTGCCGGATCTGCTGGCGGAGCAAGCCCAGAATGCCGCGACCCAGTTCATTGAACCCATGCTGCCCACACCATTGAAGGCCGTGTATGACCAGGCCATGGCAGCCAAGGCCGTAGTGGATACCCAGCAGCAACGCCTCGAAACGCTTGAAGTGGAAGACGCAGTGGAAGCTGAAATCGAAGAGCAGGTGGACGAACAGCTCGAGGAATCGGAAGATCCCTTGCTGGACCTGATCCGCCAGCGCAACCTGTAAGCCCTCTGGAGCCGACCCGATGAGAAAAGCCTTGTTCACCTCCTTGCTGTTGCTGCTCCCGGCCGCTACCAGCACTTCAGTCTGGGCTGCCGAACTGCCCGCTCACTCTCCATTTTCGCTGTTGATCATCGCCGATGAAGTGAACCCGCACCGCCTCAGTGACCCCGAGCTGACGCAACCCGAGGATCTGCAACCCGCGCTGGCAGCCAGCAAGAGTGCACTGAACCTCAGCGCAGTCAGCACCGTGGACAGCCAGTGCATCGATGCAGCACTGGATGCACTGGCGTCAGCCAACGCACCTGACGTCGTGCTGTACTTCGCACACCGTGCCGCCAGGCACTGCGACGGCAGCGATGCCGAGCCCACGTTGACGCAACTGCTCGGACAGGGCCTGCAGCAGGGGGTTGGCGTGGTGGTGCTGCACCACGGTCTCTTCGGCGATTTCACCGCTCCCGGCGCCAAGGATCCCCTGTTGCAGGTGCTGGGCGCGCGCACCAACAGCATCGCCTGGGACACGACGGCCGGACAGCGCGTGTTCAATACCGGTGGCGACCACTTCGTCAGCAGTAACGGCCTGAACTACGCACAGCAGGCTCACTTCGCCGGCACTGCGGGAGTGGCAGCAGACAGCTATCCCTACTTCGTGAATCTGCCGGACGAACTTTACCCGGACACCGAATTGTTCGTGCAGGAAGGCGAAGATCGGGACATCCTGTTTGCCACCGACTCCCAGGGTGAACGCGTCCTTGGCTATGCCCTGCAACGCCCTGACTGGCAGGGTCGCGTGGTGGCCTATCAGCCCGGCGAGTACCAGCCTGGCGCGCTGGATGACAGCAAGGGGCCCAACTTCCAGATCCTGGTCAATGCCCTGTATTTCGTGGCACAGGATTGAAATGACCTACAGCCGGAGCAGCGCGCAGCAGGTCATCACGGTCTACTCCAGCAAAGATGACGCCTGCCGATAGCCCCATGACTGAGCAACATGAACAGCTGGCAGCAATTCCCCCGGCTGCTGCGATATCGTGGAAACTGCATCCGCAGCGCCTGCCCTGGCGCAAATTGCTGTTCCAGCTGCACCTGTGGTGCGGAGTCACCTTCGCGCTCTACATTCTTTTCGTCAGCCTTACCGGCAGTGTGCTGATCTACCGCAACGAGCTCTACGAATATTTCATTCCCCATGAAGACGACTTCGGTGCCGCAGGCATCCGCGCCGTGTCCACGCTGATTGCGCTGCATGAGAATTTCCTCGCGGGTCCTGCTGGCCGGACCGTCAATGGCTTCGGCGCGCTGGCCGTGCTGCTGATGGCCTTGTCGGGACTGGTGCTGTGGTGGCCCGGTATTGCGCGTTGGCGCCGCAGCCTGCGCCTGCAACGCAACGTGGGCTGGCGTCGCACGCTGTGGGACCTGCACAGCATGGTGGGCATCTGGAGTGCCGGCTTCATCCTGGTGTTTGCTCTCAGCGGACTCTACCTGTGCTTCTATGAAGTATTCCACGCGCTGGCGGATCTGCTGCAGCCGCCGACCGAAGCCAATGTCGGCGACCGCCTGATGGATGATGTGCTGTATTGGCTTGCCTTCCTGCATTTCGGCCGACTGAACGGCATCGCCCTGCCCTGCGACGGACCAGGTGTCTGTGACCAGAGCTTCAAGGCGCTGTGGGCCCTTTTTGGACTCGCTCCTGCCGTGATGGCCGTGACCGGCTTGTCGATGTGGTGGAACCGGGTACTGCGGCGCCGCTGGCGCAACGTGACCTAGCGTTACACAAAAGTCGTATTGTCGGAAGTGCAGTGTAACTGCTAAATTTGATCTGCCGCTGAAACGGCAAATTTACCCCTTGAATAACAGGCGCGATAACCCCGATGAAAGTACTCAGACCCCTGCTGTTTTCCCTGCTCCCACTGTTGGCCTTGCTCTCGCTGAATGTCTCGGCAGCGGATTACTACGTCGACATCACCAACAAGACCGGCTATACGATCTATTATGTTTATGTCAGCCCCGACAAATCCGACTCATGGGAAGAAGACGTGCTGGGCAAGGACGTACTGTCCGATGGAGAAACCCGCCGCATCAACCTTTACGGTTACAAGAGCCCGGTCTTCGATATTCGCCTGGTCGATGAAGACGATGACAGCTACACCTTCTGGGATATCGATGTATCTGAAGATGACATCACCGCCACCCTGAGCGACCTGGACAGCGACTGAGCAACCACCTCCGGCCCTGGAATGGCACCCTGGCCATTCCAGAGCCCGAAGGTTGAATACCCCGTACTCTCCACATTCTTTGCCCACTCCCCGCCTTTACATCAATCGTTGTTTTGATCAACATTCCTCCAGTTCAGGCACGACAGGCACTGCCGCCGGCATTACACTCCCAAGGCAGGCTGCCACCCATAACAACCATAAAGCTGCCCCTGACATGAAAACAACGCTCACTCTCGCCCTGCTGCTGGCCAGCGGCGGCCTGTTCGCACAGACGCCCGTAGCGGACGCCGTTGCCCGTCAGGACTTCGAGCGCCTCGCCAGCCTGATTGCGGAAGGGGCTGCGGTGGATGCGACCGATGCGCTGGGCAACGCACCCCTGCACCTTGCCGCCCGCCAGGGCTCGCTCGAAAGCCTGTCCTTATTGCTGCGGAATGATGCCGATCCCAACCGTGCCAACCGCTATGGCGTCACGCCGCTCGAACTCGCAATCCAGCAGCATGACCTTGGCAAGGTGCAGGCACTGTTGCAGGCTGGCGCCGACGCGAACACCACGCGTCACAGTGACGAAACCCTGCTGATGCTGGCCGCGGAAACCGGGGAACTGCCCCTGGTGGATGCCTTGATCGAGCACGGGGCCCAGATCGATACGCGTGATCCCCACTTCGGCCAGAGTGCGCTGATGTTCGCCGCGCGAGCCGGTTACGCCGACATTGCATTGCGGTTGCTGGACGCGGGTGCAGACGTCGATGCCAGCACCATGGTGGGCGCCACACCGGCTTTCGTGGCACCAAACTCGGTACCGGGCTTCGGCTTTGGCGTAGGCATCCTGCGCGGCGGCGTGCCCGCCGACCGTGGGCGTCGCGAACCGATCCCCGGCGGCATGACACCACTGCTATATGCCGCGCGCCACGACCATGTCGAGGTCGCGCGCGTATTGCTGCAGCACGGCGCCAGCATTGACCTGGCGGAAGCCAACGGAATCTGGCCACTGTTGATGGCGATCTCCAATGACAATCCAGCCATGGCACAGTTCCTCATCGAGCAGGGGGCTGCCGTCAACGGCCAGGACTGGTATGGGCGCAGCCCGCTGTGGGAAGCCGTCAACGTACGCAACCTTTACATCCACAACGCCACCTTCGTGAACGGCATCGACCGTGCGCCGTATCTGCCGCTCATTCAGACCTTGCTCGCCAGGGGTGCCGAAGTGAATGCCCGTACCAAAGAGACACCGCCGTTCCGGCACTACCTGCTGGAAATCACCGGCTCGCTGGAATGGGTGGACTTCACCGGGCAGACGCCGTTCCTGACGGCAGCGCTGGCCGGCGATGTCACGGTGATGAAGCTGCTGCTGGAGCACGGCGCCGATCCCCACATCACCACATTCGAAGGCACCAATGCCTTGATGGCGGCAGCTGGCGTAAATTGGGTGGTAGCGCAGACCTGGACCGAAAGTCCCGGGCAACTGCTGGAAGCCGTGAAACTTTGCCACTCATTGGGCATGGACGTGAACCAGACCAATTCGATGGGCTTGACGGCACTGCACGGTGCGGCGAACCGCGGTTCTGACACCATCATTGAATATCTTGCGGCCAATGGAGCCGATCTTTCGGCCCGGGACAAGGAAGGCCGCACGCCAATGGACTGGGCCAAGGGCGTGTTTCTGGCGACCCATCCGTCCGAAGCCAAGCCGACATCGATGGCCTTGCTGACGCGCCTGCTCCAGGAACAAGGCAAGGAGGGCCGCTAGATGAGAATCCGGATGAATGTCAGCTTGAAAACTCGTTTGCAGCTGCTGGCAACCCCTCTGCTGCTGCTCGCCAGCCATGGCTACGCCCAGGAGACCCTGGTCGACCGCTACTGCATCGGCTGCCACAACCAGGAAGACTGGGCCGGCAGCCTGACGCTGGACAACCTTGACCCCACAGAGGCCGCGCACGACGCCGAAGTGTGGGAGAAAGTCCTGCGCAAGTTGCAGGCCGGTATGATGCCGCCGGTCGGCGAACCGCGCCCGGCGCTGCAGGAAGTCGCCGGCTTTGTCGACACACTGGTGGCAGAGCTCGACAGCAGTGCTGCAATCCAGGTCGCCACACCTGCGCTGCATCGTCTCAACCGTACGGAATACCGCAACGCCATCCGCGATCTGCTGGCACTGGACATCGACGCTACAACGCTGCTGCCGCTCGACAACGCCAGTGAAGGTTTCGACAACGTCGCCTCGGGCCTCGGCTTCTCACCGGCACTGATCCAGGGCTACACGGCCGCCGCGCAGAAAATCGCACGCCAGGCGCTGGGCGATCCCACCACGGGTGAAAGCGCCATCGCGATCAAGGTCGCGCCGCAGTGGCGCCAGGACCAGCACATTGATGGCCTGCCCCTGGGTACGCGTGGCGGCCTGCGCGTCGAGCACTATTTCCCGCTGGACGCCGAGTATGAGTTCTCCGTGCAGGGCGGGCCCGGCTTCGGTCGCGTGCAATCCGTCAGTATCGTGCTGACGCTGGATGGCGCGCCGCTGGCACCGGAGAACCCGCGCCAGTTCCGTCTGCCGCTGACAGCCGGCACCCACGTGCTGACCGTGTCATTGGTGGACAACACGCGGCCGGCCGGCGTCAACGACATCTACTCGGTCTACAACCAGCCGGGCAGCATCAACGGCGTGGAAATCAAAGGTCCCTACGGCGCCACCGGCAGTGGCACACCGCCGTCACGACAAAAGGTGTTCAGCTGTTACCCCGCCAACAATGACGAAGAAAGTGCCTGCGCGCGCCGCATTCTCGGCGAGCTGGCAACGCAGGCCTTCCGCGCACCGGTCGCTGCCGACGAGCTCGAAGCGGTCATGCACTTCTATGCCCGCGGCCAGGAGGAAGGCGGCTTCGAGGCCGGCATCCAGCAAGGCCTGTCGCGCATCCTGGTCGATCCCCGCTTCCTGTTCCGCTTCGAGGAAGAGCCGGTGGACCTCGCGCCCGGCACGCCGTATGCCATCTCGGACCTTGAACTGGCCTCACGCCTGTCGTTCTTCCTGTGGAGCAGCATTCCCGATGCCACGCTGCTGGAACTTGCTGCTGCCAACTCGCTGCACGAACCCGCCGTACTGCAGGCACAGGTCGAGCGCATGCTGGCCGATACGCGCGCCTCAGCCCTGGTGGAAAATTTTGCCGGCCAGTGGCTGCGTCTGCGTGAACTGTCTACGCTGACCCCGGAAACACCAGCCTTCAACGACAACCTGCGCGCCGCCTTCATTGCCGAAACCCGGCTGCTGCTTGGCAGCGTCATCGCCGAGGACCAACCGCTGCGGACCCTGCTCGACGCCGACTACACCTACCTAAATGAACGTCTGGCGAAGCACTACGGCATCGACGGTGTCTACGGCGATTATTTCCGCCGCGTACAGCTCGCTACCGACAGCCCGCGCCGCGGCCTGCTGGGCCATGCCAGCCTGCTCACGGTAACGTCCACTGCCTCGCGCACTTCACCCGTAATCCGCGGCAGCTGGATCCTGGAAAATCTGCTGCACGCGCCGGTGCCGGCTCCACCGCCAGGTGTGGAAACCAATCTCGACGGTGACGGCACCGCGGTGCTGACGACGTCCGTGCGCGAGCGCCTCGAACAGCATCGTCAGGACCCCAGCTGCCACAGCTGCCACAGCGTGATCGATCCGGTGGGCTTTGCGCTGGAGAACTTCGACATGATCGGCGCCTGGCGCGAACGCGATGGTGACAGCGCGGTGGATGCCAGTGGCACGCTTGCCGACGGCACCCCGGTCACTGGCCCGGCGGATCTGCGCGCGGCCCTGCTGCGCAACGAAGGTCTGTTTGTTTCCACTTTCACCGAAAAGCTGCTGACTTACGCTCTGGGCCGCAAACTCGAGTACTACGACATGCCGCAGGTGCGCGCCATCCTGCGTGCGGCAGCACCGCAGGATCACCGGGTGCACGCCCTCGTCACCGCACTAGTCCAGAGCCCGCTGTTCCTGCAACGCACCTCGGCTGTCGCGACGGAAGACCAGGTCGCCGCTGCAGCATCCAGCTCTTCGGAAACTGTCACTGCACCAGCCGCCATCATCCAGCTCGCCAACGAAGTCGCTGCTTCGGGGAGTGTCGCACCATGACCGCTTTCATTACCCGCAAGACCCTGCCACGACGCACCCTGCTGCGCGGCGCCGGTACCCTGCTGGCGCTGCCACTGCTCGATGCCATGCTGCCGGCCCTGTCACTGAAGGCACAGACGCCATCCCTGCGCACGCGCCTGGGCTGCATCTATATTCCGCATGGGGCCACCATGGCACTGTGGACACCGGCACAGGAAGGCAAGGATTTCGCGCTGTCGCGCATTCTTGAGCCACTGGAAGCACACCGCAGTCACCTCAACGTCATCAGCAATCTCGGGCATCCGCTGGCTTACGGCCCGGGTGGCGCTACCGGCAACCACAACCGCTCCTCCGCCAGTTTCCTCAGCGGTGCCTGGGCTGAAAGCGGCGCGCAGCCCAAACTCGGGGTAACGATGGACCAGGTTGCCGTGCAGGCCATTGGCCAGGGCACGCCGCTGCCGTCGCTGGAACTGATGATCGAAGAAGCCAGCCTCAACTGTGGCGAAGGCCTCAACTGCGCCTATCGCAACACGATCTCCTGGCAGAGCCCCACCTCGCCGCTGCCGATGCAGAACAACCCGCAGGTGGTGTTCGAGCAGTTGTTTGGTGACGGCGCCACGCCGGAGCAGCGCGACAGCCGTCGCGAGCTGTCGCTGAGCCTGCTGGACGCGCTGACACAGGAAGTGCGCACGCTGGACAAGCGCCTGTCTGCCGCCGATCGCCATCGCCTCGACCAGTTCCTCACTGACGTACGCGAGATCGAGCGACGCATCGTGCAGGCTGCCGCCAAGGTCACCGACGACATCGATGTACCCGGCAAGCCGGCCGGCGTCCCGGGCAACGTGGAAGAACACATCCTGCTGATGTACGACCTGCAGGCGCTGGCATGGCAGACCGAGATCACGCGCGTCTCCACCTTCCTGATGGCGAACGAGCTGACCAATGCCGTGTATCCAGCCAGTGGTGTGCGCGATTCGTTTCATATTCTCTCGCACCACAGCAACAACGAAGACAGCAAGCTGCGCTTCGCCGAGCTGAACCGCTATCACGTCACCTTGCTCGCAAAGTTTCTCGATAAACTGAAAGCCACTCCGGACGGTGATGGCTCGCTGCTGGACCACGCCATGATCCTCTACGGCAGTGGCATGAGCGATGGCAATTCACACAACCATGACCCATTGCCGCTGTTGTTGGCCGGCGGCGCGTCAGGTACCTTGGAAGGCAACCGCCACCTGCGGTTCCCCGAACGCACGCCCATGTCGAACCTGCTGCTCGCCATGCTGCACAAGCTGGGCGTGGAAGCAGACAGCTTCGGCGACAGCACGGGTGCGCTGACGATCTAGAGGCGCGGTTGCGTTCTCGCGCGGGGATTTATGGGTGGACGAGCTGCGCCAGCTGTGGTGTGCCGTCGAGGGGAGTGACAGGTTTTCTCGCCAAGCCGGCCAGACCTCAGCCGGGCAAGCACTCGCTGCCGAGATAGCCGCCACCGCCGCAATAGGTCGGGTCCTGCAGCTGCATCAGCAGGCCGTCGGGATCGGTGAAGTAGATCTCCGGCGTGCCGCCTTCCACACCGCCTCGCTCCGGCATGCGCCGGCTGACGTAGTGCATCATCGGTCCAACCGGATTCTCGCCACGCGCCGTCAGGCCGTAAGCGGTGAGTTTGGCGAGCACACCCTCCTCGCTGAAATCACCTTGCAGGTTGAAGCTGGCGTGGTGCAGGTTGGCCGCTGCGCTTTCCCCTCCCGGAAAGGGTCCGGCAAACATCAGGAATTGCGCACCCTCGCCAACGCCGTTCACCGGCGAGGCAGGGCCCTGGTAAGCCTGTGGAGCCAGGCCGAAGTTCTGCTGCCACCAACTGTTGGCACCAGCACCGTCATTGACGAAGGCAGTGAAATGGTTGAGTTCGTCGAGACGGAACAGGCCCTCTGCGGCGGGACGCGGATTCTCACAGACGGCGCCGAGTGCACCACTGCCGCCGCAGTAACTGGCATCTACCAGCTGCACGACGAGGCCACGCGCATCGGCGAAATACAGCTCCGGCGTGCCGGAACGGTCATGCACCCAGTAGTGCATCGCGGAATCAAGACCCGCTGCGGACAGCAAAGGTGCTGCCGTCTCACTGAAACCGAGCTGCTGCAGCGCCTCCTGCTGCGTTGTCAGGTCGAAGCCGGCAACGCTGAGCCCGATGTGCGTGATGGCGGGGACCTCGCCGGCCTCGCAGGCGCGCAGGGCCATGAATTGCCCTTCGTCACCGATCGCAAGGCAGGTACGTCCACCAAACTCCGAAAGTACCGGTGCTCCAAAAAGGGCCTGATAAAACGCAACACTGCGCGCAAGGTCGCTGACACGCAGTTCGCAGCAATGCAGTTGCTGAACGACGATTCTCCGCGCAGCCTGGGCGCGCAGCACTGGCGCAAATGCCGCCGTGATGGCTGCAGCCGGAATGGCGCGCAACAGTGCGCGACGCTTGATGCTGCTGATTGTGCTGCTCTTGTCCAGGCCCATGTTCCCCTCCGTTGCGTGTTTCATTCTTGTTGTTTGACGCTCGATCGTCCTATGGTCGCGCACTCGGATGCTGCGCGGCATCAGCTGTGGACGCCTGCGATACAACGGACTTATGCAGCGGGTTGATCGACAGGAAATTCGATGCGATAGCCCTGCAGGCGCTCGATGCCCTTGTCATGGCGCAGTTTCAGCATTTTGTGCAGCTGGAACATTGAACCCAGGATGATGTAAAGGGCCGGCAGGAAATCCAGTTGGTGCAGTTCCTGCAACTGCGCCGGCGTGAGCGCCTTGAGCTTGCGCTCGTCCAGCGTGGACATGCCGGTAACCTTGCGTGGCTCTGCACCCTCACCCTCGGGCTGGACGATGACCTCGATCGGGATCAGCAGGTCCAGTTCGGTGACCTTGCGCATGAACGCTTCGGTAAAGCGCTCACCTTCGAAAATTTCCTGCAGCATCTGGATACGGTTCTTGAGGAAGTCGGTTTCTTCGCCGGTCGGCGTGAACAGGGCAATCCCTTCTTCTTCGGAAATGAAGTTGCTGTTGCGATTGAGGCAGGGCGCAAGTGTCTTGCCGTCACCGGCGCGGTCATCCCAACCGATCACGAACGGATGGCGCTGGATGACGAGCGGGTGATAGGTGCTGTCCCAGTTTTCCGTGCCATAGTAGGCATTCTCACCGGGACGCAGGCCGAACATGGCAACGGGACGCTGCATCCGCTTTTCCGGGCTTTCGGCCTCGGCGCTGTTCGCATCCGTATTCCTGAAATCGGGGCTGGGGATGAACACGATCGGAAAGTTGCAGGCGGTGGCACTGAGCTCTGCCAGTGTCACCGCAGCAAGATTCAGATTCCTGGCATGGACAAAGTCGGTATTCGGCTTGATGCGAAGCTTGGCATGTTTCTGGTTGTCCAAGGCTTCGATGTTGTCTGGATTCTTCATTACTTCCCCTAGTCCTCGTGCTCTCGCTGCTTGTGGGGGAGCCTTGCCCAGGCAGGCCCGGCTCCGGAAAAGGCGTGAGGAAAGCACATCGCCGCCACCAGTTCAACAGGGGGGATACGACGATGTTGCCGGCACTGCGATTTTGCGGGTCCGCCTTGACCGCAAGGGGGGGTATTCAGGATGATCAGGAATGATTCCGGGGATGCCTTTCAGCATGATGTCGCTACAGCACGTGTTCCAACATACTTCAGCTCTCGCCTTGACAGTCGCGCTGACTATCCTGCCCCTGCAGGCGGCCCAGCCGGAGGACTACCGCGTGGACTGGCACCTGCGCCTGCAGGCCGACGTGGATCTGGCTGAGGTCACCCTGCGGCTGGAAGACGCCGCACCGGTGGACCTTGTCAGCTTTCCGCTCGACAGCGCCCGCTTCAGCAACTTCAGCGCCACCGGGGAACTGCAGCAGGACGGCAACTTCATGCGCTGGGTGCCACCGCGCCGCGACGCCCGGCTCAGCTACCAGGTCAGAATCACCCGCGAGCGCGAGAACCAGAACCAGGACGAGAGTTACGACGCGCTGATGACCGCAGATTGGGCACTTTTCCGCGGCGATCGCCTGACACCGCGGGTCCGGGTGAATGCGCGTAACGGCGCCCGCTCCGAATCCGTGCTGCATTTTGAACTGCCCGAAGACTGGGAAGTCTTTACCGGCTGGCCTGCAATACGCACTGACGGCAGCCTCCACACCTTTGCGCTGGACGAACCCCAGCGCGACTTCGAACGCCCGCGCGGCTGGATGATGGCCGGCAAGGTCGTCAACCGCCAGACCCAGGTGGGTAGCACCGACTTCAACATCGTAGGGCCGCGCAATTCCGGCATCGACCGCATGGGCTGGTTGACACTGGTGCGCCTCGTCTGGCCCGAACTCGAGGCAGTATTCGGCAAGGTACCGCCCAAGATCCTGATGGTGAGCGGCAACGATCCACTATGGCGCGGCGGCTTGTCCGGCCCCAATTCCTTCTTCTTCCACAGTAGTCGCCGCGCTATCAGCCAGAACGGCACCAGTCCGTTGTTCCACGAAATGGTGCATGTGGTGAGCAACATCCACGGCGCGGATCAGGACGACTGGATAGCGGAAGGCATTGCGGAGTACTACGGTATTGAACTGCTGTACCGCGCGGGTGGCTATGACGATGCGACACGCGATGCGATCTATGCTGATCTCGCGGAATGGGCCGAGGACGCCGAGCAATTGCGTCTCGACGAGTCCGCGGGTCCCGTCACGGCCCGCGCGGTGCTGGTATTCGACCAGCTCGACCGGGAGATCCGCACGATGAGCGACGGCCGTGCCACCCTGGACGACGTCGTGCGTCTGTTGATGACGCGGCGCTGGGTCAGCCTGACGGACCTGCAGACCTTGGTGCAAGACGTCACCGGACTGCAGTCGAAGGTGCTCGACCGCGTGGAATGAACTGGCAGACTCAGTTGACCAGTTCAGTACCCGCCCAACAGCGGCTGGGATCACCTGGCACCTGGTTCGAGCATTCACGCACGGGAACGTTTTCCGGAACTGCGTCTTCCAGCACCTGACTACCGTCGGCCGCCTTTACCAGCGTGAAGGCATCGTAGAGAGCACCGGTCGCCGTGCGTGATTCAAAGCGCAGGCGGTCCCGGCTGACATGGATGACCTGAAACAGCTGGGTATCTTCGGCAGTGCGCCTCATGCTGGATTGCGCCAGGTCCGACACACGTGACATCTTGGGTCCCGCCACCGATACCACATATACCGTGCCTGACGGACCCGTCACGCCGTTGCTGCCGCTAGCAAGATTATCACCGCGACCATACCCATGATCGTGCCCCTGCAGCACCAGAGCCACGCCGTGCCTGTCGTACACTGGCTGCCAGTGTTTACGCAGCATGGGATTGTCGCGCCCGCTGGACGTTGAAAACAGCGGGTGATGGTGACTGACGACAACCCAGTTGCTGTCATCTGCTGCCAGCAGCGCGTCCAGCCACTGTGCCTGCGCGATTGCCAGCGTCTCGTCCTCCAGCGCGCGTGTGGAATCCAGCGCCACGAACAGTACGCCCTGATATCGGCTGAAGTACACAGTCTTGCGCAGACCATCCGGACCATTCGCCGGCACGGTGAACTGGGCCGGCCAGTTCTCCGGCAGTACATTGTGTTTGCTGCCATCGGCTGCCGGCTCCTCAATGAATTCATGGTTGCCGGTCACCGGGAAACTCGGGCTCATCGCATGCAGGAAACCACCCGCATCAAACCACTCACCCCATTCGTCATCGTGATTGCCACTGCGCTGGTTGACGAGGTCGCCGGCATGCAGCATCAATGCCGGTCGCGACAGCTCACGGTTGGCCTCGCGCAGGACACGCGAGAAGTGTGATTTCACCGAATTCTGTGCGTCGCCGAAATACAGGAACGAAAAAGGCTCACCTACGTCGCCTGCCGTACGGAACTGGAACCACTCACTCCAGGTTCCTTCTCCCCCGACCCGATAGGCATAGAGCGTGGCTGGCATCAGACCGGCGAAAGTCAGACTGTGATGATGCGCCACACCATTGTCGCCCTGTACCGCTGTCGTAGTGGCAGTTTCGGTGCGTGCCGCAACATGCAGACCCGGTGACGCATTCGCCATGACGATCTGCACGCGCGGTGCAATCACCGACGCGGCCGTACGCCAGTTGATGGTCTGGCTGGTGGCGGGTTCTTCGGTGATGACCAACACGATCCGGTCAGGATAGGCCGAGGCCTGGTACGGGCTGCTCTCCCCGATCACGAGCGTGTTGCGCTCCTGCGCTACTGCGCCCGCCGCAAGCGCGCAGGTCAGCAGGAATGGCATGAGCCGACGGAACAAGGGTTGGAACATGCTGGGTGATCCTCCGTTTAAGTGACAGGCGATCTTTGTACCAGAATATTCCGAACACCTGATAAAGACCCGCCTGCCACTCAGCGGTGTTACTTTCGCGCTTGCCTTGCTTTGCCGGTTCTTCACATTCGATTAATCGCTTCAACCGAATCGCTGTATATGCTAATCGACTTGTTAAAAAATAGACTAAGGATTCTGGTAATGACAATAAAGAAAATGGCGCTGGCGGTGCTGGCTGCGAGCACGGGCATCTGGGCGGGGCAGCTCGCCGCGCAATCCGCGACGCAAGGCGCAACGGTCGCACAAAGCAGCACTGGTAGCATCAGTGGCAAGGTGCAGAACGAGCAGACAGGTGCTCTATTGGAAGGCGCACGCCTGCGTCTGGCAGAACTTGGTCGTGAAACCGTAGCCGGCCGCGAAGGCGCATTCTCCTTTGCCCGCGTACCACCCGGCAGTTATACGCTGGTCGTGAACTATGTTGGCGTCGCTTCACGCACCATGACTCTCGAAGTATCCGCCGGCGGTACCGCCCGCTTGGACGTTGGCTTGCGCGCAGAAACCGGCGCGCTGGAGGAGATCCTGGTGACCGCGCGTATTGCCGGCCACGGTGAAACCCTGAGCATCCAGCGCAACGCGCCTACTTACCGTACCGTGGTTTCTGCAGACGCCCTTGGTCAGATCCGCGAAGGCAACATTGGCGATGCCTTGGTGCGTTTGCCTGCAGTCTCGGTGGAAACCCGCGCAGGCGTGCAGCGCACCGCGACGATCCGCGGCCTGGCACCGCAGTACAACACCGTCACCATCGATGGCCTGCGCATGACCAACGTTGACGGCAACCGCGACATTGCACTCGACTCCTTCCCTATCAACCTGCTCGGCCGCGTGGAAGTGGTAAAGGCCAATACGCCTGACCTGCCCGCCGACGCCATTGGCGGCACGCTGAACCTCATCACGCGCAGCGCCTTCGACAAGGACGAACCCATCGTCGAGCTGGAGCTGGGCGGCACCTACAACGATGTGCGCGAGAACTGGAACCAGCAGGCCCAGGTGGCTCTCGGCAAGCGCCTCGGTGCCGACGAAACCTTCGGCGTCTTCGCCTCCCTGTCGTACTTTCACGATGAGCGCGGCTACGACACCGTCGAGTCCGCCTACACCGTGTCGGCGCAGAACCTGTTCACGCTGAACCGCGCGCTGTACTACGATCGCTACGAGATCAAGGACCGCATCGGCGCAGGCGTCGCCTTCGACTACCGTCCCACCGACACCGACAAGTACTTCTTCAAAGTGTTGTACAACTACGACTATCGCGACCTCAACCACTACGGGACCGACTGGCGCCCCAACCCCGCCAACGTCACGTCACGTCAGGGCTCCACGGTGGCCACCACCGGCGGCCGCGTCGATTCCTTTGCGTTTTACCGCGAGCCCAAGAACGTATTCGAGATGTACATCGTCGGCGGCGAGAACCAGCTGGGTGACTGGACTGCGGACTACCGTACAGCCTGGTCGCAGGCCGAGAAGGGATATCCGGAAACCATCCAGATCGTCAATTCCTTCAATGGCGTGAACCTGACCTACGACACGTCACAGCGCGATTTCCCGGCCTTCCAGATCACTAACGGCGTCGACATCAATAACCCGGCTAATCTGGCGTTCCGTCAGGTGCAGGTCACGCAGGTGCCGCGCGTCGAGGACGAATGGTCCTACGATGCCAATCTGGCCAAGGATTTCTTTGGTGCGGGCGGCAGCCAGTGGAACCTCAAGTTCGGCGCGCGCATCACCACCAAGGACGCTGCGCAGGCGCAGCCGGCTACCAACCGCTTCGCCACGCTGACCGGCAATACGGCTGCACAGTTGCTTGAGTACCACAGCACGCCGGGCTTCATGGGTGAGGCCGCGGGCCACCAGCGCCTGCTGGGCTTCTATCCCGACTGGCAGCGCTACCAGGCGCTCATCGACCAGGGCACGGGGCTGACGCGCAACGCTGGGGACAACTTGTTTGTCGCGCAGACCATCCCCAGCGCGGAGTTCGACATCAGTGAAGACATCTACGGCGCTTATTCGCAGCTCACCGTCGATTTCGACCGTCTGCAGGTGTTGCTGGGACTACGCTGGGAAGAAACCGAGATCAACAGCCGCGCCAACCGCGTGGTGTCGAACGCCACTCAGGTGCTGGCCGTCACGCCAGTGAATGCCAGCAGCAGCTACAGCGAACTGCTGCCCGGCCTGCATCTGCGCTACAGCGCAGGTGAGAACCTGCAGTTCCGCGGCGCCATCACCAAGGCCTTGTCGCGTCCGCCGCCGGCTGACCTGATCCCTTCCGTGCAGGAAAACGCGCAGCTGAACCAGCGCATCATCGGCAACCCGGACCTCAAGCCGGCGGAATCCGTGAACCTGGATGTCTCCGCGGAGTACTACTTCTCAGCGGCAGGCGTGCTGTCGGCAGCACTGTTCCACAAGGACATCGAAAACTTCGTGTTCAGCTCCAGCCGCTTTGCAGCGGATGGTGTCGACGAGCGCACCCGTGCCAATGGCGACGGTGGCAAACTGCTGGGTCTTGAGCTGGTGTGGAACCAGCAGTTCACCGCCCTGCCCGCGCCCTTCGACGGACTTGGCGTTGAGGCCAACTACACCTGGCTGGATTCCGAAGGCAAGTATCCCGGCCGCACTGACGAGCTCACCTTCGTCAACGCGCCTGACTACATCTTCAACGGCATCCTGTCCTATGCACGTGGCGCACTGGACCTGCGTCTGTCCTACAACCAGATGCCCGACCGTCTGGAATCCGTCGGCGGACGACAGGCTCTGGACCGCTATAACGCGGCCAGCGACATCGTCGACTTTGCGCTGCGTTATGACCTCAAGGAAAATTATCGCTTGTTTCTCAACGTGAAAAACCTCACGGATGAACCAGTGGTGGCCTTCCAGGGCACGCGCGAAGCCCCCGTTGCTGTGACCTACTTCGGCACGCAGTACAACTTCGGCGTGCAGTACCAGTTCTGATGCACATTGGTGGGGTCAGGCTGGCAACCTGACCCCCGCCCCCACCTGCCTGGCCACATTGCCGCCCTCTCTGTGCCTCCGCTGCGCCCTGAACGCTATCTGGATTTCCAATGCCTGGAATTGCAGTTGCTGTGCCACTCTCCTACCATGGTTCCGCGCACTTCGACTCCAGAAGAGAATAAGCACAATGAAAATACGTCGGGCCTCCCTGCCATCCCTATACAGCACTGTGGCCTGCGCCTTGACCCTTCTGTGGGGCAATGTTGGGTTGACTCAGCAAATGCCTCAACTCGGCTCCACCAGCGTTGGTCGCGGTGCACCTGTGGCAGATGCGCAGCAGTATCCCGTGGCGGGTCCCATCCAGATGTTCGGCGTGCTGGATGCCGTGGCTGCCCGCGACGGCGCCGTACCCGACGGCGTAACGCCACTGGAACACGACATCTTCAACACCCCCGACTTTTACCAGGATCAGGCGCTGTGGCTGGACCCGCGCTACTGGCGCTGCAACGCCGGCCTGCCGCTCGAAGCGCAGGCCGGCGCCTATGCCGGCCCCGTGATGATCGGTGACGATCCGGAGCGCACGGCAGCCTGGGGCTTCTGCGACCGTGACTATCCGCGCGAGCAGATCGTGAGTCCCTACGGTTTCGCAACGGCGCAAGCGCATTACGAGGCCTTGCTGGCAGAAGCCAAACAGCGCGGCACCTGGGTCGACCACGGCCCCGAAACACTGCCCTGGGACATGAGCGGGCGCTACCTGTGGACCGAAGGCGGGCCTGGCGGACTGCGCGGCACCTGGTACTCGATGGTGTCGGTGCAGATCCCTACGGTGCTGTCGCTGCTGACGCCTGACTATCAGCTGCGCCTCGTGCAGGAGGCCTACCATCAGGCCCACGGCCAGTCGCAGTGGCCCTCGCAATACTGCTGGCCCGAAGGCTTCATGCGCCGCTACCACTTCGCCGCCACGATAATGCAGCCACACTCGGTCATCGTGAATCCCGACGTGGTGCAGATCATGGCCGGCGTGGCACGCAACTTCGTCACCAACATCCACCTTGGCCGCGAGTTCATCATGGACGGCGCAGTGCCACGCCTGGGTCAGGACGTGCCGCGCTGGTACGGCGAGAGCATCGGCTTCTGGGACGGCGAGGCACTGATCAGCTGGACCTCCAACATCCAGGGCTGGATGGCACATTCGCAGTTCGAATTCTCCAGCAAACTGCAGTCGATCGAGATCTACACACCGATCCGCGCTGCTGACGGCACCTTGCTGCACCTGAACCACGAAACCGTGCTGTACGATCCCGAGGCACTGGTGGAGCCAGTGCGCATCGTGCGCAACCTCACGCGCCAGAGCGGGCTGCGCGAAGGCGATCCCTACTCGTACATTGAATGCGTACAAACCATTTTTCCGGTCGACGGCATCGCGACGCCGCTGTCGCCCGGCGCCACCTTCCAGCAGGAAGTGCTCGACATGTACGGGCGCCCCTGGTCGCAGATCTGGGAGAAGCACCACGAGGACGGCATGCAGAGGCCTGAAGTGAGCGAGGACATCTTCAGCTTCGAGTAAGTCCGTCATGCCGACTGCGCTGTGCTTTCGACGCAGGTGCTGGACGAGCAAACTTTTCTTGTTTCCTGTCGGCTCAACGTGAGTTTGAAGGCAGGTATTCACGCAACCATGCCAAACCATCCTGCACAAGAAACAGCCGAGCCCTCCCACATTTGCTACCATAACGTCCAACGCACTTAGACCCACCTCCACCATGCGCACCAAAGCCCTCCTGACATTGCTTCTCTGCACCCTGCTGCCCTCCCTCGCACAGGCCGCTGACGACGACTCCACGTACCAGCTGACCTGGATCATCGCCCTGGAACCCGGCAACGACTGGGCCGAGATCACGCTGGAAGTGGCAGACGGCCGCCCCGTGCGCGATGTGCGCTTCAGTTTCGATCCGGAACGCTTCCGCGACTTCGAGGCCGAAGGCGAGCTTGCCGTGGACGACAAAGACCACAGCGTCCACTGGGAACCGGCCCGCGAGAACGCCAGCCTCAGCTATCGCGCGCGCATCACCCGCCCGCGTGCCAACCAGAACCAGGACGAAAGCTACGATGCTTTGATGACCGATGACTGGGCCCTGTTCCGCGGCGACCGCGTGATCCCGCGCATGAGCGTCACCATGCGCAAGGGTGTGGAAGCCGAGACCAAGCTGCCGGACGGCTGGGGCGCTGTCACCGGCTGGCCGCGCGACCAGAGTAGCCGCGAAAAGCCGCGCTATTTCGTGGACGACCCGGAGCGCCGCTTCGACCGTCCCACCGGCTGGATGATGGCCGGTCGCCTCGGCACCCGCCGCGATCGGGTAGGCAGTACCGAGTTTTCCATCGCTGCTCCGCGCGATTCCATGGCTGACCGCGGTTCGTGGCTTACTCTGGTGGGCCTCGTGTGGGATGAACTGGAAAAGGCCTTCGGGAAAGTGCCGCCCAAGATCCTCATGGTCAGTGGCGATGACCCCCTGTGGCGTGGTGGCCTGTCGGGGCCCAATTCGTTCTACTTCCACAGCAGTCGCCGTGCCGTCAGCGAGAACGGCAGCAGCCCGCTGGTACACGAACTCATCCATGTGGTCACGCGCATCAGCGGTGGCGACCGCGACGACTGGATTGCCGAAGGCCTGGCGGAATACTACGGCATCGAACTCGTGTACCGCGCCGGCGGCATGAGCGCGCGGCGTCGCGGCGAGATACTGGAAGGTCTGGAAGACTGGGCCGGCCGCGCCGACAAGCTGCGCGGAGAACGCTCCAGCGGCCCCGTCACGGCGCGCGCCGTGCTGCTGTTCGATGAGCTCGACCGCGAAATCCGCGCCGAAGATGCCGATCACAGCCTCGACGATGTCACGCGCCTGCTGATGGCAGAGCGTCGCGTGACCTTGAGCGACCTGCGCCGCGCCGTCGAAGCTGTAACAGGCGAAGCATCTCCGTTGCTGGAAGACCTGGAGTAAGCGGGCCGGCGGTTGCGTGTAAGAATCGAGGAAATCCTGTAGTTGGCCGGGCAGCAAGGCTGTTTCAGCCGCTGGGCACTACCGGCTGCCCCGGAATTTTGTTAGAAATGCCGGCCATGAAACCCAGCCTCACTGTTGGAACCCATCGGGAAATGCCATGACGATAATCAGGAAGTCCCTTTCCACTCTGCTCGCCGCAGCCAGCCTGTGCTGCGCCGTGGGAGTGTTTGCGCAAACCACCACGACCGTGATTCTGGACGTGTGCCGCGGCAAGGCCAATGTCACGGGACAGCAGCAGGAAGGCTCTGTCGTGAAGCTGGACGTGGAAGTCAGCGTGGAAGGCTGCGATGGGGTCTGCACTGGCTCATTGGAATACATTCTGCGCCTGGCCGATGCCGAAAACCGCGAAGTCGTCGTACATCTAACAGAGAACTGGAATTGGCGCGAGGTAAAGGAGCCCTTCTCGCTGGCGCTGCAACCCGACATCGCCCCGGGCCTCACGTTACAGGAAGTCGTCAGCATGCAGATCGGTCGCTGCAGTTGCTCTACAGGCCAGATCACCAGCAAGCTTTGATTTGCCGCTGCGCTGCGGCTCCTGAGTGGGGCTGCAGCGCAATTCCCGCCTCCAGCGTTATTCCGCTGCTTCGTCCAGCTCCAGCAATTCCAGCAACACTCTGCTTTGTCGCTCCAGCTGTGTATCTCCTGCCGCCAGACTCAGTGCGCGTTGGGCAAAACCCCGCGCATCCGCCGTACGTCCCTGGCGCTGGCGGATGGTGCCGAGCTTGAGCCATAACTGCCCGTCACGCGGGGCGATGCGCAGGGCGCGCTCACACAGCGCAGCAGCCCGTTCCAGATCACCGGCAGCCAATGCAGCAT
The DNA here is from genome assembly GCA_044338855.1 of Pseudohongiellaceae bacterium. Lineage (GTDB taxonomy): Bacteria > Pseudomonadota > Gammaproteobacteria > Pseudomonadales > Pseudohongiellaceae > CAILUG01. The sequence continues at coordinate 13,457 of JBIIWP010000001.1, read as the reverse complement.
CCACGGACGCCAGCAAGGAATCAGTGGGCGTGGCGGGAGCCGCCGGCGCTTGCGGCGCGGGCGGGCCGAACACGGGCGGTGCTGATGGCGGCAGCGGCTCACGGCGTAGCACCTGGGGTGGGGCTTCGGGTTCCGGCGGACTTGCGTCGCTCGGGCCAGATGGCGCGGGACGGCCGATCTCCTCGACCGGCGCACGACGCGCAGGTGGTTCGATCATGCTGGCGCAACCGCCCAGCAGTGTCAGTACCACCAGCAATCCGGTCACTCTCACCATCATGGTCAGTCCGTCCTGAATCGATCCATCACGCGCTCGAAGAAGGAGTCGTTCACTTCGCAACTCCAGCCCACATCGGGCAGGCGGTTGCTGCGGAACGGCAGTTCCTGGGTGTAGTAGCAATCACGCCGCGTGGGATCGCGCTGGGCCTCACGCGGCACCTGGTCGAACTCCACAGCGGATGGCGCCAGTGCCTGGCGCGGCTGGATGTCGAGCTGGCTCATCACATCGGCCCACACTTTGAGTGCACCGGTCGCGCCCGTGAGGCCACTCTCGCGGTTGTCGTCATAGCCCAGCCATACTACGCCTACCAGGTCGTCACCATAGCCGGCAAACCAGGAATCGCGCAGGTCATTGGTAGTGCCGGTCTTGCCGGCCAGCGGCAACTGTTCGCGGAAGCGTGCAGCTTCATGGCGCGCCGTGCCGGTTTCCCACACGCCATGCAAGGTATGTTCGAGCAGATACATCGTGGCTGGGTCGACCGCCTGCTCGCTGCCGATGGCGTAGTACTCCAGCGGCGCACCGCTGGCACTGGTCACCGCCAGCACGCTGCGCAGGCTGGAACGAAAGCCGTTGCTGGCCAGGGTCTGGTACACCTGCGCCACATCGATCGGTGCCATATCCACTGCGCCGAGCAGCAATGACGGATACGCCTGCACCGGCTTGGTGTAACCCAGGCGCGGCAGCATCGCCGCTACCTTATGCAGGCCCAGTTGCATGCCGAGATCCACGGTCGCAAGGTTCAATGAGCGCTGCAGTGCATCGTAGAGGTACACGTCACCTTCGGTGGTCTTGTCGTAGTTTTGCGGTTGCCACACATCACCGTTCTGTAACTTCATCGACACGGGCTCATCTGCCAGCACGGTGGCGAGGTGAAACTCCTGCGTTTCCAGTGCAGCCAGATAGACAATCGGCTTCACCAGCGAACCGATGGGGCGCACCGCTTTCAGCGCGCGGTTGAACCCGGTATAGCCGCTCTTGCGGCTGCCGGCCAGCGCGCGCACTTCGCCGGTGCTCGCATCAGTGATCACCATCGCGGCTTCCAGCGGCGCCGGCTCACCGCGCGTCTTGCGCTCCACGGCCGCCACGGACTTGTCGAGCGTGGCTTCGAGCACGCTCTGCGCGTTGACGTCCAGGGTGGTGAAGATACGCAGGCCTTCGCTGCGCAGGGCCTCACGGTCATAGTCACGCGCGAGATCGCTGTAGACGAGTTCGAGGAAAGCGGGATAGCCCCCACGCCCGGCCGGGCGGGCTCCCTGCACCACTTCCAATTTTGCTGATTTGGCACTGGCCTGCTCTTCCGCCGTGAGATAGCCCCGTTCGACCATGCGCGCCAGCACCACGTCGCGACGTGCGGTGGCCCGCTCGGGATGGCGGAAAGGATTGTAGTAGGACGCTCCGCGCGGCAGTCCGGCCAGCAGCGCGAGTTCAGGCAATTTCAGCTCGGCCAGCGGGCGCGAGAAATAGTGCTGCGATGCCAGCGCGAACCCATGGATGGCACGACTGCCGTCCTGGCCCAGGTACACCTCGTTGAGGTAGGCCGTGAGGATCTCATCCTTGCTGAAACTCAGTTCCAGCGCTACGGCCATCACCAGCTCTTCGAGTTTGCGGCGGAACGTGCGCTCGCGCGTCAGGTAGAGGTTCTTCACCAACTGCTGCGTCAGCGTACTGCCGCCCTGCGCGATTTCCCCCTGCAGGATGTTGGCAACCATTGCGCGCGCGATGCCAAGCGGATCGACACCGTGATGCGAATAGAAGCGCTGGTCTTCCACCGCGATCAGCGCATCGACCAGCGCCTGCGGTGCCTCGTCGCGCGTCAAGGGCAAACGGTCTTCACCGGTATCGGGATTGATCTGCGCGATCTCCACGGGATCAAGACGCGCCAGCAGCTCTTCACCACCCTGGCGACCCCGCAGGGCGAGCACGCGGTTGCCACCGAAACTCACATCGAGTCGACGCGCCGGTTCGCTTCCATCCCAGAAAGTGAAACCGCGCGTGTGGATCTGCAACCGTCCGGGACTTGCGGCAAACTCGCCGGGATTGGCGGCCTGCGGCGTTTCGCGGTAGCCGAGTTGACGCAGGTAGGTGGTGACCTCGTCCTGACCAACGCGCGCACCGGCATACAGCTCCATGGGACGGGCATAAATGCGCCCGGGCAAAGCCCACTGCAGCGCACGGAAATCCTCACGCGCCTCATAGCCCACCCACACTGCCCATCCGCCCACGAGCAGCGTAGCCCAGAAGAAAAAAGCGAAGGCGACATACCACAGCCCACGTCGGGACGAGCGGGCTTTGGTACTGCGTTTTGGCGCTGCACGTTTACGGGGAGGCATACGGGCGCGATTATGCCATTCATGCCCCGCCAAAGCTTCCCGACTGTGTCACTCTTTTCAGCTGGCATTCAGGTAGCCGGACGGTAGTGCACGTGTAGAATGCTGCCGACATACCCAACGGGAGTTTACCGGCATGAGCAACGATCCTGTGGTGCCAGCCGCACCGTCGCGTCGCTTCAGTGGCTGGCAAGTAGCACTTTTCACGCTCTTGGGCGTGGTGCTCAGCGTCGCTCTGACCTTGTTCATCGGCTATCGCATGCTGTTTCCCAGAGCCTTTTCACCCATTGAGCTGAGTCAGCGCGAACAAGCCGCGCTGGATGAAAAGCTGCAACGACTGGAACCCGAGCGCTATTCCGAGGCCGGCCCCAGCCGGGAACTGCACTTCACCGAAAAGGAACTCAACTCGCTGGTGGCCAGAAGCCACGACATGGCACAGCGCCTCGCCATCGATCTCAGCGACAATCTCGCAAGCGCCAGGCTGCTGGTGCCGCTGCCACCGGATTTCCCGCTGTTCGGCGGACAAACCCTGCGGGTCAACGCAGGCCTGCAACTCGCCTATACCAGCGGGCGTCCCGTGGTGGTGCTGCAGGGCGTCAGCGTGATGGGCGTACCGATTCCCAATGCCTGGCTTGGCGGGCTCAAGAACGTCGACCTCGTGCAGGAATTCGGTGGTGGCCAGGGCTTCTGGCAAACCTTTGCCGACGGCGTGGAAAGCATCGAGGTGCAGGACGGCGAACTGCAATTGGTTCTCAAGGAATGAACAAGTCCTCCCGCTACATCCTGTTCGATCTCGACGGCACTCTCATCGACGGCGTGCCGGACCTTCTCGCTGCGATCAACAGTGTACTGGCCACCCATGCGCTGCCTGCACTGCAGCGCCACGCACTGGAAGCCATGCTGGGCGATGGCATGCGTATGCTGGTGCAACGGGCCTTTGCTGCGCACGGCGTTACGCTGGCAACAGCGGCATTCGAGGCCGCCTGCGCTGCCTATGTCGCGGCCTATCGCGCCACGGACTATCGCCACACGCGCCACTACGATGGCGTAGCCGCCACCTTGCAGCAACTGCAGGCAGAGGGCTGGATCATCGGCCTTGCCTCCAACAAGCCCACGCAACCCTGCGAGACCATCCTCACACAGCTCGGCATCCGCAAACATTTCAGTGCCGTGGCCGGCGGCGATGCTACTACCGTCAGGAAGCCCGATCCCGGCCACCTGCGCTACGCCTTGCAGCAGCTCGGCCACCAGGAACATCCAGCGGCCCTGACCGTGATGGTGGGCGACCACGCCAACGATGTGGATGCCGCACGCGGTGCAGGCCTGGCCGCAATTGCTGTCGCCTTCGAGGTAGATCCGGCACGGGCGCACTCTCTCGGCGCCGATGCCGTGCTTACCCGATTCAGCGCTCTGCCCGCTGCCCTCGCCCTTGTGATGGCCGGCAGATAAGGACTTACTCCCACGCGAAACCGGCAGCCCTTCCGGTATACTGCGCGCCTTTTCTTGCAGAGCCTGGAGTACTGTAAATGCGCATCGAAGCGATTGCCGTCGGCAAAAATGCCCCTGAAGACGTGAACGTACTGGTCGAGTGCCCGATTGGCGGTCACCCGATCAAATACGAACTGGACAAGGACAGCGGCACCCTGGTGGTAGACCGCTTCCTCTACACGCCCATGTCGTATCCCGGCAATTACGGCTTCGTGCCGCACACGTTATCCGACGACGGTGATCCCATCGATGTGCTGATCTGCAATACACGCCCACTGGTGCCTGGGTGCGTGATCAACGTGCGTCCTATCGGGGTACTGGTAATGGAAGACAATGCCGGCCAGGACGAGAAGATCATCGCGGTGCCCTCGCCCCACTTGACCAAGCGTTATGAAAACGTCTTCAACTACGACCAGCTGCCCAGCATCACCTTGCAGCAGATATCGCACTTCTTTGAACACTACAAGGATCTGGAACCTGGAAAATGGGTGAAGATAGGCCACTGGGAAAATGCGGATGTCGCCAAGCGTCTGATCGTGGAAGCGATGGCACGGCACGAGGCCAAGCTCAAAGGCTGATATCGCTACCCCGGAGCATCCATCTCGGAAAAAAACGCCCGCAGTATCGCGGGCGCTTTTTCCTGACTGACAAGTTCACTTGCCGGGCTGTTTTGTATAGCGCAAATAAGGCAGCTTGATGTCGATACTGCCGAACTTCTCCCTCGCCTGTTCATCGCTGAGACTCAGCGACACGATGACATCCTGGCCCGGCACCCAGTCGGCCGGGGTCGCGATAGGCACGCCATCGGTTGCCTGCACGGCATCCAGTGCGCGCAGGATTTCTGCGAAGTTGCGGCCCACGGACATCGGATAATTCATGGTGAGACGGATCTTCTTGTCGGGACCGATTATGAACACGGTACACACCGTGGCGCTATGTGCCGGGGTACGACCATCGGGCAGATAGGCATCGGCAGGCAGCATGTCATAGAGTTTGGCGACCTGCAGGGAGGTGTCGTCAATGATGGGAAAGTCGGCAGGTGCACCGGCGAAAGCTGCGATGTCGCGCTTCCACTTGTGATGCTCTTCCACGCTGTCCACGGAGATCCCCATCACTTTGGTTTTCCGTTTTGCAAACTCGGGTGCCAGGCGGGCGACTGCGCCGAACTCAGTGGTGCACACGGGTGTGAAATCCTTGGGATGTGAAAACAGGATGGCATAGCCCTCACCGATCCAGTCATGCAGGGTCAGTGTGCCGGCAGTGGAGTCAGTAGTGAAATTCGGTGCGATGTCGTTTATGCGCAGTCCCATGATGTGAAACTCCTGTCGTTGGGTATGGGGGATTGAAACTAGAGTCATGCCTGGCTTCTGTCAATGACAGATGTCAAGACTGATACTGCCGCAGGATCACCCTCCTCATTAACACCAGGTTAATCGGTTTTTTACACGCACTCCCTACACTGCGCGCCATCCTTGCCACCGGATGGATGCCAGATGATCAATATCGAAGCTGCTGTTGCTGCGAAATTCCCGCAAGTGGCGCGTACCCCCGCTCTCCTCCGCAAGCCCGCCTTTTCCTTTCTGCGCCAGCTGGTGCATGAGCACGAGATCAACCGCTTTCTTGCCGGTAACCGGGATGTCGTGGGCCTGTCATGGATCGACCGCGTGTTCGAGCTGTTCAATTTCAGTTACAGCGTGAGTGCGCGTGACCGCGCCAACATCCCGGCGCAGGGACGCGTGCTGATCATCGCCAACCATCCCATTGGCTCGCTGGATGGCCTCGCACTGCTGCGCCTGGTGGGCGAAGTTCGTCCGGACGTGAAGATCATCGCCAACGACTTGCTGAATCATTTCACGCAATTGCAGCCACTGCTGATTCCGGTGGACGTCTTCAACGGCGGCAGTGCCATCGGCAGCTACCGCAAGGTAGTGGCCGAACTTGAGGCCGAGCGCGCCGTAATCATTTTCCCGGCAGGTGAAGTTTCGCGGGCCAGCCCGGTCGGCGTACGTGATCCACAGTGGCGCGGAGGCTTTCTGCATTTCGCGCGCAAAGCCAACGCCCCGATCCTGCCAGTGCGCGTTGCAGCACGCAATTCGCTGCTGTTCTACGGCGTGTCGATGCTGTCGAAGCCGGCCAGCACCATGATGCTGTCGGACGAGATGTTCAAGCATCAGCACAATACAATCAGCTTCCACATAGGCGAAGTGATTCCCAGTGCGCGCCTGTTTTCGCAGCAGGTGCCGGATCGCAGCCTCGTGCAGCGCCTGCGCCGGCACGTTTACAAACTGGGCCGTCCTCGCCCCGTGATATTCGAGACCGAGCGCACGGTGGCGCATCCGGAGCATCGGCAACTGCTGCAACGGGAGCTGAACGCTGCCATGCTGCTGGGCACCACGCGCGACGACATGGCCATCCACCTGGTGGAGTGGTCGGAGTCCAGCGCCGTACTGCGCGAGATCGGCCGCTTGCGCGAACTGGCCTTCCGCAAGGCCGGTGAAGGTACCGGCAAACGCCGCGATCTGGATGACTTTGACCAGCGTTACCGGCATCTGGTGCTGTGGGACCGCAAAGCGCTGGAAATTGCAGGAGCCTACCGCATCGGCGAATGTGCGACCTTGCTCGACGCACAAGGCAGTGCTGGCCTCTATACCCAAACGCTTTATGACTTCACTCCGGAGTTCCTGCACCTGCTGCCCCAGGCGATCGAACTGGGCCGCAGCTTTGTCAGCCCTGCCTACCAGGGCAAGGCCTGCCTCGACTATCTTTGGCAGGGCATCGGTGCGTATCTCGCGCATCATCCGGAAGTACGCTATCTGTTTGGCCCGGTGTCGATGAGTGCGAGCTATCCATCGGCACTGATGGAAGAACTGGTGTACTGCTTCAGCCGCTATTACGGCGCGGCCCGCACGCTGGCCGTGGCGCGCGAACCGTTCCGCTTTACCGACCAGCGCAAAGCCGAACTCGAGCGACTCTATGAGGGCCTCGACCGTGACTCCGGTATGGCGCAGTTGCATGCGTCCTTCGAGGCTATGGGCTGCCGGATTCCGGTGCTGTACCGCCAGTACACGGCACTGTTCGAAGACGGCGGCTTCCAGGCGCTGGTGTTCAGCCGCGATCCGGACTTTGCGAACTGTCTCGACGGGCTGTGCCTGACGGATCTCTCGCTGCTGAAGCAGAACAAGCGCGCGCGCTACATTCCCCCTCGCTCCTGAGCAGCGCGCTGGCCGGCTCCCTGCTTGAGGCTGGCCAGCGTCCGTTGGTTTCGGTGATAATTGTCAACGACAACAAACGCCGATACCCCGGAACCGCCCTTGCCTGCCTTGCTGAAGCGCCTGCTGCCCGACACCTTCCTGCTGATCCTGATTGCCACGCTGGTGGTGGCCACGCTGTTGCCTGCGCGTGGCGACTACGCAACCGTGGTGCATTGGTTAGCCAACCTTACGGTGGTGCTGCTGTTCTTTTTCCACGGGGCCAAGCTGGCGCGTGCCGCCGTGGTCTCGGGGCTTACCCACTGGCGCCTGCACCTGCTGATCCTCGGCTCCACCTTCGTGATGTTCCCGCTGCTGGGCTGGGGTCTTGCCACGCTGCTGCCGGGCCTGCTGTCACCCGTGCTGTGGACCGGCGTACTGTTCCTGGTAGCACTGCCATCTACCGTGCAATCGTCGATCGCCTTCGTGTCGATTGCCAAGGGCAACGTGCCGGGTGCGATTGCTGCCGCTTCCGCCTCACAGGTGCTGGGCGTATTTCTCACGCCCTTGCTGGTGGGTCTGCTGGCAGGCACCGACAGCGACGGCAGCAATGCTGTTGCCGGCATCGGTCAGGTGGCGCTGCTGATACTGCTGCCCTTTACCGTGGGCCACCTGCTGCGGCCCTGGATCGGTGATTTCGTGGCACGCCACAAGTCCACCATTGCGATCACGGACCGCGCCACCATCGTGCTGGCCGTCTACAGTGCCTTTTCAGCAGCGGTGATCGATGGTATCTGGAGCCAGCTGGCGCCGGCGCAGTTTGCCAGCCTGTTCCTGGCGTGCGCACTGCTGCTGGCCTTCGCGCTGGGCTTCACCACCTTGCTGGCGCGCCTCGGCGGCTTCAGCCGCGAGGACGAGATCGTACTGGTGTTCTGCGGCACCAAGAAATCGCTGGTACAGGGTGCGCCGATGGCGCGCGTGCTGTTTGCCGGCCCCGAAGCGGGCCTGATCCTGCTGCCCATCATGATCTTCCACCAGCTGCAGCTCATGGTCTGCGCCTGGATCGCCAAACGCTACGCTGCCGGAGCACCTGAACATGAGTAAAGACGACAACCGTCCCTGGCCGCAGGCCGGACGCGAACGCATGATCTTCCCCACGCCGATCGACATCTGTGCCTTCGGCGTGAAGGACCCGCACGATGAGTTGCTGGCGAAGATGGACCAGGGCAGCGTGTTCATGATGGGCGACAACCCGGCGCTGCCACGCATGCCGGAAAAGCCCACGCTGATCGACTTCTTCAACCTGCGCTTTACCGGCATGACGCTGCATCACCTGACCACGGCGGCCAAGCGTGCCCTTGACGAAGGCGCCAGTGAGAAGGTCATCATGGCCTGCCTGCTGCACGACATTGCCAACGGCTGCCTGCTGCGGACCGACCACGGCTACTGGGGCTCCCAGTTGATCGCACCCTACGTTGATGAAGAAATCGCCTGGGCCGTGAAGTACCACCAGGCGCTGCGCTACACGCCGGACCCTGCGGTGGGTTATCCCTATCCCGAGGCCTACCTCAAGTTCTTCGGTGAGGATTATGAGCCGCCGGCCTACATCAAGCGTGATGCGGCCTATGCCATGCAGCACCCCTGGTACATGACGGCGCGCTACGTGACGATGTATGACCTGTACTTCTTCGAGGACGTGGAGCCGGTGAAGATCGAGTTCTTCGCGGACATCATCGCGCGCAACTTCCGCCAGCCGGAGGAGGGCCTCGGGTATGACGATTCACCGTCGTCGCACATGTGGCGCACCATGATCTGGCCCAACAACTTCCTCTGAGCAGAAGCGGTTTGGCGAGAAACAAAAAAGGGCCCCGCAGGGCCCTTTTTTAATGACGCAGGAGCTGGTCTCAGCCCCTGATCAGATCCTTCAGCGAATTCCACAGGCCGCCACCGGACTTGGTGCTGGCCTGTGAGGACGAACGCGGTTCGCGGTTGCCGTCACGGGGCGTGCGCGGGCCATGACTCTGGCTCGGACTCTGGCCGCGGCCTTCGCCACCACGCCTTGGCTGACCACCCTGGCCCTGACCCGAACGCGGACGACGTGGCGGCGTACCGACGATGGACTGAGCGGAACGGTTGCTGTTGTCGCTGTCCATACGGTTGCCACGGTTGTCATCGGCCTCGTCGCGCGGACGTGCTGCTGCACGCGGCTCGCGCGGCTGCTCGTCACTGATGCGGGCAGCGGGAGCCGGCCCACGCGGCTGACGATCACCACGGGATTCCGGGCGGGGGCCGCGTGGTGCCTGGCCATCCTGGCTGCGGCGCGGCTGCTGGCCATCGGCACGACGTGCCTGGGGCTGCCCACTGCGGGCTTCACCAGAGGTACTGCGTCCTTCGCTGCGACGCGGTGCACTTTGGCTGCTGCGACCTTCACTGCTGCGACCTTCACCACTGCGGCCTTCGCTGCGACGACCTTCACCCTGGCCACTGCGACGCTGGCCCTGACGGCCACGACCCTGCGATTGCTGCGGTGCAGCCGTTTCCGGCGGCATGGCTTTCGCCTGCGGCAGTGCCGCAACGTCGAAGGTGGCACGCTCGACCTTGAGTTTGATCAGACGTTCGATGTCACGCAGCAGTTTGGCGTCTTCGTCAGTGACGAGCGACACCGCCAGGCCGCTGGCGCCGGCACGACCGGTGCGACCGATGCGGTGTACATAATCTTCCGAGACCTGCGGCAGGTCGAAGTTGATGACCATGGCAAGCTGGTCGATGTCGATGCCGCGCGCAGCGATGTCGGTGGCTACCAGCACCTGGATGCGGTTGGCCTTGAAATCACCGAGGGCTTTGGTGCGCTGCGCCTGGCTCTTGTTGCCATGGATGGCAGCGGACTGGACGCCATAGGCGGCAAGTTTCTTCACGAGGTTGTTGGCACCGTGTTTGGTGCGGCTGAACACCAGCACCTGGTCCTTGCAATCGATGAGCAGCTTGGCCAGCAGGCTCAGTTTGTTTTCCTTGCTGACCATGTACACCTGCTGCGTGATCGTCTCCACGGTGGAGTTGCGCGGTGCTACATCGATCTCGATGGGATTGTGGCAGATGGTCTTGGCCAGCTCGCGGATTTCCGGCGAGAAAGTGGCGGAGAACATCAGGTTCTGGCGCTTCTTGGGCAGCAGGCCGAGGATCTTGCGGATGTCGCGGATGAAGCCCATATCGAGCATGCGGTCGGCTTCGTCCAGCACGAGGATTTCCACGTCACTGAACTTCACGGCATTCTGCTGGTACAGGTCGAGCAGGCGGCCGGGCGTGGCCACGAGAATGTCACAGCCTTTGCGCAGTGCCATCTGCTGCGGATTGATGTTGACGCCGCCGAAGATCACCAGCGAGCGCAGCTTGTCGTGCTTGCCGTAGGTTTCAACGCATTCCTGCACTTGGGCAGCGAGTTCACGCGTAGGCGTCAGCACCAGGGCGCGGATGTGGTTGCTCTTGACGGGTTCGCGTTCGCCGAGCAGCTGGATCATCGGCAGCGTGAAACCGGCGGTCTTGCCGGTGCCGGTCTGGGCGGCAGCCATGATGTCGCGGCCGCCGAGGACGGCAGGGATGGCTTGCATCTGGATGGCAGTGGGTGTGGTGTAGCCGCTGTCTGCGACTGCTTGTAACAGGGTTGCTTTCAACCCGAGTGAATCAAAGCTCATTTGGTATCTCTATGCTGTGGCACAACTGTGCCGTTGTGGTGCTGCTGCAATTCCCCGAAGGGTGGTCGCCATTGCGAGCAAGCGCTCGCCGCGACCATGGCAACGCACAAGCACAGGGCAAGGCAGAGCCGGGCAGCAGTTCGGTTTTTCTGTGGGGTCCAGACAGGTATCAGCGCTTGGGGCTGACGCATACGCCGGAGGCTTGCACAGTGTGCAATTCGAAGGGACTGGGAGACCGCGGAGGTCGGCAGAAACCGGGGATTTGCACTGTCAGACGCATCCCCCAACGGGGCTGGACGGTTCGGACGGGCTGCACCTTAACACAGCCCACCCGGAAACGCCCGAGAATAATGCCAACACTTCCTGAGCGCTTGATTTCACCCTTGAATCGCCCCTTGGTTGAACTGTACGACGAAGCAGATTCCGCCCTGCTCCCTCCGCTCCTCGAGATGCACTGACGCGCCATGCGCCAGGGCAATTTCGCGCACGATGGAAAGACCAAGGCCGCAACCGGAACCACTATCCGGATTGGGCCGGAAAAACCGGTCAAAGATCTTTGGCCAGTGTTCCGCTGCGATACCCGGGCCATCATCCTCGATCTCGATGCATGGACCCGCGGCAGTCTTGCTCAAGGTGATCCAGACATGGCCTTGCTCACGCCCGTAGATGATGGCGTTGTCGACCAGATTGGTCACCATCTCCGACAGCAGCGTCATTTCGCCCGGCACCAGTACCGGCTGCTCCGGTACGCTGACCATGACCATTATGTGCTTCGCATGCGCGCGCCAGGCCAGGCTCATACAACAATTGCGGATCAGGGTCTGCAAATCGACCTGCTCATTGCGCAGGCCCCGCCCGGACGCGGCTTCGGCACGCGCCAGATTCATCAACTGTGAATTGACATGCGCCATGCGGTCTGCGGCCTGCACGATGCGCTCAAGCGCAAGGTGGATTTCAGCTGGGTTCTGCTGTTCATCCAGCGCCAACTGCGCCTGAAGCTTCATCCCTGCCAGTGGTGTGCGTATCTGGTGTGCGATGTTGCCGATGAACAGTTCGCGCGATCCTATGGCACCATCGATGCGTGACAGCAGCCGGTTGGTATTCCCTATCAACGCTCGCAGTTCCTCGGGCAAGCGCCCCACTTCAATCGGTGTAAGATCCTGCGGTGAACGCTGACTCAGTTCCTGGCTGATGCGGAACAAGGGCCGCAACCCGCGCTCCAGTGCAACGTTGATGATGACCAGCACTGCAACAACGAATACCGCCTTCGAAAGCAGGACCTCGAGCAGCAGTTCGGTGGTAAGTGCCTGCCGCTTGTTGAGGGTCTCAGCGACAGTAACGATTACGGGATCGGGACTTTGCTGCAAGCCAAGGACACTGACGGTGCGAACCCGCGTATTGTCCAGAAGTGCATCGCGAAAGACCGGCCCTGCGTCCAGCAGTTCGGCAGTCGCCGCCTGCTGTAACGCAGGATTGCCGGCCAGCACCAACCCAGACAGGCTGACGACCTGATAATGGATCTCGTCCACCGCATCCCACCGGAACGCTTCGATGGAGGTCTCATCCGGGATCGCCCTGATCTCACCGTCCTCGTGCCGGATTTCTTCTGCCAGCGTATAGAGTGAGTCCAGCAGCCAGCGGTCCAGCACCTGATTGGTGATGTGCGTGCCGATACGATAGGACACGATGGACTCGATCAACAGCAAGAGCAGCAGCGGCGCGCCCACGATCAGCAGCTGCTGGTAGCGCAGCGACAAGGGCATGCGCATCACGCGGCCTCGATCACATATCCAACATTGCGGACGGTGCGGATCACGATTCCGCAATCCTGGAGCCGCCGGCGCAGACGATGGATATAAACCTCCACCGCGTTGTCCCCGATCTCTTCTCCGTTTGTTGCCAGGCGCTGCAGCAGACGCAGCTTGCTGGCGACCCGTGGCGCGATCAGCAGCAAGGCCTCCAGCACCTCATACTCCCGTGACGGTAGTTCCTGGACAACACCCTTGATCTGCAGTTCACGGCGGCTGGTGTCCAACACCAACGGTCCCAGTACCAGTTCCTGACTCAGATCAGGACGATTGCGGCGCAACAAGGCCCTGACGCGCGCCTGCAGCTCGCGCAGGTCGAACGGTTTTTCCATGTAGTCATCAGCGCCGGCATCAAGCGCCGCCACTTGCTGTTCTACACCGTCGCGCGCGGTCAGCACCAACACCGGCACCGGCAATTTCTTGCTGCGCAAGGCGCGCAGTACGTCCAGCCCATCCATGTCGGGCAGGCCCAGATCGAGGATCACCAGATCCATGTCGTAGACCGCCAGCGTCGCCTGCGCCGACTTGCCGTCGCCGGCATGGCTGACCTTGTAGTCGGCTCGGGTCAGTGCGCTTTGCAGTCCGGCGGAAAGGAGGGCATCGTCCTCGACAACCAGTACATTCATCGGTAACTCCAGGCAGTGCGTTGTCTCCCTGACATCACAGCTCAACGATTCGAT
>JBIIWP010000150.1:0-5173 GCA_044338855.1 Pseudohongiellaceae bacterium | reverse complement strand
CAGTTCTGAAAGGTTGCTGTAAGGATCACTGGCTAAGCTCCCTCCTATGCATCAACAGCCTATCTGGACATGGCAAGGATCTGGCTGAAGCCATCATCCTCCTGCGGCAGTGCAACTACCGTAACCACGATGTGGCAGAGGAATACGTATGAGAATCCTGCTCGCTGTAGACCACCAGAGCGACCCGGTTGCACTGGGCAACTACCTGCTGCATCGCATCGGGGGACGTCCAGCGGATATCGAAGTGATCACGGTGATCCCGGGAATCGAGGAGCCCTTTACGGAAAAGGACGAACCGTACCAGCCCATCATCAGTATTGGGGAGGGCTCAAGCGGCCATCGGCAACGTTGTGCGCTGGTTGCTGCCATCGCCGCGCAACTGCAGGCCAGCGGCTTCGCTTCCGTGCGGACCCACGTGGAGTACGGGGAACCCGCGGAGGTCCTGCTTGAATCCAGCCGGCAATGGCGCTGCGAGCTGGTGTTGCTCAGTGCGCCACGCGGCAAGGGCCGGCTGACCGCCCTGCAGCTGGATGGCGTGACCCGACGCCTGTTGAATTGGTCTGACAGCCCGGTGGAACTAATGCGTCCATTCACAGGCGACAGCGTTCGCCGGAACACGGTGCTTATACCCGTGCCGCTCCATGCAATAAAACGCTTTCCTCTCCACGCTTTGCAGGCGCTGCCGTGGTGGCACGGCAGCCGCCTGCACCTTTTGGGGATACAACCAGAAAGCATCGATACGAGCCGGGCCGAAGCCAATCCGGCAGCCTTGCTGCTGGCCTTGCAGCATGCCCGGGATGCGGGAGCCAAGGCCAAGACGACACTGGCAGCCTGCGCAAAGGAACTGGACGCTGCCTGCGACGGAAAACTGCAGATTACCCATGGGATGGTCGAAGGTAATCTGCATCAAGCCAGTGCTGCCGCAATCCGGTCACTGCAGCCGCAAGTCCTGGTGCTGAGCCAGGCCTGCTTCGACCAGAATCCGAAGGCCTTGTTTGGCGGCCTCACACCTGCCGCACTCGCGCTTTCAGCTCCATGCTCCGTGCTGCTGCTGCAGGACGATCCTGGCGCCGCAACCACCATGCGCAGACGCGACCCGGCTCCCATACTGAAACTGGCTCGCTAGACTGAAGACCGGCGGATACCAAAGTTCCGCATGCTGCTGGTGGGCATCGGTGTTGATGCCCCGCGGCAGTTTCAGACAGGCAGCATGCCGGCAAGCCACAAGCCGGCCACCACCAGTGCGAGCAGCAGGAAGAAATAAAACTTCCACGGGCTCTTCTTTTCGGCAAAGGGATCGACCAGATCAAGCTTCGATCCCTTCGGCAATGCGGCCAGCAGCGTCAATGAAGCCCCGAAGGGGACGTTGATACGCGCGTTGGCGTTCAGTGCCCAGCCGTTGGCGTCCAGCAGCGGCCCCAGGTTGCGCTGGCGCAGTTTCAGCCACGCGATAAGCAGCGAAGGTCCCGAAATCACCAGCACGAGGCCAAGCAGACCCAGCGGCATCCACATGCCGAGCCCGAAGAAAGTCTGCAGCAAGGCGCCCAAAGCCGCCGTTATGCCACCCACGGCGACGCCCAGGGCAGCGACTACTCCGATATCGAGCTTCTTCGGCGCTACTGCCTCCGCCGTGCCGGTCGTAGCCGCCGCACCAAGCTTGCCGGCTGCGCCGGTCAGCATCGCATCGGAGGCTGCTTCACTGGCCGCTGCACGCTTGGCCACTTGCTCTTCGATGAAACGCACGAGCTTCTTGTAGGGACTCCAGAAGGCTTCACGCAAGGAGATGGGATTCTCGACCAGTTTCGTCACCGTGGCGTCCCAATCCCTGCCATCGCGGTCATAGAAGATGCCGTTACGACCTACCATGAGATTGTCGGCATCACCATTGGTGAAAGCCGCCGCGATCATCATCTTTTCGCCGCTGGACCTGCGCACGCAGTCGCAGTACACCAGATAGGCGCGCGACAGGGGTGCCATTGCGGCATGCTTGCCGACGTCCTCGACGCGCAGACACAACTCCGTGGTGCGCTGGTCGAGGTACAGTGTACCTACCTGGAAGATGGCGGGTTGATCGTGCTGGTAGAACTGCTGGAAGTTGACGAAATTGCGCGCGAGGCGATAGAGGTCGCGCACATAACGCACGAGTTGCTCGACCGAGGCTATGGCAGTGGCGATGCTGGCCTGTGCCTGTTCCTGGGCGAACAGCGCGTCGAGCGAACCGGCAACTCCGGGCGCAGCCAACTCACGCAAGCGTTCGAGCCCGAGATTTTCCACCACCGTGCCAGCCTTTGCCGCTTCCCAGCCTTCGAAGCCGGACAGGCGCTCCTTGAGCTCAAGCCACTGCGCTTCAGTGAGCGTATCGATCTCACCCAACAAGGGCGTCACTACCTTAGCGACAAACTTCACCATGGCCGCAGCCCAGGCCGAGTTGATGCCACGTTTCAGCGGCAGTGCGGCCGCTACATTCACGTGCGCCAGCGGCAGGCGCCGGATATCGGCGTTGCTCAACTCCAGATCCTGCGCCGCCAGGGCGTAGTATTCCTTTTCCTCCCGGTTCAGCGCCGCCACGGCACGCGCATCAAAAGCAGCGAGCTGAGCACGCACGAAGAAGTCATCGATTTTGCCGCGGACCACTTTTAGTGCGTTGAGCGCAGCGGCCGTGTCATCCTGTAAAGGCAGCAGCGCCGGATCACCGGCGCCCTGGTCATGCCATGCCAGATATTCGGTCACTGCCTTGCAGAACTCCGCTACCTTTGCGGCCGTCACACCAGGCTTCCCACTGCGATCCTGCTCTGCACCCACTGTGGCAATCACGTCTGCTATCAGTGCCTGCAGTGCGGCATCAGCAGTCGCTGCTGCCGTCAGCACCCCATCGCCATTGAACGGCATGGCATTGAACGCCTTCAGTGCTTCCACCGAATCGGCCACGCTGATGCTGCCAGCCTCGCCCTTGCCAAGTCCCTGCAACACGGTGCGTGCCGCCTGCACGATGAGACGGCCTTCGTCGCTGTCACCGTTGATGGCATCGAGTGCCAGTTCCGCTGGTGCCTGTACCAGTACATCGGCGTTCTTCAGCAAGCTGCCCGCCCACTTGCAGGCTGTGATCAGCTCGTTGGCGCGAATGCGACCGTCACCATCGCTGTCGATGAGCTGCAAGGTGCGCGGGTCGAATACCAGCCCTTGCGTAGGACAGGCCAGTGCCACCCACAATTTCTGATCCAGCTGATCGAGATT
Source organism: Pseudohongiellaceae bacterium (assembly GCA_044338855.1). Classification (GTDB taxonomy): domain Bacteria; phylum Pseudomonadota; class Gammaproteobacteria; order Pseudomonadales; family Pseudohongiellaceae; genus CAILUG01. The sequence goes on along the minus strand of JBIIWP010000150.1, from coordinate 1,939 downwards.
CAGCAGGTCGGCGCCACTGGCCAAGCGGACCTGGTTGAAACCGCCGGCGCGGAAAAAATTGAACGTGTGGCCCATGCCTTGCTCCTTGACGCAATTGCGTGTTTTTGTAGTTTTGAACGCGCAGTAGAGTAACTGGTAGAACCGCGCTTTTCCAGTTTGAAAGGCCAGTGCAATGCCGGGATGGGCAGCCGCCCCTCACCTTCCGGGACCGTCTCAGGCAAGACTGAACTTCTCGGGCCTGCAATCAAACGCCTCGTCACCGACCGCGCAATACCAATGCCCCTCGGACACCGTCAGTGACAGCTTCATGCGCCGATCCAGCCGCTTGAGCAAGGTGTCCAGAAATTCACGCGGAACGACCACGAAGTCGATGCTGTCAGCGCGATGGATGGTGGACTCACGCAATCTCTCCAGCAGGCGCGCATCCTTGTGGCAGTAAACCGCCACCCGCGGCGCCGCCTTGGTCGCCTGGTGCAGACGGTCCGCAGGAGGAACCCCGATCTCCACCCACAAGGTCAGGGCCCCCGTAAGATCCCGCGCCAGCAACGTCGGCTCATCGCGGTCGGACACTCCCCCTTTGGAGAAGGCGATGCCCTCGCAGTACTCAAGACAGTAGGCCAGCACGCGTGTAAGCAAATACTCGGGAGCTTCCGAGGGATGCTGCGCGGCCCGGATCTCGAGAGCTTCATACACGCCACGATCGGCATCAGCCAGGTCGATGGTAAAGACATACATGGTGGAACCAAGGGCCACTGGAGGGTACTCCGTCCTGAATGCCGCTTACGGCGGCGAGGCTGGGGCTTATAGCACTGCGGGCAGCATTCGTCAGGTACTTTCAACAGCCAGGCGGTTACCACCTTCGCGCAGGGCCTGCAGCAACTGGTCGCTGACGGCCTCGATCAGTGCTTCGGCGCTGGGCTGGCGCACCGACACCAGCCCGATGCTGATGGTCATGCGTCTGGCAGGCTCGCCCGGCATCGCCAACTGTTGCTTGCGGCATTCCGTGAGCAGACGCTCCGCTACGGCTACCGCGCCTTCCACCGGAGTCAACGGCAACAGCACCAGGAAGCGGCTGTCATCCCAAACACCCGGAATGTCCTGCATGCGCAGCTGTCGGCGCAGCAGCAACGACAGTGACAAACGCAACTGCTCAAGGTGCTTGCCACGCAAGCGGGTGGCTTCATCCGCTTCTACCAGCATCACGCAACCATCCACGGGATAGCGCTTGGCACGTCCGATTTCCGAGAACAGGAGTTTCTCCATAAGACGGCGGTTGGCCAGATGCGTGCCCATGTCGCCATAGGTCACCAGACTGAGATCCTGCAGGCTCAACAGCAACTCCTGCTCGGCGCGCAGCCGGAAATACTCGAACAGGAAAGACAGCATGGCCACGATCAGGTAGATGGCGACTATGCGTATTACCAGCAAGGTGCTGTAGCGACTGGTGTCAAACCCGAAGGCACCAGTTTCCAGCACCAGGGTTGCCGCCAGCAGGACCAGCACCGACACGATGCCGGCGCGCAGGCTCTGCAGGAACACGGCAACCAGGGGAAACACGAAGTAATAAAGCGGGCCGGTATCGCCGGTGCCCCCTGTGTAGTACAGGTAGAGGCACAGCAGCCCCATGAGCAAGGTAAGGAAGTGCTTGGTATAGAAGTAGTTGCGCGAATACCAGGCCGAGACGTAGACGGCAGTAGTGGCAAAAGCAAAGCCGAAGATGACGAAGCCGTAGGTAGTATCGCCCCGTCCCAGCGCAGCAAAACCGAAGAACAGCAGGAAGGTGATTGCTACGGCGCTGTACAGTCCGCACATTCGGAAATGGCTGTATTCGCGATCACGCAGACGTGACTGCAGTCGCTCCTGGATCGGCGCGGGTACGGCCCACAGGGGTTCCCTGGAAATTTCGCTGCCTTGGTCGGACACGCAGGCTTGCTCGCTG
>JBIIWP010000117.1:0-9631 GCA_044338855.1 Pseudohongiellaceae bacterium | reverse complement strand
TCATGTCGGCCAGGGATTTCAGCGGGCGCTTGTTGGAACCGGTGATGGCACGACCGCGACGGCCGTTGTCCAGCAGCGCATCCACAGCTTCCTGCAGCATGCGCTTTTCGTTGCGTACGATGATATCCGGCGCACTCAGGTCCAGCAGGCGCTTCAGACGGTTGTTGCGGTTGATCACGCGACGGTAGAGGTCGTTGAGATCAGAGGTCGCGAAGCGGCCGCCGTCCAGCGGCACCAGCGGACGCAGATCCGGCGGCAGCACGGGCAACACGTTCAGGATCATCCACTCGGGCTTGTTGCCGGAGCTGATGAAGCCGTCGAGCAGCTTCAGGCGCTTGGACAGCTTCTTCAGCTTGGTTTCGCTGTTGGTATTGGGGATTTCCTCGCGGATGGTGGCCGCTTCGGTTTCGATGTCCATTTCGCGCATGAGGTCCTGGACGGCCTCGGCGCCCATCTTGGCTTCGAACTCGTCACCGAACTGCTCCAGCGCTTCGTAGTACTGCTCATCATTGAGCAGCTGACCGCGTTCCAGCGTGGTCATGCCCGGATCGGTCACCACGAAGCATTCGAAGTACAGGATGCGCTCGATGTCACGCAGCGTCATGTCCAGCACCAGGCCGATGCGCGAGGGCAGCGACTTGAGGAACCAGATGTGGGCAACCGGGGTGGCCAGTTCGATGTGGCCCATGCGCACGCGGCGCTCCTTGGTCAGCGCCACTTCAACGCCGCACTTCTCACAGATCACGCCGCGGTGCTTGAGGCGCTTGTACTTGCCGCACAGGCACTCATAGTCCTTCACCGGTCCGAAGATCTTGGCGCAGAACAGGCCGTCGCGCTCCGGTTTGAAGGTACGGTAGTTGATGGTCTCCGGCTTCTTCACTTCGCCGAAGGACCACGAGCGGATCAGCTGGGGTGAGGCCAGCCCGATCCGGATCGAATCGAAATCGTCCGACTGTTTTTGTGCTTTGTGGAAAGCAATCAAATCTTTCATTCTTTGTCTCCGCCCTGCTCAAATTCTGTTTGGTTTGCCCGGTAGTCCGGGCGGGCACGGGGGCCCGCCCCTACGATCACGATCGGTGATCAATTGTCGACGTCGAGCTCCATATCAATGGCCAAGGAGCGAATCTCCTTGAGCAACACGTTGAACGATTCAGGCATATAGGCTTCCATGCGGTCGTCGCCATCCACGATGTTCTTGTACATCTTGGTGCGACCGTTGACGTCGTCGGACTTGACGGTGAGCATTTCCTGCAGCGTGTAGGCTGCGCCGTAGGCTTCCAGTGCCCACACCTCCATCTCTCCGAAGCGCTGGCCGCCAAACTGCGCCTTGCCACCCAGCGGCTGCTGCGTGACGAGCGAGTAGGAACCGGTTGAACGCGCATGCATCTTGTCGTCGACGAGATGGTTCAGCTTGAGCATGTACATGATGCCGACGGTGACCTTGCGGTCGAAGGCCTGGCCGGTGCGGCCGTCGTACAGCGTGAACTGGCCGTCTTCGCTGACACCGGCAAGCGCCAGCATCTGCTTGATCTCGGCTTCGGCGGCACCGTCGAACACCGGAGTAGCCATTGGCACGCCGGCACGCAGGTTGTGCGCCAGTTCCAGAATGTCCGAATCAGTCAGCTGCTCGAGGGTTTCCTTGCGGCGGCCCTGGCCTACACCGTTGTAGATCTTCTCGAGGAACTTGCGGATTTCGGCCACACGCTCTTTTTCCTTCTTCTGCTGGTCCAGCAGCATCTGGTTGATCTTGTTGCCAAGACCGACTGAGGCAGCGCCGAGGTGGGTTTCCAGGATCTGGCCCACGTTCATGCGGGAAGGTACACCCAGCGGGTTCAGGACGATGTCTACCGGGTTGCCGGTTTCATCGTAGGGCATGTCTTCCACCGGCATGATCACGGAAATCACACCCTTGTTACCGTGGCGACCGGCCATCTTGTCACCCGGCTGGATGCGACGCTTGATGGCCAGGTAAACCTTTACGATCTTCAGCACACCCGGAGCAAGGTTGTCGCCCTGGGTGATCTTGCGCTTCTTGTCGGCAAACAGTTCGTCCAGCGCGATGCGGCGCTCGGCCAGCTGGGCGCCGGCTTTTTCCAGCATCTCGCTGAGGCTGTCATCGACCAGGCGCAGCTTGAACCAGTCGTCGTGCTTCAACTCTTCCAGATACTCTGCAGTCAGCTTGTCGCCCTTCTTGAGCTTGGGACCGCCAGCTACTTCCTTGCCCAGCAGTGCCTTGGTCAGACGTGAGAAGGTAGCGCCTTCCACGATGCGGAACTCGTCTTCGATGTCCTTGCGCACCTTGGCCAGCTGCATGGATTCGATTTCCAGCGCACGCTGGTCTTTTTCCAGTCCGTCACGCGTGAACACCTGCACGTCGATCACAGTGCCTTTCGCGGAGCTGGGCACGCGCAGCGAGGTATCCTTCACATCGGACGCCTTCTCGCCAAAGATGGCGCGCAGCAATTTTTCTTCCGGGGTCAGCTGGGTTTCGCCCTTCGGCGTCACCTTGCCTACCAGAATGTCACCGGCATCCACTTCGGCACCGATATGCACGATACCGCTGACATCGAGGCGGGCCAGCGCGCTTTCACCCACGTTCGGGATGTCAGCGGTGATTTCCTCGGCACCCAGCTTGGTGTCGCGGGCAATACAGGTCAGTTCCTGGATGTGGATGGAGGTGAAACGGTCTTCCTTCACCACACGTTCGGAGATGAGGATCGAGTCTTCGAAGTTGTAACCGTTCCAGGGCATGAACGCTATGCGCATGTTCTGGCCCAGTGCCAGCTCACCCATGTCCACGGAGGGACCGTCAGCCAGGATGTCGCCACGGCCCACTTTGTCACCGCTCTGCACCAGTGCACGCTGGGTAATACAGGTGTTCTGGTTGGAGCGGGTGTACTTGATCAGGTTGTAGATATCCACACCGGCTTCACCGGCTTCGGTTTCTTCATCACGCACACGCACAATGATGCGGCCGGCGTCGACATAGTCGATCACGCCACCGCGACGCGCCACAACGCATACGCCGCTGTCCTGCGCAACGTTGCGCTCCATGCCGGTACCAACCAGCGGCTTCTCGGCACGCAGGGTGGGCACAGCCTGGCGCTGCATGTTGGAACCCATCAAGGCGCGGTTGGCGTCGTCGTGTTCCAGGAACGGAATCAGCGAAGCGGCAACCGACACAACCTGCTGCGGGCTCACATCCATGTAATCCACCTGGTCGGCAGACGTCAGGGTGAACTCATGCTTGTGGCGCACCGACACGAGGTCCTGCGTCAGCTTGCCGTTCTTGTCGACAGGTGCAGACGCCTGTGCGATTACGTAGCCGCTTTCCTCGATGGCGGAGAGGTAATGGATCTCGTCCGTTACCTTGCTGTCGACAACCTTGCGCACCGGGCTTTCCAGGAAGCCGTATTCGTTGGTGCGCGCGTAGGTAGCCAGCGAGTTGATCAGACCGATGTTGGGACCTTCAGGCGTTTCGATAGGGCAGACGCGACCGTAATGGGTCGGATGCACGTCGCGCACTTCGAAGCCGGCACGTTCGCGGGTGAGACCACCCGGTCCAAGCGCCGATATACGACGCTTGTGCGTGACTTCCGACAACGGGTTGTTCTGGTCCATGAACTGCGACAGCTGGCTGGACCCGAAGAACTCCTTGATCGCGGCAGCCACGGGCTTGGCGTTGATCATGTCCTGCGGCATCAGGCCTTCGCTGTCAGCCATCGACAGGCGTTCCTTGACGGCGCGCTCAACACGCACCAGGCCCACGCGGAACTGGTTTTCGGCCATCTCGCCGACGGAACGGATACGACGGTTACCGAGATGGTCGATATCGTCCACAGTGCCGAAGCCGTTGCGGATTTCCACCAGGGTGCGGATCACGTCGACGATGTCGTCACGGCTCAGCACGCCCGGACCTTCGGAGTTCTCGCGACCGAGGCGGCGATTGAACTTCATGCGGCCGACAGCACTGAGGTCGTAGCGTTCCAGGGAGAAGAACAGGTTCTGGAAGAGGTTCTCGGCGCTTTCCTTCGTCGGCGGTTCGCCAGGGCGCATCATGCGGTAGATCTCTACCAGCGCGTCCATACGCGTCTGCGTAGAGTCGATGCGCAGCGTGTCGGAGATGAAAGGACCGCAGTCGAGGTCGTTGGTGTAGATGGTCTGGAATTCCTTCACGCCCATCTTCACCATGTGGTTCAACATTTCCTGCGTGACTTCGCCATTGCAGGGGAATTTGATCTCGCCGGTGTCCTTGTCCACGATGTTGTGGGCCAGGGCATTGCCGATGATGAATTCGGATGGCACTTCGAGGTGCTTGATTTCGGCCTTTTCCATTTCACGGATGTGACGCGCCGTAATACGCACGCCGGAGTTCACGATCACCTTGTTCTTGGCCTTGATTTCGAAGTTCAGCACCTGGCCGCGCAGACGCGCAGGTACGAGTTCGACCGAGAACGTACCGCTCTTGTCGATCGTGTACTTGTTGTTGTCGTAGAACATTTCCAGGATTTCCTGGGTGCTGAAATCCAGCGCGCGCAGGAGGATCGTGGCAGGCAGCTTGCGGCGACGGTCGATACGGACATAGACCATGTCTTTCGGATCGAATTCCACGTCCAGCCAGGAGCCGCGGTAAGGAATGATTCGGGCAGAGTAGAGCAATTTGCCGGAGCTGTGGGTCTTGCCCTTGTCGTGGTCGAAGAACACGCCGGGCGAACGATGCAACTGGGATACCACGACACGCTCGGTGCCGTTGATGATGAAAGTGCCGTTCTCGGTCATGAGCGGAATTTCGCCCATGTACACTTCCTGTTCCTTGATGTCCTTGATGACTTTTGCAGTGGATTCTTTTTCGTAAATGATCAGGCGGGCTCTTACGCGCAGGGACACGGCATAGGTAGCGCCGCGCAGAATACATTCATTGACGTCAAATTCAGGCTTGCCGAGGCGGTAGGCGACATACTCCAGCAGAGCTTTGCCCGAATAGCTGACGATCGGGAAGATGGACTTGAACGCTGCCTGCAGACCCATGTCTGACCGCTGTTCCGGCGTAAGGTCGGCCTGTGTGAACTGTCTGTAGGAATCTATCTGGATTGCCAGAAGATAAGGGATATCCATAACTGTCGACAATTTGCCGAAGTCTTTGCGGATACGTTTTTTCTCGGTGTATGTATAAGCCATCAGAGGTTCCTAACAAGCGTGTTTCATGTCCCGTCACTTCCAGCTGCGGAAATGACCCCAACATCACTTTCTACTGCGCCATCCATTTACACTGCCATTTGCACTGCCATTGATTCTGCCAACAGCACTGCAAGTGATGGTCCGGCTGAAGCACAGAAAGGTGGCCTCTTTTGGAGGGCCACCTTCTGAGCACTTACCGGCTGCAGCAGTCTTACTTCAGGGTTACCTGAGCGCCTGCTTCTTCCAGTTTCTTCTTCATGTCTTCTGCGTCTTTCTTGTTGACACCTTCCTTCACGGTGGAGGGAGCGCCGTCAACCAGATCCTTGGCTTCTTTCAGGCCCAGACCGGTCAGTTCGCGGACAACTTTGATGACGTTCACTTTCTTCTCGCCAGCGGCGTTCAGAACAACTTCGAACTCATCTTTTTCTTCAACAACAACAGCAGCGGCAGGTGCAGCAGCAACAGCTACGGCAGCGGCAGCGGATACGCCGAACTTTTCTTCCATTGCAGAAACCAGTTCTACAACTTCCATTACGGTCAGAGCGGCAATGCCTTCGAGGATATCGTCTTTGGAAAGAGCCATGACTCTTGTCTCCTAATCAAAATGTTTAATAACTGTTCAATCGTTTCATTCGTCCTGGTCGGGGGTCAGGCCAACCACGGGCGGGCACGGGGCCCGCCCCTACGGGTCGTCTGGCGCCGGTATTCCAGCCCCAGACGTCCCATGTCATGCTGCTTCTTGCTTCTGGTCGGCAACGGCTTTCACGCAACGGGTAACCTTGGAAGGTACTTCGTTGATCGTGCGAACCAGTTTCGTTACCGGAGCGAGCATGCAGCTCATCAGGATCGAGATCGCCTGATCGTAGGTCGGCAGGGTAGCCAACACATCGATCTGGGACGCCGGTAACATCTTGCCACCAATAGCCAGTGCCTTGACTTCAAACTTGTCCTTCTCCTTGGCGAAATCCTTCAGCACGCGTGCAGCGGCGCCGGGATCAGCGATCGAGAAAGCAAGGATGGTCGGACCTTTCAGCGCAGGAGCAAGGCACTCGAATTCAGTGCCTTCAAAGGCACGCTTGAGCAGGGTGTTCCTGACAACTCTCAGGTATACACCATTCTCGCGGGCTCTCTTGCGAAGGTTGGTCAGATCCGTCACGGTAACGCCACGATAATCGGCGATAACGGCGGACAAGGCGCCTTTAGCAGCTTCACTGACTTCAGAGACGATTTGCTGTTTGTCTTCAAGTCTAATAGCCACTAACTTAACTCCTATGAAAACCGGTGCCGTGTGGTAGACGCCGGCTCTTCAGGTAAACCCGTAGCGGCACTTGCGTGACTCCGCGGGACTCGTTTCTGGTGAGGCCTGCTCCAACAGCAGCCTGCCGGCCCTCGCGGGACAAGCAAGCTTCAGCTGGATCGGTTCCACCATCTGCGCAGGACATTAAGCCGGTACGTCAACCCGCCCGAAGGCGAGAACTGCAGTCGTATCCGACACCTGCGGTCTTTGACGGTTCTGTTCCTGACACGTGCCTTGGCACGCAGCAGGGAGCAGTACCCCAAAGTCCTTTTGGGCCAGCCAACAGCGGGCCGCGATTCAACTCAGAACGTAAGGCTGGCGTGGTCAACCAGGATGCCAGGACCCATGGTGGACGACAGTACGATCTTCTGCACGTAAATGCCCTTGGAGGTGGACGGCTTGGCTTTCTTGAGGTCAGCCAGCAGTGCTTCCAGGTTGCCCTTGACGGCGTCGGCATTGAAACCAACGCGGCCGATTCCACCATGGATGATGCCGTTCTTGTCAGTACGGAAACGGACCTGGCCGGCTTTGGCATTGCGCACGGCAGTGGCAACGTCAGGGGTAACAGTGCCGACTTTCGGGTTTGGCATCAGGCCTTTCGGACCCAGGATGGTACCCAGCTGGCCCACTACGCGCATGGCGTCGGGGCTGGCGATGACGACGTCGAAATCGATGTTGCCGGCCTTGATGCTGGCGGCGAGATCATCGAAACCAACCACGTCAGCACCGGCTTCCTTGGCCTTCTCGGCATTGGCGCCCTGGGCGAATACGGCCACACGGACGGTCTTGCCGGTGCCGTGGGGCAGCGTGGTAGCGCCGCGGACGTTCTGGTCGGATTTACGTGCATCAACACCAAGGTTGATGGCCACGTCGATGGATTCCTTGAATTTGGGCGAAGCCAGCTCAGCGAGCAGTGCTACCGCTTCTTCGACGGAATAGGCTTTGCCGTTCTCTACTTTGGCTGCAATCAGCTTGCCTTTTTTGGTCAATTTGGCCATTACACGACACCCTCGGTTTCGATTCCTGCGCTTCTTGCGGTACCAGCGATGGTCCTTACGGCTGCGTCCAGATTGGAGGCAGTCAGGTCAGGCATCTTGGTCTTCGCAATCTCTTCCAGCTGGGCACGGCTCAGCTTGCCAACCTTTTCGGTGTTGGGGCGGGCGGAACCACTCTGCAGGCCGGCGGCTTTTTTGATCAGCACGGACGCCGGGGGCGTCTTCATGATGAAGGTGAAACTGCGATCGGCGTATACGGTAATGACCACGGGAGTCGGCAAGCCCACTTCCAGATGCTGAGTCTGGGCGTTGAACTGTTTGCAGAATTCCATGATGTTGACACCGTGCTGACCGAGCGCGGGACCAACGGGCGGACTGGGGTTTGCCTTACCAGCTGCTACCTGCAGCTTGATATAGGCTGTAATTTTCTTTGCCATGCTGAGCTCCTTTTGGGTACAAGCGCCCGGTCATGACCGGACTCCCCTGGCGCTGCGCGTTGCCTTGCTGCTGCAACTTGCCGCGACTTTTTAAACAAGGCAGCGAGTGTTAAGTCGCTGCCCACCTGTGCCGGGTTGGACTGTAGTCCGCGCCTGGCGAATTCTTCTGTTGCACATCTCCGGGCGGGCGCGGGGGCCCGCCCTTACGAACGACCCCTGTGCCCGCCCGCAGGATCAGCCTTTTTCGACCTGGCCGAATTCCAGTTCCACCGGGGTGGAGCGGCCAAAGATCAGCACAGCCACACGGACGCGGTTCTTTTCGTAATTCACTTCTTCTACCGTACCGGTGAAATCGTTGAATGGACCGTCGATGACGCGAACCAGTTCGCCCGGCTCGTACACGGTCTTGTGGGCCGGTCTGTCCACCGTCTCTTCAAGACGGCTCATTATTTCGCTGACTTCACGCTGCGTGATCGGCGCCGGCTTGTCAGCGGTACCACCGATGAAGCCCATGACTCGCGAGGTTTCCTTCACGAGGTGCCAGGTTTCGTCGTTCAGCACCATCTCGATCAGGACATAGCCCGGGAAAAACTTGCGCTCGCTGCGGCGCTTCTGGCCGCCACGCATTTCCACCACTTCTTCGGTGGGCACCAACACCTGGCCGAAATAATCCTGCAGGCCGGACAACGCAATCCTTTCTTCAATGGACTGCTTGACCTTGCGCTCAAATCCGGAATAAGCGTGAATGACGTACCATCGCTTATTGTCTGCACTTGTTGTCATGTTCCGCCCTTGTCTACTTGTCCGTTACAGAGCTATTGGCTTCCCAACAGCCTCGGTTGTTCGCGTCTTTGCCGCTCAACCGATCAGCAGCGAAATGATCCAGCTGATGGTGGAATCAAGACCCCACAGCACGAAGGACATGATCACCACCACTATGGCCACGATCAACGTGGTATGCATGGTTTCCTGACGCGTTGGCCAGACCACCTTGCGAATTTCAGTGCGGGCTTCTGTCCCCAGCTTGATGAATGCTTTGCCCTTGACCGTCTGCGCTGCGATAAAACCAGCGGCGCCGGCCAGCACCAACAAAGCAACCACCCTTAGCAGAAGGGATTCATTGGCGAAATAACTGTTGCCATACACGCCGACGACGACCAGCACGGCCACAACCACCCACTTTACGGCGTCGAGATTGCTGCTTGCTGTGACTGCTCTGTCGCTCATACTTTTCCTGGTTCGACCCGGGACATGCCTGGGTAACAGGGACTGACTCAGGGTCTGCCCCTACAACAACTGGCGGGAGGGCGCGGGGGCCCTACCCTACATACAAATTCCTGCCTTGTGGCAGGCCAGGAGGGAATCGAACCCCCAACCTTCGGTTTTGGAGACCGACGCTCTGCCAATTGAGCTACTGGCCTATCTTTCAAAAGCCGGGTGGGCGCGGTGGCCTACCCTTACATGTAACAGGTCTTGCGGGTGGACGCGGCGGTCCACCCCTACAGACAACTAAGCCGAGACCCTTTTAATCTGTCTCGGCTCGGTTGTTTTACCGAAGCGCCTTACACGAGAGCCCCATCAAGAGCGGGCGGGCACAGGGCCCGCCCCTACGGGGTTTACGCGATGATTTTGGCTACTACGCCGGCGCCAACGGTACGGCCACCTTCGCGGATTGCAAAACGCAGACCTTCGTCCATCGCGATCGGGTTGATCAGCTCAACCAC
>JBIIWP010000184.1:0-2723 GCA_044338855.1 Pseudohongiellaceae bacterium | reverse complement strand
AAGTTCATGAACCACGTGATGAAGGACGGCAAGAAGTCCACTGCTGAGCGCATCGTATATGGTGCCCTAGGTACCATCTCCGAAAAAGGCAATGACCCCCTGAAAGTGTTCGAGAGCGCCCTCGAGAACATCGCTCCGCTGGTCGAAGTAAAGTCCCGCCGCGTGGGTGGTGCCACCTACCAGGTGCCGGTAGAAGTGCGCCCTGAGCGTCGCAACGCGCTCTCCATGCGCTGGCTGGTTGAATACGCCCGCGCCCGTGGCGAGAAGTCCATGGCATTGCGCCTTGCAGGCGAAATCCTTGACGCTTCCCAAGGTCGCGGCAGCGCCGTCAAGAAGCGTGAAGATGTCCATCGCATGGCCGAAGCCAACCGCGCGTTCTCGCACTACCGCTTCTAAGCAGCAAGCGAGGGTTAAGCAGTGGCCAGAAAGACCCCTATCAAGCGATACCGCAACATCGGTATCTGCGCGCATGTGGATGCTGGCAAAACCACTACCACGGAACGCGTACTGTTCTACACCGGTGTGAACCACAAGATCGGTGAAGTCCATGATGGCGCTGCCACCATGGACTGGATGGAGCAGGAACAGGAAAGGGGTATCACCATCACGTCCGCTGCCACTACCTGTTTCTGGAAGGGCATGGAGAACCAGTTCGATGAGCATCGCATCAACATCATCGACACCCCTGGCCACGTGGATTTCACCATCGAAGTAGAGCGTAGCCTGCGTGTGCTGGATGGTGCCTGTGTAGTGCTCTGCGCCAGCTCCGGCGTACAGCCCCAGACCGAGACCGTCTGGCGGCAGGCCAACCGCTACGAAGTGCCCCGCATTGTGTTCGTCAACAAGATGGACCGTGCCGGGGCCAACTTCCTGCGTGTAGTCCAGCAGCTGAAGGATCGGCTCAATGCGAAGGCCGTGCCTATCCAGCTGGCCATCGGTGCCGAAGACGAATTCAAAGGCATCATCGATCTGGTGAAGATGAAGCAGATCGTCTGGAACGAAGCGGATCAGGGTGTGACTTTCCACTACGCCGACATTCCCGCAGACCTGCTGGATGAGGCCGAAAAATGGCACGACAACCTCGTGGAGGCCGCAGCTGAAGGCACCGAGGAAATGATGAACAAGTATCTGGAAGGCGAAGCGCTGACCGAGCTTGAAATCAAGCAAGGCCTGCGCATCCGTACGCTCAAGAGCGAAGTTGTACCAGTCGTCTGCGGTTCTGCTTTCAAGAACAAGGGCGTGCAGGCAATGCTGGATGCAGTGGTCGAATACCTGCCATCGCCGACGGAAGTGAAAGCCATCGAAGGTCTGCTGGAAGACGGCAGCGCCGCGGTACGTTCATCCAACGATGACGAGCCGTTCTCGGCGCTGGCATTCAAGATTGCCACGGACCCCTTCGTGGGTACCTTGACCTTTATCCGTGTTTACTCGGGCAAGCTGGCGTCCGGCGACTCCGTCTACAACCCGTTGAAGGATCGCAAGGAGCGCGTGGGCCGCATGGTACAAATGCACGCCAATACGCGTGAAGAAATCAAGGAAGTGCTGGCTGGTGACATCGCCGCACTGATTGGTCTGAAAGACGTGACCACGGGTGAAACCCTGTGCGACATCCACAACCGGATCACGCTCGAAAAGATGGACTTCCCGGATCCGGTTATCTCGGTTGCGGTGGAGCCAAGAACCAAGGCTGACCAGGAAAAGATGGGTGTCGCTCTCAGCAAGCTGGCACAGGAAGATCCCTCTTTCCGCGTCAACACCGACGAAGAAAGTGGCCAGACCATCATCTCCGGTATGGGCGAACTTCATCTTGAAATCATCGTGGATCGCATGCGTCGCGAGTTCAGCGTCGAAGCGAACATCGGCAAGCCGCAGGTAGCTTACCGTGAAACCATTCGCAAGAAAGTCGAGATCGAAGGCAAGCACGTCAAGCAGTCCGGTGGTCGCGGTCAGTACGGTCACGTATGGCTTCGCCTCGAGCCGCTGCCCGCCGACTCCGAGTACGAATTTGTCAACGAAGTAATCGGTGGCGCTGTTCCCAAGGAGTACATCAACGCCGTGGACAAAGGCGTGCAGGAGCAGATGAAGAATGGCTGTGTTGCCGGTTATCCCTTGCTTGCCATGAAAGTTGTCATTTTCGATGGCTCCTACCACGACGTGGATTCCAACGAAATGGCCTTCAAGATTGCTGGCTCCATGGCCCTCAAGGCTGGTGCCCTCAAAGCCGATCCGGCGCTGCTCGAGCCTATCATGAAGGTAGAAGTGGTAACGCCGGAAGACTACATGGGTGACATCATCGGGGACCTCAACCGTCGTCGCGGCATCGTGCTGGGTATGGACGATTCCGTATCGGGCAAGGTCATCGACGCCGAAGTGCCGCTGGCCGAGATGTTCGGTTATTCGACCGACCTGCGTTCCGCTTCGCAGGGTCGCGCCACGTACACGATGGAGTTCACCAAGTACCAGGAAGTTCCGAACAACGTCGCCGACGGCATCATCAATCGCGGCAGAGGCTGACACGAACCCGTAGGGACGGGCCGCTGCGCCCGCCCGCCCAAACACAACAATACAGAATCAACCGGAGACAAAAGACATGGCAAAGGAAAAGTTTGAACGCAAGAAAACCCACGTAAACGTCGGCACTATCGGCCACGTTGACCATGGCAAGACCACGCTGACAGCGGCGCTGACGCGCGTATGCGCCGAAGCTTTCGGTGGCACAGCCC
>JBIIWP010000032.1:0-28777 GCA_044338855.1 Pseudohongiellaceae bacterium | reverse complement strand
GCCGCCCACAATAGCGGCAGCCCGGCGAGGTCGCCTGCGACCGAGAGCAAGCGGCCACGCTTGCAGCCGTACACTTGTTGCGCCATTGCGCATCAAGTGGCTCGGCGACCCGGCGGGGGATCTCCACGAAGGCGCAGCGGCAGACGCGCCCCAGCCTCCCGTCGCCGCCACAGACGCCATCCCTTACACCAGAGCCCCCACAGAGGCCATCCCGTAAACCAGAGCGGAGACCACAGCAGCACACCCAATTCTCTACAGCCAGCTCCTGGACTTCATACTCTGATGCCAAAAACGCCATGCTGCCCAGAAAGGCCTGAAGAAGCTGTCAAGCAAACCCTGCCCCGGATTCCGCGAAGAACCCCTTGTTTGGGTGTCCGCTACTCGAACGACAGCGGGAAGTTGCCGTCGTAGGGCGGCCAGTTCGGCACCGGCTGCGTCGGCGGCGCATAGAACATGGCGCCGTGCACATGACGGATCAGACCATCTTCGATGCTGATGGTGTGGGTGAAATGATTGCGCCAGCGCTCGTTGCCGGGCAGACGCTGGAACACCACCGACATCATGACGACCTGCTGCTCGACATCCACCACATGCACGCGCCTGGCGGTAATCTGCGCCAGACCGAAATCACCGACCGTGCGGCAGTCGCCTTTGCCTTCAAAGCCGACTGCGCCGGGAGCCAGTTCGCCACCGAAGGTAGGGAAGCCGTTCTCGCGCCGTGAGCAACCGGGGTGGCCTTTGATGATCTTGCTGTTCTTGGCGATGATGCCGTCGAAATAGCTGTTGCCGACCGCAATCAGGTCATCGCGGCTGAAGCGGCGGTCCGCCGGGACTTCGCCGCCATTGGGCGGGTTGGCCAGCAGTTCTTCCAGATCGTACACCACACCGCCGGGCTCACCGCGGATGCCCACGTCATCCTTGCGGCCGATATGCCACTCGGCTTCGGTGATTTTCTGGTTCTCCACCTTCAGGCGCAGTGCCACCACGGCCGGTTCGCCGTCTTCTTCCACCAGGCCGGCGTATCCGGCAGTGCCGGCAACCGGATCGTAGTAACGACGCTGCAACTCACCCAGCGCGGTGGCAGTGCTCCACAGGCCTTCGTCGTTGGGTGTGACAATCGAATTTTCGGTCTGGCGGAAGCCGTAGCTCAGCGATGCCTTGCTGGCATCGTTGGCGACCATGGCATCCAGATACTGGTTCAGGAAGCCCTCCAGACAGCTGCGGTCACAGTCCTGCGCCTGTGCGGAAAAAGTGACGCTGGCCAACAGGCCGGCGAGGAGAAATCTGCTGTTGCGCATGGCATTGCCCTTTTATTGTGGTGTGGGAAACGGATGTCCGACCTGATTATTCAGTGTTACGCAAATGTTTGGCAACCTCGATAAGAGGCGGCACTACCGATTTCCGGCGTGCTCAGGCAATTCAGGCATGCTCACTCGCTCAGCGGCGTCGCATCCCCCTCCACCAGACCCAATGCCCACCTGATCGCATCAAGAAACATCTGCTGCACCTGCGGGTTGTCCCAGCTCTGGTCTGAATGCCCCAGCGTGGAATAGAACACGCGGCCCTGGCCATACTCCTTGACCCAGGCGATGGGCACGTCGCGGTCGTTGGCGGGATCGCGGCCCAGCGCGGGATCGACACTGGCGAGATCGAGGCTGGCCAGCACGCGCACGTTGTCGCGTGAATATGGCGCCTGATGCACGGCGGCTTCGTCGAACACGGTGAAATCCGAGGGCAGTGCCTGCATGATGGGATGGCCGGCGTCCTCCACCAGGATCGGCAGCTCGATTTCCAGATTCTCTGACTTGGTCCACGGGTGGTCCCACAGGCCACCGATCATCTCGCGGTATTCGGGATACTGCTGGTAGGCATTGTCGCCGGTGTGGGCGGCGACGAAGCCCTTGCCGTCGTCGCGCACGAAGCTGAGCAGGTCGTCCATCTGCTCCTGGCTGAGCGTGCCGGGGCCGGCGCCGAAGAAAAAGATGGCGTCGAAGAACTCCAGATTCTTGGCATTCAGCACCGGGCTGTCGCCGTTCATCACCGGGCCCTTGGTCACCAGCTGGGTGTCGGTGCGGATGATGGTCATGTACTCGCCGCTTTCGCGCCCCAGCCGCTCGATGGTGGCCAGCGCGTGCGATACCGAGTCGTGCTGGTAGGCCGTGCTGACATCGGCGATGGCCAGTACTTTCTTCTTGCCGGGCCAGGGATCGGGAAACTCCTGGGCCGGGGCCTGGGTGGCGAAAGCCAGCAGGGCCAGGGCGGCGAGCAGTGACAGGGGGCGGCGGTGCGGCATGAGGGGTTCCTGTATCAATGGGGTGGATGACGGAAGTCTAGGCAGGCGGACGTCACTGTGCAACGCCGGCGCCTGTGCGAGCCAGCTCGCTGCCACGCTTGCAACCGGGCGTCATTTGCCGGAAATTCAGCCGCGTCACCTCAATCAACCTTGGCGACTGGCCATAAGGAGAGCACTCTCATGGGGATTTCACGTCGTAACGTCATCATCGGCGGGCTGGCCTCCATCTGGATGGCAATGAAAGCAGGGATTGCGCGCGCGCAGGAACTGCTGGCGCCGACGGGCCAGGAAACCTTCGGGCCGTTCTATCCGGTGAGAGGGCCGCGTGGCAGCGATCCCGATCTTACCTACTATCCCGGCCGCGAGGGCAGGGCGCAGGGCCAGGTGATGGAACTCGGTGGCAAGGTAAGGGACCGCAGCGGCAAACCACTCGCCGGCGCCGAGATCCTGATCTGGCAAGCCAATGCGGCCGGCCGCTACTCCAACCCGGTGGACACCAATCCTGCTCCGCTCGATCCCGATTTCCTCGGAGTGGTCAGTTTCAAAACCGCGGACGACGGCTCTTACAAGATCCGCACGATCAAGCCTGGCCCTTACCCCGAACCCTCCGGCACGATCCGCACACCGCACATCCATTTCGAAGTGACGCATGCCGATTACAAATTGGTGACGCAGATGTACTTTCCGGGCGAAGCGCTCAACGAGACCGACATACTGCTCTCCACGCTGGCCGCGCGCCGGCGCAATCCTGCCCAGGTGATCTGCAGCGAGGTGGCCTCCGCTGAACCGGGCGTGCTCGCCTTCAATTGGGATATCGTTCTGCTCGCCTGACGGAAGGGACCAGCTCCATGAATATGGATACCGATATGCAGCCACCAAAACTCGCCACTGCAGCAGGCACTGCGGCACTGGGTCTTGCGCTGGGTCTTTGGCTTTGCGGTGTGCTGGCAGCGCTCCCGGCGTCTGCGCAGCGCGTCGCCCCCATGGACTTCGTCAGCGTTGGCCGGGGTGCTGCAGTAGAGCCTGCCATACCAGGCCCGCTGCTGACGCCGCGCGAGAATCTCGAGGACTTTCCTTCCGCCACTTTCAGTGACTATCCCGAGCAGTACTGGATGGTCGGTCCCTTCCGCAGCGGCGAAGTAGGGCGCGATGGCGCCGGCACCGGCACCTTGCATGCAGCGGCGGTGAACGGCGCCGTGCCCGCGGGCATCGAGCCCTTGCCGGTCGATTTGTTCACGACAACGGATTTCTACGCCGACCGTGAGTACTGGAGTGACCCGCGCTACTTCCGCTGCAACAGCTCCGAAGCCATCCAGGCGCAGTGGTCGAATGAACTGATCGGCGACGACCCGCCACGCACGGCCGCCTGGGGCTATTGCGACCGTGACTATCCGCGTGCAGCGATGGTCAGTCCCTATGGTTTCAGCAGTGCGCAGCAACATTACGCAGCCTTGCTGGCCGAGACGCGTTCACGTGGCGGCCCCACGCAGCATACCTACGCCACGGTGCCGGGCGACTGGAATGGTCGCTACGTATGGCCGCGCGGGCAAAACTGGAACGCAGAGCTGCTGTGGAGCCAGGTACCGACGGTGCTGTCGCTGCTGACGCCGGAATACCAGACGCGCTTCGTACAGGAGGCCTACCACCACGGCAACAGCAACGTGGCGCAGTGGCCGGCGCAGTTCTGCTGGCCCGAGGGCTTCATGCGGCGCTGGCATTATCACGGCGTGACGAACCAGCCACACCAGTTGCTGGTGACGCCCGAGCTGGTGCAGTTCCTGGCCGGCGATGCGGACAACTTCATTACCAATATCCACATCGGCCGCGAGTTCAACATGGATGGCCCGGTGCCGCGCCTGGGGGCCGATGTGCCGCAGTGGTACGGCGACACCATCGGCTTCTGGGATGGTGACACGCTGATCACCTGGACCTCCAACATCCAGGGCTGGAAAGTCCATGGCGGCATGGAGTTCTCCAATCAGCTGCAGGCCATTGAGATCTATACCGCCAATCGCGATGCCACTGGCGACGTGCTTGGCCTGAACCATGAAGGTATCTTCTACGATCCCGAGGCGCTGATGGAGCCGATCCGCATCGTGCGCAATCTTGAGCGGCAAAGCGGGCTTGCCGAAGGCGCGCCGTACCAGTTCATCGAATGCGTGCAGACCATTTACAATGTCGACGGCGTTGCCACGCCGGTGGCGCCGGGCACCGTGATCGAGCATGAGGTTCCGGACATCTACGGCCGGCCCTGGGCAGAGAACTGGCGCAAGCATCATGAGCAGGGGATGGAAGCAGAGCAGGAAGGTGAGGACATCTTCAGCTTTGAGTAAAGAGCAAGGCGGACTGCCACGCTTGCAACGCCAACCAGATCACCAACAAACAACAGTAAAAGAGGAAGTGAATCATGATCTTCAAAGTCGCAAACATCAGGAAGGCTGGATTGCTCGGTGTGCTGGCGATGGCGCTGACCATGGTATTGCCGGTCGCAGCACAGGAAGCCCCGCTGAAACTGAAGGTAGTCACATCCAGCGAAGGCAGCCTCTACGCCAACTTCACCATGATCATGGGAGAAAAGGAGCTGGTAGTAGTGGACGCTCCTTTCACCCGCAGTGATGCCCACAGACTGGTTGCCGAGATTCTCGAAACCGGGCTTGAGCTGAAATATCTGTATGTAACCCATGATCATCCCGATCACTTCTTCAGCATGGAAGTGATCATGCAGGCATTTCCCAACGCAAGCGTCATTGCTCCTCCCACTGTAGTGGCCGATATCTGGCGTTCCATTCCTTTGAAAGTGAAGCGGTGGGGGCCACTTCTGGGTAACAACGGCCCACTGTTCCCGACTGCGCCGACAGTCTGGGAAGGCGATACCTTTGAACTGGAAGGTCATGAGATCAGGATTCTGGGGCCCATGCAGGGCGACCACCACAATGCAACGGCGCTGTATGTGCCCTCACTGAAAGCAGTCATCGGCGGTGACCTCGTGTTTCACGGTGTCCACCTGTGGCTGGGCGAAATGTTGCCTGACCAGTATCAAGGCTGGATCGAGTCCCTGGATACCTTGATTGCCCTGCAACCGGAAATAGTGGTGGCCGGCCATAAGATACCCACCTGGGATGACGACGCTTCCTCGCTGGCGTTTACCCGTGAATATCTTGTAGAGTTTTCCAGACTTGCAGCTGAAGCGGATTCCTCGGAAGAGCTGATTCAAGCTGTGCGTACCCGTTACCCTGAAGTCATCGATGTGCTGGATAACTTCATTCTGGTCAACTCCGCCATGGTTGCCACGGGCGAGATGCCGCCCTGGGAAGAGTAAAGTGGCATGCCATTCCTGACCGCCCGGATAATTTCTGTGAAAAAGTTCATCCTGTCCTTGCTCGCACTATCACTGGCGGCCGGCTCGGCAACCGCCGCCGAGAGTGATACCCGCTGGCATGTTGTACTCGCTGCCGTTGGCAACGAGCAGCACGTGTTCGACAGTTTCATCACGGATTTCGGCGAGACAATCAAGGACAGTCCCCATGTCGCGTCCTTTACTGAACTGCACGCCAGTGTGGATGAGCGCTGGCAGCCCAGCGGACTGCGGGATCTGGAAAGCTCGCTGGCCGCGTTGAACCCCGCAGAGGATGAGGGCTGTCTGATTTACCTTACGGGCCACGGTGCGCCGGAAGGGCTTGCGATGTCGGCCGACACCCCCACGATGTTCGTGCGACCCACGCGCATGGAGTCCATGCTGAACACCTGTGCGAACCGTAAGACGGTGCTGGTGGTGTCGGCGTGTTTCAGCGGGATGTACCTGCGTCCCGGCATTACCAGGCCAGAGCGCATTGTGATGACCGCCAGCGCCGAAGACCTGACCTCGTTCGGTTGCTCCAACAACAACCGCTACACCTTTTTCGATCAATGCTTTCTGGACGCCTGGCCGCGCCAGACCCAGTGGGGCATGCTGGCGGACGAGGTCAAGGATTGTGTCAGGGAAACAGAACGCAGCAATGGCTTTCCATCGTCGAAGCCCCAGTTCTTTTTCGGAGTCGGCCTGCGCGAGTTGGCCTTGCCTGGTCCGGCCTCATAGAGATCCGCATGTACATCCCAAGCCACTACAGTGAAAGCGACGTTGCGACGCTGCATCAGTACATCCGCACCTACAACTTCGGCCTGCTGATCCTCGCCGATGACAAGGGCATCGAAGCCAACCACGTCCCCTTCCATCTGGTGGCGGGTGAGAGCGGTACTCCTGGTCATCTGCAATGCCACCTTTCCCGCAGCAACCCCGCATGGCAAGCTCAAAGCGAGCCAGAACCAG
The DNA here is from genome assembly GCA_044338855.1 of Pseudohongiellaceae bacterium. Taxonomy (GTDB): domain Bacteria; phylum Pseudomonadota; class Gammaproteobacteria; order Pseudomonadales; family Pseudohongiellaceae; genus CAILUG01. The sequence continues at coordinate 22,178 of JBIIWP010000032.1, read as the reverse complement.
CCCGAGCAGAACCGCGCGGGTGTGAAGTCCGCGCTGGCGAGTGCCGAGGGTACACTCGGCGCGGACTTCGCCAGACTGATGCGCTAGGCTCTGGCGCGAAGCCCGACAAACAATAACAACGAGGATGCCGCCCCTGTGAATACCGCCAGAATCACCGCGCTGGGCCTGACCCTGCTGCTGCTCGCCTGCAGCGACGCCACCACCGACACAGCTGGAAGCGCTGAACAGACAATGCAGCCCGCAGCAACAACTGCGCAACCGGAGGCGCCGGCTTCCGGTGCGGGTCGGGTCGATTCACAGCGCCTTCTCAATGCCGATGCCGAACCTGGCCAGTGGATGTCCACCGGCCGCACTTACGACGAGCAGCATTACAGCCCGCTGGCGCAGATCAACCTGGATAATGTTGGCTCGCTGGGTCTGGCCTGGTACGCCGACTTCAACATTCCGCGCGGGCAGGAATCCACGCCGCTGGTGGTGGACGGCGTGATCTACGTCACCACCGCCTGGAGCAACGTGCGCGCCTTCGACGCCGCCACCGGTGCCGCGCTGTGGGAGTTCGATGCGCAGGTGCCGCGCGAATGGGGCGTGCGTGCCTGCTGCGATGTGGTGAACCGCGGCGCCGCGCTGTGGAACGGCAAGGTGTATGTGGCCACCATCGATGGTCGTTTGATCGCACTGGATGCGGCTTCAGGCAGCAAGCTGTGGGAAACCGACACGCTGATCTCACGCGATGCGGCCTATTCCATCACCGGCGCCCCGCGCGTAGTGAAAGGCAAGGTCATCATCGGCAATGGCGGTGCCGAGTACGGTGTGCGCGGTTATGTGTCGGCCTTCGATGCGGATAGCGGCGCGCTGGCGTGGCGCTTCTACACGGTGCCGGGCGATCCGGCGCTGGGCTTTGAGAATGACGCGATGGCGATGGCCGCCGAGACCTGGAACGGCGAGTGGTGGACCTTGGGCGGCGGTGGCACGGTATGGGATTCGATGGCCTACGATGCCGGGCTGGACCTGCTGTACATCGGCACCGGCAACGGTTCGCCGTGGAACCAGGCGCTGCGCAGTCCGGGCGGCGGCGACAACCTGTTCCTTTCATCAATCGTAGCGCTGGATCCTGATGACGGCAGCTACGTGTGGCACTACCAGACTACGCCCGGTGAAACCTGGGACTACACGGCGACGCAGCCCATCATGGTCGCCACGTTGCCGATCGACGGTGCAGAGCGCAGGGTAGTGATGCAGGCGCCGAAGAACGGCTTCTTCTATGTGCTGGATGCCGCCACGGGGGAGTTCCTCTCGGCACAGGCCTTTGCCACCGTGAACTGGGCCTTCGGCATCGATCAGGAGACGGGGCGTCCCATCGAAAATCCGGATGCGCGCTTCGACCGCACGGGCAAGGCCTTCGCCGTGCAACCCGCGCCGGCCGGTGCGCACAACTGGCAGCCGATGGCGTTCCATCCCGGCACTGGTCTGGTGTATCTGTCGTCGACCGATAGTGCCTTCATCTATGCGCATGACAACAACTTCAGTCCCAAGCAGCTCACCAGCAATCTTGGTATCGACCCCGGAGCTGGTGCAGCAGAACTGGGCCCGAACGCCATGGCAGACCTGCCGCGCGGCAACTACATGGTGGCGTGGAACCCGGTGACGCAGCAGGAAGGCTGGCGCATTCCCGGCGCGTCGGCCGGTATGCTCGCGACCGGCGGTGACCTGGTGTTCAAGGGGCACGAAACGGGCCTGGCGGCATACGATGCTGCGAATGGCACGGAACTGTGGCGCTCGCTGGATACGCAGACCGGCGTAGTAGCCGCGCCGATCAGCTATGAAGTGAACGGCGAGCAATATGTCGCCGTGGTCGCAGGTCGCTCCAATGGCCAGTACTACGCGCCGGACTATTCGCGCCTGCTGGTGTTCAAGGCGGGTGCCAGCGAACAATTGCCGCCACCACGCGAGTTCACGCCGCCGGTGCTGAATCCGCCGCCGTCCACCGCGAGCGCCGAGCAGATCACACGTGGCGAAAAGCTCTACCTCGACAATTGCTGGATATGTCACAGCGATGTCGGCAATGCGGGCGGAATGTTACGCCGCGGCCTGTTCCCGGAACTGGCAGTGTCGCCCGCACTGGCCAGCCCTGAGCTGTTCGCCGCCGTGGTGCTGGACGGCATCCGCGCCGGCAATGGCATGGTGTCGTTCTCGCACGTCCTGGATGCCGCTGGCGCCGAAGACGTGCGCGCTTATCTGATCGACCGTGCTAACGCCACGCTGCAACGCCAGCAGGCGGCGCGCGGCGCGCAGTGAGACGGGCAAAAACCAGAATCCTGATGCAGTGAAGCAGCAATTCACAACAACAATAAGGAGCACCACTATGCGTACATCCCGACAGATTCTGACCTTTCTGTTCGCCGCACTGCTGTCCACGGCGCTCGTCGCCCAGGCCGACGACAGCGCGGCAGCCAAGACTGCGGCTGCCAGCTGGCTGGCCACCATGGATGCCGCGGATTACGCCGCCACCTGGGAAACGGCCGCAGCAGCCTTCAAGTCGTCCATTGCAGTGGCGGCGTGGAGTCAAGCGGCTAAATCCGTGCGTGATCCACTGGGCCCCATGCAGTCACGCGCTGAGAAGGCCGTCACCATGACTACCACCTTGGCAGGCGCGCCGGACGGCAATTATGCCGTTCTGCAGTTCGACACCGCCTTTGCCAACAAGGCTGCCAGCGTGGAAACGCTGTCCTTGTTGCTGGAAAGTGGGCAGTGGAAGGTCGTGGGCTACTTCATCAAGTAGGGCAGCCTCGCATCATCTCCTGCTATGCTGCCTGCGTAACAGGAGCATGACAGTGACCACCCCCGCCAACCCGGAATCCGTGTCCGCCTTCGTCACCGTGAGCGGACTTTCGCGCGCTTACCGACAGGGACAGCGCGCACAGGCGGTACTGCATGACGTTGCTTTTGCGCTGGGCCGTGGCGAGACGGTTGCATTGCTGGGCCGCAGCGGCTCCGGCAAATCCACGCTGTTGAATCTCTTGAGCGGCATCGATCTACCCGATGCCGGGCGCGTGCAGGTGAACGGCGTGGATGTGACGGCGCTGCGGGAACCGGACTCGACCTTGTTCCGCCGCCAGCATGTCGGGTTCATCTACCAGTTCTTCAATCTGATTCCCGGGCTGACGGCGGCCGAGAACGTGGCGCTGTCACTGGAGCTCAATGGCGTGAAGTCCGGGCAAGCACTGCAACGCACCCTCGATCTGCTCGACAGTATCGGTATGGTGGAGCTTGCGGAGAAATTTCCCACCCAGTTGTCGGGTGGTGAGCAGCAACGCATCGCGATTGCGCGCGCACTGATCCATGCGCCATCACTGGTGCTGGCAGACGAGCCCACCGGCAACCTCGATGCCGAAACCGGCAAGCACATCCTGGGCTGGATGCGTGAGCAGTTGCGCGCGCACGGCAGCACCTGCCTGCTGGTGACACACAGCCTGGCGGTAGCTCGCACGGCCGACCGCATCCTCACGCTGGAAGACGGTCGCATCACGGAGCGCAGCGGTGAGTTTGCCTGGTAAGGCCCTGCCACCGCTGCTGTGGCGCAATGCCCTGCGTTACCACTGGCAGCATCGCTGGCAGACTCTGCTGAGTGTGCTCGGCATCCTGCTGGGCGTGATGATGGTGGTGGCGGTGGACCTGGCCAGCACGTCGGCGCGTCGTGCCTTCGAGCTGTCGGTGGAGTCGGTGAGTGGCAGCATCACGCACCAGATCGTGGGCGGGTCGCAAGGAGTGCCGGAAGTCCTGTACACACGGCTGCGAACCGAGCTTGGGCTGCGACGCTCGGCGCCCGTGCTTTCCGCGGAAGTGCGGCTGCAAGGGCAGAGCCTGACCTTGCTGGGTCTCGATCTTGTCAGTGAAGCCTCTTTGCAGCGGCGTTTGCCCGGGCTGGATACCGGCGCGCTGGATCTTACGCGCCTTGCGGCCGGTGCCTTGCGTACGCCGAATGCCGTGTTGCTGCCGGCTGCTGCCGCGCTGCAGGCGGGGCTCCCGGTGGATGCCAGCTTCACTCTCAATCCTCCGCATGCCGACTTGCCATTGACGCTCGTCGGCACCCTCGACGCCGGCAGCAACGCCGCACAGTTGCTGTTCACCGACATCGCCGTGGCGCAGCGCCTGCTGCAACGCATAGGTCGCCTCGACAGTATTGATCTCATTCTTGCCGATGCTGAAGCCGAACAACTGCGCGCATGGTTGCCCGGTGAAGTGACACTGGTGGAAGCAGCCGGCCGTAACGCGGCACTGACGCAGATGACGGAAGCCTTCCATGTGAATCTGCTAGCCATGAGCTTGCTGGCCTTGTTGGTAGCAGCGCTGCTGATCTACAACACGGTGAGCCTGTCGGTGCTGGAACGGCGCGCGGGTTTCGGCGTGCTGCGCGCACTGGGCCTGCGCCGTGGCGAGCTGGGCAAGCTCATCCTGGTGGAAACGGCGCTGTTGGGTGTGGTGGCCAGCGCGCTGGGTGTAGCCGCCGGTGTGTGGCTCGGATCTTTCCTCGTGGAACTGGTCACGCGCACCATCGACGATCTGTATTTCTCCCTGAGCGTACGCGAGTACCTGGTGCAGCCGCTGTTGCTGCTGAAGGGCTTTGGCTGGGGCCTGGGCCTCACCCTGCTGGCCGCTGCCGTGCCGGCCTGGCAGGCGGGACGCAGTCCGCCCATTACGCTGCAGCAGCGCGGACAGGATGGCCTGGCCCTGCAGCGCCGCTTGCCGTGGTTCACGGCACTGGCAGTGGTGTTGCTGGTCTCGGGCGCTGTGGTGCTGCGTTCCGGTGGTGACCTGGTACAGGGTTTCGTGGCGCTGTTCCTGTTGGTGTTCGGCTTTTGCCTGCTGGTGCCGCAGGTGTTGCATCTGTTGATGAATGGTTTGCTGCGCAGTGCCGTGGTGCGCGGCACCTTCGCCCTGCGCCTGGCGCTGCGCGCCATCCAGAGTGGGCTGGATCGCACGGCGCTGGCGGTTGCGGCACTTACGGTTGCGGTGTCAGTGACGGTTGGCGTCGGCCTGATGGTCAGTAGCCTGCGCGACACGGTGTTGCTGTGGCTGGACCAGACCTTGCCAGGGGATGTTCAGGTGACGCAGGTGGAAACCGATGGCGGCATCAGCGCAGCAGTGCGCGCCCTGGTGGCAGCGCAGGCAGATGTCGTCGACGTGCAGGATTCCTGGCTCATCGCCTCCGAAAGCAACGTGGGTCCGCTGCGCGTACAGTCTGCTGCAGGCGTCCTCGACAGTTGGCTGTTCATGAAGGAAGGTGAGCTGCTGGATGAAAGCAGCGTGCTGATCAGCGAACCGCTGGCCTCGCTGCATCAACTCGCCGTGGGTGACAGTCTGCAACTGCTCACCGCCACGGGCACGCGTACGCTGCACATCAGCGGCATCTTCTACGACTACAACACCGGTACGCCTTTCGTGGCTGTATCTGCGGCACAGTTGCAGGCATTCTGGCCGGACGCCGTGGCGCGGCGTCTCACGCTGACCTTGCGCGAAGGTGCCAATCCGGAAGCGCTCGCCGCTGAACTTCGCACAACATTGAGAAGCAGCAATGATCCGGCACTAGTCACCGCCAACAGCTCCATCCATGCCGTGACGCTCGCCATCTTCGACCGTACCTTCGCCATCACGCACGTGCTGCGCATCCTTGCACTGGTAGTAGCCTTCGTCGGCGTTTTCAGCGCCATGCTGGCGCTGCAACTGCAACGCCTGCGCGACTACGCCATCCTGCGTGCCGGTGGCATGACGCTGGGCGAGGTGGCGCGGCTCATCGTGCTGCAGACTCTGGTAATGGGCACGCTTGCCGGCTTGCTGGCCCTGCCACTGGGCCTGCTGATGTCCGACGTGCTGATCGACGTGATCAACATGCGCTCCTTCGGCTGGAGCATGCTGCACAGCATGCCGCCTTCGGTACTGGTTGAAGCCGTGCTGCTGGCTGTCGTGGCAGCGGTGCTGGCCGGTTTGTATCCGGCACGACGCGTGGCGGCAGTGCATCCAGCCGAGGCCCTGCGGGGGGAGTAGGGAAGCGATGAACAACATGACAACCAGCGGGAAGAGAAAGCAAAGGGCAAGCGCACAGCGCCGGCTTACCATCACTCTGCTGTTGATGGCGCTGCAAGCCTGCAGCAATGACGCTCCGCCTGCTCCGAACGAAACTGCACTGAACCTGCAGGCCGCGCTCGGTGGTGCAGCTGAAGCAGGCTTTCTGCGCGCTGCTGCGCCGCGGCAGTTCAGTTTTCCTGAAGACCATGCCTTGCATCGCGGCTTCCGCAACGAATGGTGGTATTTCACCGGCAATCTCATCGCGGTTGATGGGCGCCACTTTGGCTACCAGCTCACCTTCTTTTCCATCGCGCTGAAACCGCCGGGCCCGGCGCCGTTGCCAGCGTCCGCGTGGGATAGCGACACGCTGTGGATGGCACACTTCGCCGTGACGGACCGCGCAGGCAATACGCACCAGGCCTTCGAGCGCTTCTCACGCGGCAATCCCGGTCTCGCCGGCGTTGGTGAGGTGGGCAGTGCAGACGGTGAGCCGTGGCGCGTGTGGCTGGATGACTGGCGTGTCGAAGGCAGCGCGACACCCGATACCTTTCCCTGGCAATTGCATGCCGGGGAAGGTGAACTGCAACTCTCGCTGCAACTGCAACCCGGCAAGGCGCCGGTGCTGCAGGGCGATGCCGGCCTCAGCCGCAAGAGCGCGACGCCCGGCAACGCTTCCTACTACTACAGCTACACGCGCATGCCGACGCAGGGCGAGCTGCAGTTGGGTGAGGAACGTATTCGCCTGCAGGGCAACAGCTGGCTCGATCGTGAGTGGAGTGCCAGCGCGCTCGATGCCGACCAGGTGGGCTGGGACTGGTTCTCGCTGCAGCTCGATGACGGCAGCGAGCTGATGTACTACCAGCTGCGCACGCTGGAAGGAGGCGCGCATCCCGCCAGCGCTGGCTCTTTCACCGACGCTGCTGGCCAGCAACAGTCACTGACCTCGAACGATGTAGCGCTGGCATCGCTGGACGAATGGACCAGTCCCTCCGGCACCGCCTACACCACGCGGTGGTCTCTGCGGTGGCAGGGCCGCGAGCTGCAAGTGCGGGCAATCGTGCAGGAACAGTGGATGAATCTGAGTCTGCCGTACTGGGAAGGCGCCGTGGAGCTGCTGGACGCAGAAAGCGAGGCTGTTCTGGGTCGCGGCTACCTTGAGATGGTGAGGTAGCGCCTTTACAAAAAGAGGCTCACTCGTTACCCTGCCCGCCTTCGCAAAGTGGCGCGATTTGCGCCCTTTTTCCCGGAATCAGTCAGGACCATGCATCCCAAAGCCTTTGCCTTGATCAACAACCCGCGCCTCAACAAAGGCACTGCCTTCACGCTCGAAGAACGCGAACAGCTCGGCCTGCATGGCTTGCTGCCACCCAGAGTCAGCAAGATGGACGAACAGCTGGAGTGGGCGATGGACAGCATCCGTCGCAAGCCGCAGGACATCGACAAGTACCGTTTCATGGCGTCGATGATGAAGCGCAACGAGCGCCTCTATTTCCGCCTGCTGATCGACCACATCGAAGAGCTGATGCCGATCGTGTACACGCCCACTGTGGGCCAGGCCTGCCAGGAATTCGCCTACCAGTTCCGCGAAACCAGCGGCTTCTACATCTCCTATGACCACAAAGGCCGTATCGACCAGTTGATGGACAACTGGATCGACCGCGACGTCCGCCTCATTGTAGTGACGGACGGCGAACGTATCCTCGGCCTCGGTGACCTCGGCGTCAGCGGCATGGGAATTCCCATTGGCAAGCTCGCACTGTACAGCGCCTGCGCCGGCATCGATCCCGAACACTGCATGCCGATCATGCTGGACGTAGGCACCGACAACGCGCACTTCCGTAACGACCCGCTGTACCAGGGCAGCCGCGAAGCACGCGTGCGCGGGCCCGAGTATTACGCCTTCATCGAAGAATTCATCCAGGCCGTGATCAAGCATTTCCCGCACGCCTTGCTGCAGTTCGAGGATTTCTCCACGACCAATGCCGTGGAACTTCTGGAGCGCTACCAGGATCGCCTGCTGTGCTTCAACGACGACATCCAGGGTACGGCAGCCGTGGCACTGGCCGGTCTGATGGCTGCCACGCGTCTCACTGGCAACAAGCTCAGCGAGATGCGCGTGCTGTTTGCCGGCGCAGGTTCTGCGGCCACCGGTATCGCCAGCCTGCTGGCAATCGCGATGCAGCTCGAAGGCCTCAGCAGCGAAGAAGCACACGCCCGCATCTACTGCACCGACAGCAAGGGCCTCATCACCCGGGGCCGCGATATGCTGACCAAGCACTCTGCTGCCTTTGCTGCAGATCTGCCGCCGATGTCGCTGGAAGAGGCGGTTGCCCACATCAAGCCGCACGCGCTGATTGGCGCCACCGGTCGTGGCGGCACCTTCAACCATGCCTTGCTGGAAGAAGTGGCGAAGCATCACGACCATCCGATCATCTTCGCCTTGTCGAACCCGACCACCAAAGCCGAGTGCACGGCGGAAGACGCCTACCATGTCACCAAGGGCCGGGCGATCTTCGCCAGCGGCAGCCCCTTCAACGTGGTGAACTTGGAAGGCAAGGTGCGGGTACCGGGGCAGGGCAACAATGCCTATATCTTCCCGGGCCTTGGTCTTGGTGTGCTGCAGGCCGGCATTACCCGCATCAACGATGAACTGCTGATCACGGCGGCGCGCGAACTGGCCGAAACCGTTTCGGAGTACCAGTTGCAGCTGGGTTGCCTGTATCCACCGCTCAATACCATCCGCGACGTGTCCCTGAAGATTGCGGTTGCCGTGGGTCGTCGGGCTGCCGAGCTGGGACTGGCCACGAAGCCGGTGGGTTCCGACTTTGCAGCTGAAGTGAAAATGAGCATGTACGACCCGCGCTATTGAGCGAGGGACTTACCTTGATTCCGGACGGTAGCTGGTTTACTTTTGCCGGGCTTTTCAGGGGAATGCACAAGAACAATGACAGCATATGCACGGGTTGACACGGATCAATCCGGCGTCACTCCCAGCCCGCCTGCTATGTTGCGTCTGTTGCGCTTGTGCTCCAATCTTTATCACTGCAGTGGGCAGTGGCCTTCACGTGAGAACTGATCATGGGATTTTTGCTCTGGTATGAAAACGGTCCGATAGGGATATTCATTCGTGAATCCCTGTGGGGCTATCCGATCACGCTGTCCAGCCACGCTGTTGGCATGGCTGCAGTCATGGGCGTGGTGCTGGTACTGAACATGCGCGTGCTGGGTTACGCCAAGGGCGTATCGCCGCTGTCCTTCGACAAACTGTTCCTGGTGGGCTGGGTCGGCTTCGCCATCAACCTGCTCTCGGGCCTGATCCTGTTTGCGGGAACCACCAGCACCTACTTCTTCCAGGGCACCTTCCAGCTCAAGATCGGCGCGATCGTGGTGGGCGGCATCCTGATGAAGCTGGTGATGAACGCCGTGCGTGAAAACAAGAGCATCGCCATGCAGAAAGCCCTCGCGCTTGCCTGTGTTGCCTGCTGGCTGACCGGTGTCGTCACCGGCCGTTTGATGGCCTACATAGGTTGAGGGGGAGAGCACAATGAATTCTTTTGCAACCTGGCTTGAAAGCACATTCATGAATGAGCTCATGGTGAACCTCTTCTGGATGTTCCCGCTCATGGAAACCATTCACTTCATCGGTCTGGTCCTGTTGTTCGGTGCCTTGCTCGTGGTCGACGGCCGCGTGCTGGGGCTTTGCCGCTTCATGAACATGAAGGCCGCGATGGCGTTCATTCCGGTGGCCATCGTGGCGTTTGCACTGAACCTGATCAGCGGCATCTTCTTTGTCGCTTCGCAGCCGCTGGTGTATTTCGGCAACATGCTGTTCCAGTGGAAGATGGCCCTGATCGTGATCGCCGGCATCAACGCCCTGTGGTTCTGGTTCGGTGAACACAAGGAGCTGTGCCAGTTGGCCGACGGCGAAGACGCGCCGTTCCGCGCCAAGGTCATCGCGCTGGCGTCGATTATCATCTGGGTGCTCGTGATCATCGGTGGTCGCATGATCCCCTACGGTCCGGGCGGTACTGGCTAGACTCAGGCTCCGCAGCTACAAAAAAAGAGGGCCTTGGCCCTCTTTTTTTATTCCCTTGATTTCAGGAGAACCAGGCAGCGGTGCAGGTGATTAGCACCATCACGAACAGGAACCACTTCAGCACGGACTGCGGCACCGAGATGGCGAACTTCACGGACATGCTGGCGCCCACCACGGTTCCGGCCGACAGCAGCAGGCCCGGGATCCACAGCACCTGGTCGCGCACGATGAACACCGCGAGCGCGATGAGCGTGAGTGCGGCGGTGATCGCCATCTTCAGGGCATTGCTGCGCACCAGGTCGTAGCGCAGGCCACCGGCCAGCGCCGCGAGGATGATGAAGCCGACGCCGGCCTGCACGAACCCACCATAAAGACCGGCGATGAAGAGACCGAACATCGCGCCGGGGCTGTCCTTCAGCGCCAGTACCGGCGTACCGGGCGGCGGTGCCACGACATTGGGTGCCACCAGCATCAACACCGCCATGCCCAGCATCGTCAGCAGCAAAGCCGGCTTGAGCAGATCGGGCGACAGATAAGACGCCAGCAGTCCGCCGGCCAGTGAGCCGATGAGGGCAGGAGCCAGCAGCGGTGCGATGTCGCGCAACTGCAACTTGCCGTGCCGGTAATACCCGTGCGAACCGGCGATACCTTGCAACAGCACACCCACGCGATTCGTCGCATTCGCAATGTCGGCCGGCATACCCATCATCATCAGCGCAGGCAGCGTCAGCATGGAGCCACCGCCGGCAATGGTATTGATGAAGCCAGCGATGAAGCCCGCCACTATTACCAGTGTGCCGGAGAACCAGGTGAGATCGTATTCCATCATCAGTAGATGCCTCCCATCGAGAGCGGTATTTGCAGCAGGGTAAGGTCGGGTGACACATGCAGTTCCACATCCAGCTCCACTTGCAGCGTCAGCAAGCTGATGCCTTCAATGAGTGCGCGTACGTAGACCTTGCTTTCGATGAATTCGAAAAGGGCAATGTCCGTGTAGAGGCGGGTGGCTGGCAGGGAGCCCGGCGGTGTGCCCGTGCACTGCTCGACCAGCGTGTGCCTGCCATCTTCACGATACAGCGGTGCGATGATCCATACCTCGCGCGCCACCCCGGGCACCGGAGTGGCACCGCAGTACTGTCCCGACTCGCTGACTTCATCCGCCGTGAGCAACGCCAGCTCGAGAGGCTGGCCTGCACTGCCACTGGCCGGTGGCGCGCTGAATTCGTACAGTAATTGTGGCAGGCCGGGGCCGAACCACAGCGTTGCCTGTGCAGGCAGGTCCTGGGCGAGGCGCCAGGCCAGCTGCCGGGGGGTGAGCGGGTGCAATGGGAAGTCCTGCAGTGGTGGTGAAACCACGTAAATTTCAGGTCGGGAACGTCATGGCGCGGGAGCATGCCGCAGTGACACTCGGCAAGTCAAATGCAATAATCCGGCGCCTTACGCATGCGTACCGAGCCACACTTGTGACTACCGCCAGTTCCTCCAGCAACAACGCCGCAGCCCTGCAGCAGTACCTGGATGCCCTGGCGCAAGGCCGCTTCCGTATCCAGCAATGCCGTGATTGCGGTATGTTCTGCTTTCCTCCGGCACCGGCCTGTCCGCATTGCAGCGCCGACGAACTGCGCTGGGTGGATCCGACCGGCAAGGGCAGTGTGTATTCGATCGCGCTGCCGCTGGGGCAGGCAATGGCAGCAGCGGGCGCACCGCCGCTGGTGCTGATCGAACTTGAAGAAGGTCCGCGCCTCTCGGGCCGCGTGATGGATGTGGAAGCCCATGAGCTTGTACCCGGCCTGCCGGTGAGTGCCCATGTGGGCATGCTGGGCGGACACCCTGCCGTGCTGTTCTACAACAAGGAGCAGGGCAGTCGTGAATGGTGAACAATTGATGTATACAGGTATCCCCGACTCCTCCTGACCTGAATCAACCGGGCAACGCGTCGCTGGCGTATCATTGAGGGCAGGAATATCTGAATAGGAGAACGATATGAAGTTGAAGCAAGTGGCAGTCCTCGCCGGTGTACTGGGCCTGACGTTTCTCGGCGCCTGCCGCACCTACCCGGACTACGCCGGGGATTTCCGTTTCCCCATCCTGCAGGGTGACATCGCGCGTGGCCAGCAGGCTTTCCAGTCGCTCGGTTGCAACCTGTGCCATGCCGTCGAGGGTGTCGAACTGCAGCGTCCGGCCGCCGCGCCGGTAACGGTGGTGCTGGGTGGTGAGCTGATTTTTGCCAAGACCTATGGTGACATCGTCACGTCCATCATCAACCCCGACCACGTCCTCTCCGAGCGCTACACTGAACAACTGCCGCGTGAAGCACGCAGCAATGTCTCGTCTTCGCCGATGTACCTGAATCCCGAGATGAAGGTCAGCGAGTTGATCGACATCGTGGCCTTCCTGAACTCCCGCTACAGCATGCTGCCCGGTTACACCGAGTACTACTACTGAGTGCGCCTGCGGCCCGGCATCGCGCCGGGCCGCGACTCTGGTTTCATCAGAGCCTGCCTTAAATGCCTTTGTCCCACTCCCCTGCGAAGAAGCGCGTACCCAGTGCCGCACGTGTGCGCGGCGCCAGTTCGCGTTCGCGCTGCGCGTCCGATAACTGCTCCTGCGGCAACTGGTAGCCCAGGGCCATCATCGCCAGTGGCTTGTAGCGCTCGGGGATACTGAACAGCTCCCGCGCCTTGTCCCCCACGAAGCCGCCCATCTGGTGCGTCATCAGGCCAATCGAGGCCGCTTGCAGGCTGAAGGCGAGTGCAGCAGCGCCGGTGTCGTAGGCGCCGAAGGGGTTGGGTTTGTCGTTGCGCGTCATCAGCGTGTCGCAGCAGCTTATGACCAGTACCGGGGCGCTGCCGCACCACGCCTGGTTGCCTTCCATGAGACAGGCGAAGGCCTTGTCCCAGGCAGCCGGGTTGGAGCTCTTGTCACAGATCAGCAGGCGCCAGGGCTGGTCGCCGAAACAGGATGGAGACCAGCGTGCCGCCTCGCTGAGCGCCAGCAATTGCGCATGCTCCACGGGGCGGGCGGGATCAAAGCTTATGCCGCTGTAACGTTCGGCAAAAACCGGCAGGATGGAGACACTGGTATCAAGGGGCTTAGGGATCATGGACTACCTTTGAGTTTGATCTATGTTATTGAAATAAAGAACAATATCTTGGCAAACTGGAAGAATGATGAGGCTGCCCATCATGGCTTTTGCCCGGGCAAGACGCAAGCCGGGGCGGTAGTCCTTGAAATGCCGTGATCCGTCCCCAGTTATAGCCACTGAACTCGCGGATGGACCGACGGTCCAAGGCACCGAGCTCCACGTAGATTTGCCACCTGTTTGTGCCACCACAAGGCGGGCCCTCAGGTTGGCGGGTATGATTGCAGATGGTAGTATTCGGCCCCCGCGGCCAGGAGTCGTGGCAATGACAGCAATGAACGCAACTTACGAAGCAATGGACACTCTGGACCTTGAACTGGATTCCGGTCGGGAAACCGTCGAAGTCGATCTGGATGACGTCGACGCTGCCGAAGGTGAATATGAGCCTGCGGCCCGTTCCGGTTCCCGCAAGGCTTCCGGCAAGGCAGCAGGAAACAGCAACAAGGGCAAAGCACTTCTCATGAGCGTGACGCAGGCAACAGGCAAGCAGCTGCAGCTGATCGACACCATGCTCCCCGGGCGCGATCTCGGGGCCTACATCACGTCCGTCAACAGCATCGCCATCCTCACTGCCGAGGAAGAGCGCGAGCTGGCGCACCAGTATTACTACAACCAGGATCTCGAAGCCGCCCGCAAGCTGGTACTGGCGCATCTTCGTTTCGTGGTGCATGTGGCCAAGAGCTACTCCGGTTACGGCTTGTCCGAAGCCGATCTGATCCAGGAAGGCAACGTCGGCCTCATGAAGGCCGTGAAACGTTTCAACCCCGAAGTGGGCGTGCGCCTCGTGTCCTTTGCCGTGCACTGGATCAAGGCCGAAATCCACGAATTCATCCTGCGCAACTGGCGCATCGTCAAAGTGGCTACCACCAAGGCCCAGCGCAAGCTGTTCTTCAACCTGCGTGGTGCAAAGAAACGCCTGGGCTGGCTGAGTGCAAACGAAGTAGATGCTGTCGCCGAAGATCTCGGTGTGGACGCGGCCGTGGTGACGCAGATGGAAGGCCGCATGGGCGCCTTTGATGCATCCTTCGATGGTGCAGCTGATGCCGACGACGAGGAAATAGGTCAGTCACCCGCCTTCTATCTGGAAGACACGCGTTACGATCCTGCCCGCAGCGTGGAAAGCGACGACTATGAGAAAACCAGCACCGATGGTCTCTATGTAGCGTTGAAAGTACTCGACGAGCGCAGCCGTGACATCCTCACGCAGCGCTGGCTCAACGACAACAAAGCCACGCTGCACGACCTCGCGGCCAAGTATGGTGTCTCGGCCGAGCGCATCCGCCAGCTGGAAAAGAATGCGATGGAGAAGGTCAAAGCCTTCATGGAAGCCTGAAGCTTCTCCCTGCGTTAAATTGACTGACAAAAACCCCGGCCGCAAGCCGGGGTTTTCATTTATCCACCTGCTTCACCCCGTCAACAACATCTGCAATGCCTGCAGCACCTGCTCCGGCGTAACCGCCGCCAGGCAGCGATACCCCTGCTCGCAATGATGCCGCGTGCACTCCGGCCGGCACACCGAGCGATCCTGCAGCAGTATGGCGCGGGGCGAGATCGGTCCCCACAGCGTGGCTTCGGTCGGCCCGAAAATCACCACGCCACGCACTCCAAGAGCGGCTGCCATGTGGAAGGGGCCGCTGTCGTTGCCCACCATCAGCTGTACCTCCGGCAGGAAGGACGCCAGTTCTGCCAGCGTGAGCTGGTTGCAGATCGAGGCCACGCGGTGGCGAGTGTCAGCAGGCAGTTGTGCCAGGATGGCATCGACATGCCCGGCATCAGCCCCGGCGCCCATCAGCACCACCTGGTAGCCGCGCGCGACCAGCATTGCTGCAAGCGTGGCGAAGTGGGCATCGGGCCACAGCTTGTAGTGCTTGGTGGCACCCGGATGCAGCACCGCCAGTGGCACCGTGAAGTCGATGCCGAGTGCGCGCAAGCGTTCGTGCAGGGCAGGGGCGAGCACTGGTGGGTTCAGTTGCAGGTAGTGCGGTTGCAAAGTTGGCGGCAGCCCCAGCGCCAGGAATACGTCCTGGAATGCGAACCAGCGGTGCGCTTCGCCGTCTGCGCGTCCGGTAAAGCTGACCGGCAGCACGCGCTCATACCCCACGCGATGCCGCTGCGGGCTGCAGCCGAGCCGGAATCCGGCTCCCGACAGTTGCGTGAGCCGATGCGCCGCCGAGTCATCTTCGATGTTGAAAGCGATATCGGCCTTGAAGCTGCGAATCTCGCGCAGGCAGCGCAGATACTGCTGCTGCTTATGCAACAGCGAGCCCTTGGCAATGTCGCGCCGCGGATACAGGATGAGTTGCCCCGGCGCAAAGGCCGGGGCCAGCAGCTCGGCGAACGTCGCATCCACCACCAGCTTGAACTCGATGCCGCGCGCGCGACACTGCGCGGCGAAATCCTGCGCAAGACCGCCGGCAATCAGCAGGTTGCCGAGGAAGCGCGTGGGATTGACGAGAAGGATGCGCCTGGGCTGCGCCGGCAGTGGCCGCACGGGAAGTGGATTCCTTGCTGTTTTGTCGAGCTTGCAGTGTAGTCGATTTGCTGCAGTGTTGTGCACGCGGCGATTAACGCGGGCGGCGCACTGCCGTACACTTGCCGCCATGAATCTGCCTTCCTCCAGTTCCACGGCTTCCCTGTTTCTGCGCCTTGCTGCCGCGAGTGGTTTCATTGTGGTGGGTCTGGGTGCCTTTGGCGCACACGGCCTGCGCAACCTGCTGGATGCCGCGCGTCTCGGTACCTGGGAAACCGCCGTGCAGTACCAGATGCTGCATGTCACGGCACTGCTGGCCGTTGGCCTCTTGTCCCTGCGCGGCGAGTTGGCGTTGCTGCGCTGGAGCGGCTGGAGCTTCGTGCTGGGCACGCTGTTGTTCAGCGGCAGTTTGTATGTGCTGGCACTCACGGGCGTGAGTTGGCTCGGCATGATCACGCCGCTGGGCGGCGTCTGCTTCCTGCTCGGCTGGGGCCTGTTGTTCAAGGCAGCCACGGGTCTTTCCGTTACGAGTGCCAGACATGAATGAGAGCAGCGCGCGTCCCCTGCGTACCGTCAAATCCTTCGTCATCCGCGCCGGTCGTATGACCGGGGGCCAGAAGCAGGCCGTTTCCGACCAGTGGCCGCACTACGGCCTCGAAGTGGCGGATGGCATGATCGACCCGGTTGCGATCTTCGGCAGGCAGGCGCCGCTGGTGCTCGAGATCGGCTTTGGCATGGGTGGCTCGCTGGCGGAAATGGCCAGGGCGCATCCCGAGCTCGATTACATCGGAGTGGAAGTGCACGCGCCCGGCATCGGCAATCTGTTGAAGCTGGCGGACGCCGCGGCGCTGCCCAACCTGCGCGTATACCAGGCCGATGCCAAGGACGTGCTGCAGCAGTGCATCCCGGATGGCGCGCTTGCGGCCGTGCAGATTTTCTTTCCCGATCCCTGGCACAAGAAGCGCCACCACAAGCGGCGCCTGATCCAGCCGGGTTTCGTGCAGGACCTGCGCGCCAGGCTTGCAGTTGGTGGCGTGCTGCACCTCGCTACCGATTGGGAGCAGTACGCGCAGCAGATGATGGAAGTGCTCAGTGCCGCGCCGGGCTGGTGCAATCGCTTCGGCACCGGTGGCTGGGCCACGGACCATGATCGGCCATCTACCAAGTTCGAGCAGCGCGGCGAGCGCCTCGGTCACGGCGTGTGGGATCTGATGTTTGAAAAAACCGCTTGAGCCTGCGGGCGCTGCGCGCAATTGGCGTGCTAGAGTCGGCTCCCGAAGTGCCCGGACTTTCCCCCAGCTTCCAGGAGCCAAGCCCATGATCGCCTTGCGTCCACTCGCGCTGTTCACCCTTTCCCTGTTTGCCGTGCCTGCTTTCGCGCAGGATTGCGCCCCTGTCGGCGGGCAGTCCTTTGTCTGCGGCGCAATGAATCCCGAGGATCTGGTGCAGGTACTAGGTACCAACGCCGTCCTGTCGAGCGGCATGGCTGATGGTGCCGGCTTCTACCATGTCGATGCGCAGACTGGAGCACTGGCCACGCTGGGCTTTACTGCACGTCACGATGCCAGCCTGTTCCCCGGCTGTCCGCAGGCGCCCACGCCGCAGACCTTGAACACGCATGGTCTGAATATCCGCGCTACTGGTGCGGGCCGTGCCCGTTTGCACGTGGTCGGCCATGGCGCACGCGAAGCCATCGAAGTATTCGACGTGGATGCCACTGGCGCGTCGCCGCAGCTGACCTGGATCGGCTGCGTGCTGATGCCCGAAGGACTGGCGGCCAACAGCGTCGCCTCGCTGGCCGATGGTTCGTTACTGGCCACCGTGCTGTTCATGCCGGGCACTACCTTTGAACAGGCCGTGGTGCTGCGCCAGAACACCGGCGCCGTGTTCGATTGGTCTCCCGGTGCTGCCGGCTTCACGCTGATCGAAGGCAGCGAATTGCCGGCGAACAACGGCATCGAAACCTCCGCTGATGGCAGCGAGTTCTACGTGGCCTCCTCAGGCCTGCATACCATCGTGGCCTTCGCGAATGAAAACCCCACGCGCCAGCTGCGCAGCACGCGTCTCTTGCCCTTCACGCCGGACAATGTGCACATGGGGCCCGATGGCCTTCTGTATACCGCGGGTATGGCGGACGACGTGCCCGAGTGTGGTGGCGTTCCCGGCGCCAACCACAGCATTGAGATCCTCGCGTCCTGCCCGCGCGGCAGCATCGCCGTGGCCATCGACCCGGCCACGATGCAGGACACGGTGGTGGTGCAGACGCAGGCCGCGCCGGAATTCAGCAATGCCACGATGGCCTTGCCGGTGGGCGACGAGCTGTGGCTCGGCACCTTTGCGGGAAATCGCATTGCGCGGGTGCCACGCACGCAGGCCGGGCAGTAACACCAGAGCGCTTGCTCAGTTGGCGGGAACGGTCCAGAACCGGTGGCCGTTTTGGGTGAGCCAGGTGCGCAACTCTTTGTAGTCCGCGCACAGCGTACCTACCGTGTTCCAGAACTTCTGGCTGTGGTCGAGGTGACGCAGGTGTGAAGTCTCGTGGGCGATGAGGTAGTTCACCACCTCGCGCGGCGCCATCATTGCCAGCCAGTTGTACTGGATGGTGCCGTCTTCGCAGCAGTGGCCCCACTTGGTGCGGGTTTTGCGGAACACGACTTCCTTCAGCTTCTTTTCCACACCCAGCTCGCGCGCGTACTTGATGGTCTGCGTGGCCATGTATTCCTTCGCCTGCTCCAGCAACCAGGCGTGGAACAGCTTCTCCAGCTTGTCACGGTTGCGGGCCTGCACGTGCAGGTAGAGGGTGTCGCCTTTCAGCAGGGCCTGCTGTTTTGTGCTGATGACCACCTGGATGAGGCGCGGTTTGCCCAGGAAGGGGAACTCGCGGTTGTCGGCGATGACGAGGCGTTCGCGCAGCTTGGCGCGCTGGACTGTGAGCTGCTCCAGAATCCACGGAGTCATCTCCTGGAGGAAGGTAGAAATCCACCAAGCTGGGGTTTTTAGCGGTGATCGTACTTCTACTTTCCCACTTTTGACGTAAACCACCAAGGTTTTGCGTCGAGTCCGGCTTAATTCATACGGAAATGGGAAAGTGGGGATTCTAAGCTCGGCTTTGCTCATTCTTCAGCGGTTCCAGCAGGTACTTCAGCCCATTTCGATCAATTTCAAGCATCAACTGCAGGAGTTCTCCCGTTTCGCCTCGGGGAAAGCCCTGTTTTTCAAACCACAGCAAGTAGGATTCCGGCAGGTCCATGTAGCGCTGGCCCTGGAAGCGGCCGAAGGGCATGCGCTGGGTTGCCAGTTTGACTAGATGTTCGGGTTGCAGCATGCCTGCGCTCTGGCCGGAAGGCGGGCAGGAAAGCGCCCGTCACAGGCTGGGATTCTGCGGCCTGTGACGGGCTGTACGCAATTGGTCCTTGCGCCTTTTTCGCCGTAGGGGCGGGCCCCTACGCGGCCTTTTGGCGTTGGGTGTGGAGGACCTGGCTTACGGCATTCAGCAAGGCGTTGACTGACGAGGTGACGATGTCCTTGTCGATGGCGATGCCGGTGAAGCGCTCGCCTTCGTGCTTCAGCTGGATGTAGGTGACAGCCTCAGCGTTGGCGCTCTGGCTCAGCGCGTGTTCGCCGTATTCCAGAATCTGCAGCTGCAGGCCGAAGCTCTGCTGCATCGCGTCGACGAAGGCCGACAGCATGCCGTTGCCGCTGCCGACGACGTTGAAGCGCTTGCCGTCCAGTTCGATCTCGGCCTTGATGCGTTCCTTGTCGCTCTTCTCGATGGAGAAGCCGGTCAGCGTCAACGGCGTGGCGGGCATCAGGTAGTTCTGCTGAAACAGCTGGAAGATGCGTTCTGGCGCGACTTCGAGTCCGCTGTCCTCGGCTTCCTTCTGCACCACGCGGCTGAACTCGATCTGCAGCCAGCGCGGCAGCGTGTAGCCGTACTTGCTTTCCATTACGTAGGCTACGCCGCCCTTGCCGCTCTGCGAGTTCACGCGGATCACGTCCTGGTAAGTGCGGCCGACATCACGCGGGTCGATCGGCAGATAGGCGATCTCCCAGATGTCGCCGTCCTTGTGCAGGTCGAGGCATTTCTTGATGGCGTCCTGGTGCGAGCCGGAAAACGCCGTGAAAACGAGACTCCCGGCATAAGGATGCCGCGGATGCACGTCGATCTGCGTGCACTGCTTCACCACGCTGGTGAGGTGGTCCATGTCGCTGAAGTCAAGCCGCGGGTCGATGCCCTGGCTGTAGAGGTTCATCGCCATCGTCACCACGTCGAGGTTGCCGGTGCGCTCGCCGTTGCCGAGCAGACAGCCTTCGATGCGATCGGCGCCGGCCATCAGGCCCAGCTCGGATGCGGCCACGCCAGTGCCACGGTCGTTGTGCGTGTGCAGGCTGATGATGTGGTTGGCGCGGCCCCGCAGCAGGCGACAGAACAGTTCGATCTGGTCGGCGTAAACGTTCGGCGTCGCCATCTCCACTGTGGCGGGCAGGTTCAGGATCACCTTGCGCTCCGGCGTCGGCTGCCACACGTCACTCACGGCCTGGCACACCTCCACGGCGTACTCGATTTCGGTACCGGTAAAGCTTTCCGGCGAGTACTGGAAATACCAGGCGGTCTCCGGCGCGAGTTTGCTGCAGCGCAGCACTTCCTGCGCGCCCTTCACGGCGATGGTCTTGATGCCTTGCTTGTCGAGCTTGAACACCTTCTCGCGCTGCACGATGGAGGTCGAGTTGTAGAGATGCACGATGGCGCGCTTGACGCCCTTGAGGGCCTCGAAGGTGCGCTGGATCAGTTCAGGGCGCGCCTGCGTCAGCACCTGCACGGTGACATCGTCGGGGATGCGCTGCTCGTCGATGAGGTAGCGCACGAAGTCGAAGTCAGGCTGCGAGGCGGCCGGGAAGCCGATCTCGATTTCCTTGAAGCCGACATCTACCAGCAGGCTGAACATGAGCTTCTTCTGCGCCACCGACATGGGCTCGATCAGGGCCTGGTTGCCGTCGCGCAGATCCACGCTGCACCAAAGCGGCGCTGCCGTGATGACGCGGTCGGGCCAGGTGCGGTCTTTCAGCGCGATGGGCTGGAAGGGCTGGTACTTGCGGTGGTCGTAGTTGCTCATGATCTGCTCCTGCCGGGTGCTAGGCCTGTGGCCTCCTTCAATTCAGGTTGGGCAGTGTAGCGGAAGGCAGGGGGCAGTATCTTGCGAAGTTGCGCAATATTAGCCAATAGGAGCAATAGTATGTCTATATTTAGTTTTGTAATGGCATAATATGCTTATATGGCAAGCTTGGTAGCAATATTGGAGGTTGTATGGAGTTGGATCGAATAGACCGGCGCATCCTCGCGGAGCTGCAGGGCAATGCCCGTATCAGCAACCAGGAGCTGGCCGACAAGGTGGGCCTGTCGCCTTCGCCCTGCCTGCGCCGCGTCCGCGCGCTGGAGGACAGCGGGCTCATCAAGGGCTATTACACCCAGCTGAATGCTTCGATGCTGGGGCTCAAGCTGCTGGCGCTGGTGCAGATCAGCATGGACCGCCACACGCCAGATCGCTTCGAGCAGTTCGAGACCACCATCAAAGGCTGGCCGCAGGTGCTCGAATGCATCCTCATCACGGGGCAGGCGGCCGACTTCCAGCTGAAGGTGCTGGTGAAGGACATGGAGGAGTATCAGGACTTCCTGCTGAACCGCATCACCCGCATTCCCGGCGTCAGTGACGTGCACTCGAGCTTCGTGCTGCGGCAGGTGGTGAGCACCACAGCTCTGCCACTCGACAGCGTGTGATGGCTGGTTCCCGCCTGGGAAATACCTGGCTTTATTTGGAGCCGAGTATCCACACGCCATTCCAGTCCTTCGGCGGCGTCTTCAGCAGGATGTTGCAGCGCTCCACGTACAGCGTGGACAGTTCGTCACGGGCGTTGGCCTTCAGTGCCTCGCCGAAATAACCGAGTGCGCGCGTGAAATTGCCCTTGCGGTATTCCTTCACGCCCTCGTTGAACTGGTTTACCACGTCCATCAGGTTGGGGAAGCTCTCGTCTGTGTGGTAGTCCAGCACTTCATGTACGCCCACGGGCTCGGTCTTGCCTTTGACGATCACGAGGTCGACGTCGCGCATGCGGTAGGTGCCGCGCAGTTTGGCTTTGGTGAACTGGCTGATGAGGATGCGTGCATGATATTGCTTGGTGGCACTTTCGAGACGCGAGGCCAGGTTCACGGCATCGCCGATCATGGTGTAGTCCATGCGCTTGGGTGAGCCGATGTTGCCGGACACGATCTGCCCGGTGTTGAGGCCGATACCGTGCTCCAGCGGCAACTGGCCGCGTGCCGTGCGCAGGGTGTTCCACTCCCACAGCTCCGTGATCATGCTGAGCGCTGCACGCAGTGCGCGGTCTTCGTTGTCAGGATACGACACCGGAATGCCGAAGCCGGCCATGATGGCGTCGCCGATGAATTTGTCGAGCATGCCGCCCTGGCG
>JBIIWP010000183.1:0-2753 GCA_044338855.1 Pseudohongiellaceae bacterium | reverse complement strand
GAAAGACCACACAGCACATTGAAATATATGACGCCCGTGGCTTTCGCACAGAGGGCTGCGTAAACTTCAATTTCTCATCGACGCAGTGGTGCTAATTCGGGGGGAAGGTCACTTCTTCAGCGTGCAGTTCTTGTATCCCGCCTCATCAAGGGCGAGCCTGAACCGCTCCGCAAACTCCGTATGCATCCGCCTGCCAGCCATAGATACCCAACCATTGGTTCCTGATCAGGCAAATACTGGTTCAAATCACAACAACTATCAGTGGCGTAAATATCTACTTTTGGTTGTGAAACCGGAAGGGGGAATTGCGGCCCCGGTGCGGGGCCGCAGACGGGAACCATCAGAGCTTGAAGACCTTCTCGGCCACGTCCTGGTAGAACTTCATCACACGATCGACACCGATCACCTGCTGCGCGAACTTGATCGCAGGCTCCCAGGCCATGCCACTGTTGGTGATGTAGACGTTCTCGCGCATATAGTCACTGACCTTCTTTTTCAGCGGCTTCATGCATTCGTAGCGGCCGGCACGCACACCGGCGGCGTGCATGTAGTCCAGTCGGTACATCCAGTACGGCAGCGCCTCGCCCATATGGCCGACGATGATGGTGAGTTTCGGAAACCGGTCAAACACGCCGGCCGTGATGATGCGCAGCAGGTGCATGCCGGTTTCCACACCAAAGCCGAAGATGGCGCCATCGAGTCCAGCCTCCAGCATCGGACCGATCATGTTCTTCGGCGGCGTATAGGGATGGATGTAGATTGGCATGTCCATGGCTTCGGCTGCTTCGAAAATAGCCCAGAACTTCTGGTCGCTGAGATACTCACCGAAGGTATGCGAATTGTTGATGATGCCCTTGAGGCCAATCTTTACACAGCGTTCCAGTTCTTGTGCAGCAAGGTCCGGTGCCTGCGGCGCGATGGCAGCAAGGCCGCTGAAGCGTGTGGGATGTCTCTTGATGGCGTCATGCAGGAAGTCGTTGCTGTCACGCGCCAGCGCGACCGCAGTGTCGCGCTGGAAAACCTGCACGCCGGGCGAGGTCAGCGACAGTATCTGGTGATCGATGCCGCTGGCATCCATGTCGGCGATACGCATGGCGTCCATGTCGGCGAGCTTCTCACGGATCAGCTTGGGCCGCGGCGCCATCGAGGTGAGATAAAAGCCCCACAGGCTGTCGAAGCCCGGATCGTCGAGACTGCGGCTGTCATAGAGATCCCTGTACATCTTCAGCATTTGCGGGGGCGCAAAGGCCTCTTCAGTGGCAATGCGCTTGTAGCCGGGGTTGGGTTTGATCACGGGGTCGGTCATGGTGGCTTACCTTTCGTTGACGAGGGCTTACAGGAGGCAAAGGCCGGTGCCGCCGGCCAAAAACTGCGAGTAAATCAGGAATCGTTGTCATGCTCAATGATGCCGCACGAACCGTACCGGACGGGCGAAACGTTTTACTCGGCCTGCCGTTTGAGGGATCATGGCGGCCCCCGAAAGCCCCTGCCCTGGAGACTGCCACGTGGCCAGCTACGAACATCTCTACCCCGAACTGCAACTCTTCATCGATGGCGAGTGGATATCCCGGGGAGACCGCACCAGCGAGAACGTGCTGAACCCGGCCACCGGAGAAATCCTGGGCGTCCTGCCGCACGCCACTCAGGCTGACCTGGACCGTGCACTGGCTGCAGCTGAACGCGGCTTCAAGGTCTGGAGTGCCATGCTGCCCGAGAAGCGCAGCGAGATTCTCCGCAAGGCCGCACAACTGTTGAATGAGAACGGGGAGCAGGTCACGCGCGTGGCTGCGATGGAATCAGGCAAGCCACTGGCGCAGTGCCGCATCGAACTGCACATGTCCACCGAAATCTTCGAGTGGTATGCCGAAGAAGGCCGTCGCGCCTATGGGCGCGTGCTGCCGCAACGCCAGGCCGGCTCGCGCATGCTCGTCATCAAGCAGCCCATCGGCCCGGTGGCTGCCTTTACCCCCTGGAACTTTCCACAGGGCAATCCGGCACGCAAGCTGGGCGCCGCACTTGGCGCCGGGTGCTCTTGCCTCATCAAGCCTGCCGAAGACACACCCGCCTCCGCCCTGCTGATCGCCAAGGCCCTGCAGCAAGCCGGCGTGCCGGACGGCGTGGTCAACGTGGTGTTTGGTGTGCCGGGTGAAGTTTGCCCCTACGTTTTACGGTCGAAAGTGATCCGCAAACTGAGCTTCACTGGTTCCATCCCAGTGGGCAAGGAGCTCGTGAAGTTGTGCTCCGACAACATGATCCGTACCACCATGGAGCTTGGCGGCCACGCGCCGGTACTGGTGTTCGAGGATGCAGATCTGGAAAAAACTCTGGATCTCGCCGTGACCTCCAAGTATCGCAACGGCGGCCAGGTCTGCGTGTCACCCACGCGATTCTTTGTACATGAATCGCTGTATGCGAAATTCGTGGAAGGTTTCGCCGCACGCGTGAGCAAGATGAAGCTCGGCAATCCGCTCGATGAAAGCAACCACATGGGTCCCATGATCCACGCGCGTCGTCGCGCCGCCGTACATGAGCTGGTCCAGGATGCGGTACGCCACGGCGCCACCTTGAACGCCGGCGGCAGCGCCATTGAAGGCCCCGGCTTTTTCTACCAACCCACCGTGTTGTCCAACGTACCGGACAGCGCCCGCATCATGAACGAGGAACCCTTCGGTCCCGTTGCCTTGATCAACCCGTTCAAGACCTTCGAGGAAGTAATCAAAAAAGCCAACCGTCTGCCCTATGGTCTTGCTGCC
>JBIIWP010000115.1:0-9844 GCA_044338855.1 Pseudohongiellaceae bacterium | reverse complement strand
AACTGCTGCCGGAGCCCTGGGAGACCATCTCGCACTTCAATCCGATCTTCTACATGGTCAATGCCTTCCGTTACGGCATTCTTGGCATCAGCGATGTCGATATCA
The DNA here is from genome assembly GCA_044338855.1 of Pseudohongiellaceae bacterium. GTDB lineage: Bacteria > Pseudomonadota > Gammaproteobacteria > Pseudomonadales > Pseudohongiellaceae > CAILUG01. The sequence goes on along the minus strand of JBIIWP010000115.1, from coordinate 9,739 downwards.
CATTCTCGCTGCTGATGCTGGCCGGCTTTACCGCAGGATTGTTTGTCTTCTCCATGGTGCTGCTGCAGCGCGGCAAAGGGCTGCGGAATTGATGGCTACGAATATGCTGGGACAACCGGTCATCTATCCCGAGGCCTACGATCCGGGCCAGCTGCTGCCGATCCCGCGCACGGAGAATCGCACGCAACTCGGTATCGGCAGCGAACTGCCGTTTACCGGCGCTGACGTGTGGAATGCCTTCGAGCTGTCCTGGCTGGACCAGCGCGGCCTGCCGCAGGTGGCCCGGGGCCGTTTCATCTTTCCCTGTACCAGTCCCAATATCATCGAATCCAAGTCGCTGAAGCTCTATCTGAATTCCCTGAACCAGCACCGCTTCGCCGATCGCGATGCCGCCATTGCCACGATCCAGGCCGATCTGTCACAGGCAGCAGGCGCCGACGTGCAGGTGATGGTGCAGCCTTTCAAAGGTTTGCAGGAATTGCTGGAGACGCCTGATGGCACCTGTCTCGATACGCTGGACATCGGCTGCGAGCGCTTTGAGGTAGCGGCGGATTTGCTGCGCTCTGCTCTGGCCAGCAACGCGCTGGGCGCGGCAGAGGTGGAAGAGGTAGTGTTTACGGATCTGTTCCGTTCACTGTGCCCGGTTACGGGTCAGCCGGACTGGGCCACCGTGGTGATCTGCTACCAGGGCGCACCCATCGACCATGCCGCATTGCTGCGCTATCTGGTGTCGTTCCGCGAACATCGTGACTACCACGAAAATTGCGTCGAACGCATTTACTGCGATCTCATGCAGCGCTGCCAGCCGCAGAGCTTGAGCGTCGAGGCCAACTTCCTGCGCCGCGGTGGTCTCGACATCAATCCCGTGCGTGCCAGCAGCGACAGCATCAACTACGTTCTGTTGCCGCGCTACAACCGGCAATGAGCTGAACCGCAATCCCGAGGAGATACCAATGGATGCACTGACCGCCCTGCAAACCCGCACCGCCGTGCCGCGTCTCGTGGAACCGGCACCCAATGCCGCCGATCTCGAACAGGTATTGAAGGCAGGCCTGCGCGCACCGGATCACGGCATGTTGCGCCCCTGGCGCTTCCTGGTGGTGGAGGGCAGCAGCCGTGACAAACTGGCTGAGCTGTTCGTCAAGGCACGTGCGCCAGATACCGAAGAACAGCGCAAGAAGCTGCTGGATGCTCCGGGCAAGGCGCCGATGATCATCATTGCAGTGGCCACCATCAAGAACACCGACAAGATTCCGGCACTCGAGCAGATCCTGTCCGCAGGTGCTGCCGTGCAGAACATGTCGGTGGCGCTGCATGCCCTCGGTTATGGCTCCATCTGGAAGACCGGCGGTGTCTGCTATGACGAACGTGTGAACCTGGCGCTGGGCCTCGCGGCCACTGACCAGATCGTGGCTTACCTCTACGTGGGTACTCCGACCTTTGCGGATCGGCCCGTCCCCGAGCACAAGCTCGAGGATTTTGTGGTGCACTGGAACGGCTGACCGGCGACCTCGCGCGCAGCAGAACTTCGGCTTGAGTTCAGGGCATCTTTCCTATAAAGTGCGCGCTCTTTTCAGCCGTCCCCGCGTTTCGAAGTGCACTGAAAACAACGGGTTGCAACACAAGCCGGGCAAAATGCCGGTAACGAAAAAGGTGAGGTGTCCGAGCGGCTGAAGGAGCACGCCTGGAAAGTGTGTATACGTTAATAGCGTATCGAGGGTTCGAATCCCTCCCTCACCGCCACACAAGAAACCCAGCGCAAGCTGGGTTTTTTATTGGGTGCCGTTACAATCCTGCCCATGAACCAGGATAAGCTCCAGATACTCCCGTTGCACCCGGAACTGTACCCGGATTTCGCGGCTCACATGGAGCGCCATGTTGCCGAGTCGGGCCGCAGTGGCGTGCACTTCATGCCATTTCTCGCGCATGCAGCCGATCGACCGGTGGGCGTAACGCTCGACAAGCTGTTGCTGTCACTTAACGACAAGGGCTGGCATCGCTGTTGGGTGGCGTTCAATACGCACACGGACTGTATCGTGGGCCATGTCGACCTCAAGGGCAGTGAACTCCGTACCGGCCTGCATCGCTGTCAGCTCGGACTCGGCATCGAAGAGCCCTGGCGCGGGCAGGGTCTGGGCAACCGGCTGATGGATACCGCCATGGCTTTCGCGCGCGCGGAGCCGCAGTTGCACTGGATCGACCTGAATGCCTTCGCCACGAATCTGCCGGCGCGTGCGCTCTATCTGAGAAAGGGCTTCATCGAGGTCGGCTGTATCAAGGATCGCTTTCGTCTCGATGGGCAGAGCATCGATTCTGTGCAGATGTGTCTGCAGGTGAAGGATGAGCCTTAAGCAGTGCGCAATTTGAATTCCAGATCAGCCCGCCCAGGCCTGCCGCTGCTGCAACGCTGACTGGCAAATTTCCCGTACTGTACTACCTTGCAGCTCCTTGACTACCCGCCAGGGTGACACAGGAGTGTACATGCCACGGACGACTCAGGTACTGGAAACCTTGCTGCAACGCTGCGATGACGCTGTGGCGCTTTGTCTGCACGACCGCGACCGGGAAGTGCTGCGCTGGAGTTTTCGCGAACTGCAGGAAGCACGCCATTATTGCGGGCAGGAGCTGCTCGGGGTCGGGCTGCAGCGTGGCGATCGGATACTGCTGCTGTGCAGCGATGTCCCGCAGCTTCTTGCAATCCTGTTCGCGGCACTGGAGCTGGAGCTCTGCCTGCTGCCGGTGCATCCAGATCAGGATCTGCGCTGCCTGGAGGATATTGTCCAGACACAGAAACCTGTGCTGGCAATCGTTGACGGTTCAGCGCGCACTGCGCTGACGCAACTGCGCACCGTGGTGCCGAGTTGCTTCACTCTCGAGGTGGCTGCGCCACAGTGGCTGCGGCGCTGGTATGCATTGCCGGCCGCAGCTCTACCGCCCGCAGTAGTCGTGCCGCCGGAGGCTGCAGCAAGTGACGCAGACCGGCGGGCAGACTGTGCTGTCGTTTTCCACAGTTCCGGCAGTACCGGTGTTCCGAAGGCCCTGTATTACTCCCGTGCGCAACTCGATGCTTTCCTCGAGTGGCAGCAACGCCTGTTCGTTCCCTTTGACGATGAAGCCCCAGGCTACGCCACTGCGGTGCCTACGCCGCGCATCAATGTGCTGCCGCTGACGCATTGGGGTGGCCTGAGCTTTTGCCTGCAGGCCCTGTCCGAGGGTCGTGCCGTACATCTGTTCAAGGTCTTTTATGTCGATTCCTTGCTGCAACTCATCGAACGCTGCGGCTGTCGCCTGCTGATGCTGGTGCCGGCGATGGTTCGCGAGATGCTGCTGCGTCTGCAGCAGCAATGCCCGCCGTCATTGCGTTACTGCCTGACCATGGGAGAGGCGCTGCCGGTTTCTCTGGCTATGGCATTGCGTCGGCACCACGGGCTGCTGCTGTGCACGGCGTACGGCATGAGCGAAGCCTTGAGCGGCCTCGCCCATGGTGGCGTGCCCCTGGACGAGGTGCCACATGGCAGCTGTGGACAGCAGGCCTTTGGCGACATCAGGCTGGTGGGCAGTGACGGAATACCCCAACCGCAGACGGGTGATGCAGAAGGGGAGATGTGGGTGCGCAATGCCACCACCCGGCCTTGCTACCGTGACCCGCTGCTGTTGCGCGCGAAGTACGTCGATGGCTGGTACCGAACGGGTGATTGTTTCCGCCGCGATGTCCAGGGCCACTACTACTTCCAGAGCCGTCTTGACGCCATGTGCGTGCACAATGGCCGCAACGTGTATCCACAACAGGTGGAAGTGGTCTTCATAGAGCATCCATCGGTGCAGGCCTGTGTGGCGGCGCCGCTTTACATGCCCGATGGCCGGCAACGCCTCGGGGTGTGGATCGTACTGGCCGAGGGTGTTGAAGTCTCCTCGCATGAATTGCTCGATTACTACCTGCAGCATGGGGCGCATTATGCTGCACCGGTATTCATGCTGCTTTCAGACAGTGTGCCGGCCACCTGGAGCGGCAAGCCGGAGCGCGTCGCTATCTCGGCGTTGCTGCAGGAAGCCCACGATGCGGCCGGTATCGAAGCCGGACTGATACCCAAGGACCGTGGTCGTCAGGGTGCGCATTGATGAACGCCGCAAGTGGACACGAGCTGCTGGCTGGCATTCAGGCGTTATGGTGTGAAGTGCTGGATCTGGCGCCGGGCAAGGTGCAGCCCGACAGCCACTTCCTGCTGCTGGGAGGCGATTCGCTGCAACTGGCGAGGCTGCTGGAACGGGTGCAAGCCCGGTTCGGTGTCTGCCTGCCACTGCATGAGTTGACGCGCTTTGCCACGCCGGCACGCATGGCAGCCTGCTGTTGTGCCGTGCAGGAAGCAGTGGGCAACATTGTCGGTACCGCTGACTTGCCGCTCCTCACGCCACAAGGGGTGCCAGCAAGCCCGGTGCAACAGGGTATCTGGCTGGCTGAGCAGCTTTCGGCCCCACGCATGCTCTACCTCGCGTCGGTGTTGCTGCACTTCTCGGGTCCGTTGGATATAGCCGCGCTGCAACTGGCGAGCGCTGCGCTGTTCCGGCGTCATCCGGTCCTGCTGGCGCAGTTGCGCCATGACCTGGCTGGTCGCTGCCTGCAGCTTCATCTGAAGGCCGGAGCCATGTGGCTGGATGCCGCACCGCTGCTGCTGCAGGATTGCAGTGCTGCTGGTCTCGATGCACAGGTACAGCAGGCCTTGCAGGAGCCTCTGCTGCTGGAAGAGGGGCCACTATGTCGTCTGCGTCTGTTCCGGCTCGAACCACAGCGACATGCCCTGCTGGTGAGCTGTCATCATGTGATCAGCGATGGTTGGTCTGGCAGCATCCTGCTGGCGCAGCTTGCAGCTGAGTATGCCGCTGTAGTGACACATGGCAGCATCCCGCTGCAGCCGCCTGAGCTCGGCTTTTTCGCGTATTGCCGTCGTAGCGCACGGCAGCAGGAAAACCTGGCGGGAGCGAAACTGCTGTGGTGGCGTCAGCGCCTTGAAGGCATGGACAAGGCCCAGCTCTGGCTGTGGCATGGACAGTGCGCCGAACCCTGGCCGCACGACGTTGTCGCCATGGTCGTACCCTTGTCAGCGGATCTGCTTGCGCGACTGCGCGAGCGTGCCCAAGGACTGCAGCAGAGCCTGTTTACGCTGTTTCTCTACGCCGTAAAAGCAGGTTTGTTTGCCTGCAGTGGTGCTTCGCGGCAAGTGCTGCTGGTACCGGTCGCGCAGCGCCGAAGTGACGAAGAAGCGTGCATAGGCTGCTTCATGGAGCCATTGCTGCTGGCCGGTGAGTGGCAGCCGGCGCCTGGTATCGAAGCTGCGCTGCAGGCTGCAGCCGACAACTTCGCCGCCGCGCAACGCGAGAAGCTGCCGCTGGCCACACTCGCAGCTGCGCTGCGTCCCCACCCGTTACCCGATGGCAATCCCTGGAGTTCCATCCTCTTTGCGTTCCAGAGTTATCCGCAAGCAACGCTGCACTGGCCTGGAATGCAGCACCGTGTCGAACGGGTGCCAGAGCGGGCAAGTCAGTATGCATTGAAACTGGAGATCCTGCCTGGCGCGGAGGCCTGGCAGTTGCGCATCGAGTACGCCAGCCTGCTGCTGGAGCGCTCGCGCGTCTCGGCGCTCGCTGCCGCCATCCTTGCCTGCCTGCAAGAGTTGGCAGCTGCCTAGCCCATACTCTCCGGGTCTACGCTGGCGCCTGACTGTCGCAGCAGTGTTGTCAGGCGCTGCACTGTGGGTGGCGAGCGCAGCATTTCACGCAGGCTCAGCGCGGTGCCGAAGCGCTGATTCAGTGCCAACAGCAAGGTGGCACTGAGCATCGAGTTGCCACCAAGGTCGAAGAAGCTGTCACAGGGGCCGATTTCATCCAGTGCCAGCACGCTGCAGAACAGCCATCCGACATCTCTCTCCAGCAGGTCCGTACTGCCTGTGGGGCAGGACGCGCCCGTCTGTGCGAGCTGCAAAAGCGCGTGGCGATCGAGCTTGCCATTGGCATCGAGCGGGAAGGAGTCCAGCAGGAAGTACCGCTGCGGCAGCATCCACTCCGGAAGCCAGTGCTGCAGATAGCGGTTCCAGCGTTCACGGTCCTTGTTGGGTGAATCCGTTGTGCACACGACGAAGGCGAGCAACTGGTTGCCCGCTGCACTTTCCCGAACCAGACAGACGGCGTCATGGATGCCGGGGTGGCTGCGCAACTGTGTTTCGATCTCGCCGGCCTCGATGCGATAGCCGTTGACCTTGAGCTGGCCGTCACAACGCATCAGGAAATGGTAGTCGCCGTGGGCGTCTCGCCGGCACAGGTCGCCACTGTGGAAACGGGGCAAGCCTTCATCAGTAATGCTGAAACGACTGGCTTGCGCGGCATCTGCACCCACATAGCCAGCCGCGACCCCAGTGCCGCTGATGACAAGCTCGCCGGCAGTTTCAGCAGCCTCCGGGTGTGGCAACAGTTGCAAGGTGTAGCCTGCCAGTGGCTGTCCGATCGATACATATGGCAAAGCATCGAGCGCATCGTCAGGCGTGACGCGCCGCGCACTGCTCCACAGCGTGCACTCAGTAGGTCCGTACAGATTCCACAGCACGGGCACTTGCGCAAGCAAGCGGCTGGCCGTGGCGCGCCGAAGTGCTTCACCGGTAGCGATGGCAAGTTGGAGTCGCTGCAGTGTCGCTGCCTGCGGATACTGCAGCAGGAGTTGCCACAGCGATGGGGTCGCCTGTACCACGTCAATGTGCTGCGTTTCGATCAGCTGCAGCAGGCCAGCAGGGTCTTGCTGCGTTGCCGCGTCTGCCAGCACAAGGCTGCAGGAGCACAGCAGTGGCGCCAGCCATTCGAAGAACACGATGTCAAAACAGAAGGCGCTGCAGCCGAGCAGGCGCCAACCTGGTTGTAGCGCCAGCAGCGGCAGTACCCCGGCGAACAGCGTGGCAAGAGAACCATGGTTTACCTGTACGGCTTTGGGCTTGCCGCTGGAGCCCGAGGTGAACAGCAGGTAGGCAGCGTCCTGAGCGCTGCACTCGACCGCTTCCATATCGCTTGCCAGCGACATTGGCGGTACTTCGCTGTAGTCGATGGGTTCAAGCAGGAGCGGCACGCATTCGCTGCGCTGCCACAGCGGCTGCAGCACGTCACTCGTCACGAGATATTCTGCACCGGTGACCGCGAGTGCTGCCTCTATCCTCGCACGTGGCCATGCAGGATCAAGCGGAACATAGACGGCAGTGCGCTGCCACAGTGCCAGCAGCACCACCAGCATGTCGGGACTGCGAGGCAACAGCACGGCTGTGCGACTGCCTCGATTGATGCCGGTAGCAGCGAACAGCGCAGCGAGTTTCATGCATTTGTGTTGCAGCAGGCGGCGGGTGCTTCGGAGGCCTTGCCAATGCAAGACCACGGACTCTGGTTCGTTGCCGAGCGCCTGCCACAGCAACGGCAGCAGAGTTGGGTGGTTGTGAATGCCGTGGTCCATGTCGCAGCCTCCTTGCGCGCAGAGCCCTCCAACATAGTCCAGCGCATTGCGTGCGCCAGTTTTTTGTTTCGTGCAGTAGTTGCCTCAAAAAGAAGCGTTTGCGGTGCCCGATGCACGCGCATGCAAGCATCAGGCTGCACCACTCTGGTGAAAATGGCGTCTTTATCGAAGATTTACGGCACTTTTCTTCTTTGGCAAGGTTGTTGCATTAACCTGCTCATGTCATGGAAGGTGAGCCAGAAGATACAGGGTGTCGGGCCGTGAGACTTGGGGAAGTCTGCAAACACTGCCTGATCTGATTCTCTGTCTGGACTATGGTGTGCCGGGAACCCCGCGAGCCACCCATACTCCACCGATAGATTGAGTTGTTAAAGAATTTTTTTGCAGTTCAACTTCAGCTAAAGGTGATCATCATGAAGAAGTTTATCGTAGCGCTAGCCCTTATAGCCTCCAACGTAGCCGTTGCCGAAGAAGTCCGTCTCGTCAGCGCCGACGGCAACCCCCTCACCGAGCTTTGCATCGCGGCAGTAGAGTCCAAGAGCAGGTTCAAGAGCCTCGCCCAGGAACTTGCCATTTCGCCCATGCAGGAACACGAAGTGCGTTGCAACAGCAAGCCGCTGGGAGCTTTTGTCGCCAGCGTTCGCAACAAGATTGCAGCTCCGGTAGCCCCGATGGTGGTATTCCGTACCACTGACGAAAGCGACCTGAGCCGCCTGTGCATGGCTGCCCTCGAATCCGCAGAGTCCTATGAAGCGGTGAAGGCCAGCGTGAAGGCTGAAGGCGCACTGCTGGAGTCCGAGATACTCTGCAACGGCATGCCCATCAAGAACTTTGCGCGCAAGTACCGCAACATGACAGCTGGTCTCTGAGCTCCAGCCAGACTGCTCCACGCCTGACTGCTGCACCGGCTCACGCCGGTGCGGCTTCTTTCGCTCTGCCGTTCTGGCATTGGTTCAAGGCGTGTAGACGAATACCTTGCCACGGTGCGTCAGCGACAACTTGTTGCCACTGTCCGCTGCTTCGGTTCTGCCGACCACCTGCGCCGCAATACCGAAACCTTCCGCTACCTTTATCACGCTCCCGGCGTCCTGCGCCTTGCAGTACACCTCCATGCGGTGGCCCATGTTGAAGACCTTGTACATTTCCTTCCACGCGGTACCCGACGTATCCTGGATTGCTTTGAATACGGGCGGTACAGGGAACAGGTTGTCCTTGATGAAGTGCACATTGCGTCCGAACTTCAGACATTTGGTCTGGGCGCCGCCGGAGCAATGGACCAGTCCCTGAATGAGCCCCGGGTGTTCTTCCAGTAATTTGTAGATGACCGGTGCATAGGTGCGCGTCGGGCTGAGCAGGGCCTGACCGACGGTCAGCGTCGATTCCGGAAGCGCATCTTCGAGTTTGTAGGGGCCACAGTACATCAACTCGGAACTGACATTGCCGTCGAAGGATTCCGGATAGTTCTCCGCATAATAGTGCGACAGCATTTCGTGTCGCGCACTGGTAAGACCGTTGCTGCCGATGCCGCTGTTCTTATGCGTTTCGTAGCTGGCCTGCCCGGTCGAAGCCAGCCCCACGATGACGAGACCGGGCTGGATGCCGGCACCGGTGATTACGTCTTTCTTCTTCATCACCGAGACGGCCACGCTGTCTACCACGATGGTGCCGGTGAGATCGCCTACGTCGGCGGTTTCACCGCCGCCGCTGTAAATCTGCACACCGAACTCACGCAGTCGTGCCATGAAGCTTTCGCTGCCGGCAATCAACTCTGCCACCACTTCACCCGGGCAGTTCAAGGCGTTGCGGTTCACCGTATTGGAAATGAGGATGCGACCGTTGACGCCCACGCACAGCAGGTCATCGAGGTTCATCACGATGGAGTCCTGCGAGATGCCATGGAACACCGTGGCGTCGCCGGTCTCCTTGTAGTGCAGGTAGCCGAGGATGGACTTGGTGCCGCTGCCATCGGCATGGATGATGTTGCAGTTGTCAGGATTGCCGGTGAGGAAATCCTCGGTGATCTTGCAGAATGCACCGGGAAATAGCCCATGATCGAGCTTGTCCACCACGTTGTGCACTTCAGTCTTGTCGGAGCTGACACCGCGCGCCTGGTAGCGGCCGATGCTTTCATCCTTGCTCACCACGATATAGCCCACGCGATCCTGGGCCTGGATGATGCCGCGGAACTCCAGTTGGCGCATCGCCTTGGCAACAGTGTTGGTGGCCAGCTCATAGTCGGCAGCAAGGGTACGAATGGAC
>JBIIWP010000003.1:0-63161 GCA_044338855.1 Pseudohongiellaceae bacterium | reverse complement strand
GCCAATTCAGGCGTTTTAGCTTCAGCAATCACCAGGCTCTTGGCGTCTTGGCCCCTTGGCGCCCTTGGCGAGAAAAAGCGGTCACTCCCCTCAAAGGGTGGCAGGGGCTGCGGGCGGGCGCTGGTGAACCCCTCCCTGCCGTGGTACTAATGGCTGCGACCAGGCAGTACATCCAAAAACACCAAGAACCACTGCGGAGGGAGCATGAAACAGTCAGACCTGAATTCCGGCATTACCAAAGAAACCGGCCTCGGCCTTTTGTTGGGCGCCTTGCTGCTGAGCGGCTGCTCCGGCCAGTCCGAAGCCCCGCCAGCACCAGCCGAGCCAGCACCTGCCCCGGCAGAAGTCGCCGCCCCGGATGCCGATGCGCTGATCGATACGGCGCAGGATGCCCTGGGCATGGACGGCATGACCTCCATCAGCTACAGCGGCAGCGCCTGGCGCATCCGCAACAGCTTCCGCCAGACCCGCACGGCCAGTGCGCCCTGGACCGACCGCGACGACATCACCAACTACGTGCGGACGCTGGACCTCAATCAGCCAGTTTCGCGCGCCACTGGTGAAACCTTCGCCTCCAACATGTTCCTGTTGCCGCCCGTGGCTGGCACCTATGTCCAGAACCTGGCGTCCGATCAGCGTGGCTGGGGCCAGCAGCTGGACTACTGGCTGACGCCCTGGGGCTTTTTGCAGGGTGCCGAGCAATATGGTGCCGCGCTGGGCAGCAGCAGCGATGGACTGACCCAAATCACCTGGCAGTCGCCTGCCGACCAGGTATCACCTGGCGGCCTGCGCTACACCGTCAACGGCTATCTCGACAGCAACGGCCTGGTGCGCCGCGTGGAAACCTGGGTGGACGACGCCCTCATGGGTGACCTCCAGGTAAGCAACGTCTACGACAACTACCAGGAACTGGGCGGCGTCCAGGTGCCCACCACGATGGAACAGCAGCGCGGTGGCGGTGGCATCTTTGGTGTCAACGTGGCCAGCGTTACCATGAACCCGCCCAATGCGGCCGAACTGCTCACGATCCCGCCGCCGCCCGCACCGCCCGGGCCGCCGCCCGGTGGTGCACCAGCACAACCGGCGGAGATTGCCGAGCAGCTGGCCGAAGGCGTCTACCTGCTGAAGACCGCCTACTACTCCATGCTCGTGGAATTCGCCGATCATGTGGTGGCCTTCGAGGCCGGTGGCTCGCCTGCGGTGGGAGAAACCATCCTGGCGGAAGCCGCGCGTCTGTTCCCCGGCAAGCCGCTGCGCTATCTCATCAACACGCATCCGCATTCCGACCACACGGCCGGCATGATTCCCGTGGTGCGAGCCGGTGCCACCATCGTCACGCACGAAGCCAACATCCCCTTCCTGCAGATGGCCCTGAGTGGGCCGCGCACGCTGATCGGTGAGGAGACGCTGAATCCGCAGTTCATGGCGGCGCAAAGCGGCGTGACGGTAATGGAAGACGCCACGCGCCGGTTGGAACTGCACCACATCCCCAACCTGCACAGCGAAGGCACCATCGTGATGCTGCTGCCCAACGAAGGCGTGCTGATGCAGGCTGACTTCACGCTGCCCGTGGATGGCGCCGAGGCCAACCCCTTCGTGGTGAACCTGGCGGAGTATGTGGATACCAATAACCTGCAGTTCGAGCGTTATCTGGCGGTGCATGCCGCTGCGGTGCCGCAGACGCGCGCCGACCTGATGGCAGCGATCGGCAAGTAACGACGATGCCAAAGCACCCGTGACAAAAAAGGGCAGCTCATTGAGCTGCCCTTTTCATTGGTTCTTGACCTTTATTTGTTGCCGAAGACATCCGGCTTGCTGGCGCCCTTGGCCTTTTTGGCGGCTTTCTTTTCTTTCTGGTTCAAGGCCGGCTTCTTCTTGGCTTCCTTGTTGGGTCGTTGTTCTTTACTCATGGTGTTTCCCTTCCTCTGCTGTTCATGTGTTCAGGCAGTCTGATCCTGACGCCGCCGCAGATCAACTGCTTTTCCGCGCGAGGCGCCCGTGGCTTATCAGCTGCAAGGCGCCATGGTAACGTGCACGTGAACAGCAGCCATTCCACCCGAGAACCACACCATGCCTGCCCGATTCCGCCTTTCCTTGCTCGCAGCAACCTGCTTCCTCGTCCAGCCGGCATTTGCCCAGGACTGTGATCGTGACTGCCTGCGCTCCATTACCACCCGCTATCTCGATGCGATGGTGCGCCATGATCCTGCACGTGCACCTCTGGCGGAGAATGTGCGCTTCACCGAAGACAGCGTCGAGCTGCCGATCGGCGAGGGGCTGCGCGTCGGCAGCTTCGTCACCTCCGATGCCCCCTTCGGTGCCGGAGCCTACCGCTTCGAGAATGGCCAGCTCATGGCCGGCCCCGACTGCACCTTCTTCGCCGGCTGCGACAACATCCGCGAACAGCGCCTGCCCACGCTGGCCGGCATCACGGCACGCGTTGCAGCGGTGGACGAGGAGCAGGGCATCGTGTGGCTGCGCATGAACTTCGGCCCCGGTTCGGTCATGCGCGCCGAGGGCGAACTGTCGGTGTGGGAGATGTTCAAGATCTACGATGACAGGATCCAGGCCGTAGAGGCCTACATGGAGATCGTGCCTGCCGGCACGCCATCCGGCTGGGATTGAAGCGGCGCGCCGCTCCTGCAGTATACTTGCCGGTAACCAGCATACGCTCAGTCCAGAAGGAAACCCCGTGCCTATCGACATCACCAAGATCAACGCCATCGACGTCCACGTCCACGCCGAAGTTTCCTGCCACGATCCGGAAGATCCGGAAATGGCAAAGTTCATGGATGCGGCCAGCGCCTATTTCGGTGCCGAACGCCGCCGTCCCACCATGGCGGAGACCATCGAGTTCTACCGCGCGCGCCAGATCGCCTTCTGCCTGTTCACGGTGGACTGCGAATCGGCCATTGGCGCCAAACGCATCAGCAACTATGAAGTCGCCGAAATCGCAGCAAAGAACGACGACATCGTGATTCCCTTCGCGTCCATCGATCCGCACAAGGGCAAACTGGGTGCGCGCGAAGCAAGGGACCTCATCGAGAATTACGGGGTCAAGGGTTTCAAGTTCCATCACATCATGCAGAACTGCGATCCTTCCAACCGCATGGCCTACCCGATCTACGAAGTAATCGCTGAATACAAATTGCCTGCCATCTTCCACACCGGTCACAGCGGCATGGGCACTGGCCTGCCCGGTGGCGGTGGTGTGAAGCTGAAGTACGGCCAGCCCATGCTGGTGGATGAAGTGGCGGCCGAGTTCCCCGACATGACCTTCATCATGGCGCATCCCTCCTGGCCCTGGACCGATGAAAGCCTGTCGATGGCGCTGCACAAGACCAACGTCTACATCGACCTGTCGGGCTGGATGCCCAAGTACTTCCCGCCACAGGTCATCAAGTACGCCAACGGGCCGCTGAAGCACAAAATGATGTTCGGCTCTGACTTCCCGCTGATCAAGCCGGAGAAGTGGATAGAGCAGGCGAAGGAAGTGGGCTTCAAGGATGACGTGCTGCCGCTCATCATGAAGGACACTGCCGCCAAAGTGCTGAAGCTGCGCTGATGCTCAAACAGGAATGGGATTACGAGGACAAGCCAGCCCCGGGTTCACTTACCGCCGGCCAGGCGGTGGAGCTGCAAGTGCTCTCCGAAACCGACCTCGGCTACAAGGCCGTGGTGGATGACCGCTACGTAGGTCTCATCTACCGCAGCGAGTTCCCGCAGCCATTGCAGGTCGGCCAGTATCTGAAAGGCTGGATCAAGGCGATACGGCCTGACGGCAAGATCGACCTCAGCATTACCAAGCTGGATGCCGAAAGCCGCGAGGAACTGGAAGAGCAGATCCTCGCGTACTTGCGCAAGAAAGGCGGCAAAGCGCCCTTGTCCGACAAGACCTCTCCTGAGGAAGTGCACCGGCTGTTCAAGACCAGCAAAAAGAACTTCAAGCGCGCCATCGGCCGGCTCTACAAAAGCCGCCTCATCCTCATTGGTGACGACACGCTCGAGCTGGTCCCGTAGGGGCGGGCCCCGCGCCAGCCCCTGCGGTTACACTGCGTTGTGGCCTCAACTGAAAGGAGGCACGGAGGACTGCCCATGAAACCCATACGCCTCAAGTTTGCCCTGCTCTTTTCCTGCATCGCCGGCACTGCTGCTGCGCAACAGGTGCTGCCACCACCTCTGCAGATTGCAACGCCAGTGACGGACGTGCCGGTGGCGGTGCAGATGCTGCGCTGGCACATGCTCGACAACAACGTCAGTCCGCTGCTGTTCCGCAGTATGGACAGTCTCTTCACGACGCGCACGGTGGCGCGCAGCGGCGCAGTGTGGCAGTTGCCGCAGAGCGATCAGACGCTGGATTTCACCTATACCTTTGATGGCACTGAACATGCCGCTACCGAGGTGCTGGAGCGCACCTATACCAATGCGCTGCTGGTCATGAAGGATGGTCGCATCGTCAGCGAGCTGTATCGCAACAACAGTACGCCCGCCTCGCGCTTCATCGGATGGTCCATGACCAAGTCGCTGACCTCCGTGATGATCGGTTGTGCGCTGGAAGAAGGCCGTATCGCCTCCCTCGATGATCTGGTGACCGCCTACCTCCCCGAGCTGGACAGCGGTGGCTATGCTGGTGTCACCATCCGTCAGGTAATGGAGATGCGCTCCGGCGTCGATTACGAAGAGCGCTACGATTTTGCCAACCCCGGCACGGCCGCCAGCAACCATATCGCCGCGCTGGTGCGCAATACGGCGCGCTTTGTCGATGCCGCGCGCAGCTTGCCACGTCTGCACGAGCCCGGCGCGGTATTCCAGTACAAGACCATCGACACCGCCGTGCTGGGCTGGCTGGTCGAGCGCGTCAGTGGTGGCAGTGTTGCCGCGTACACCGCAGAGTGTGTGTGGGAACCGCTCGGTGCCGAGGCTGATGCTTACTACATCATGGACGGCGAGCCAGGCGTGGGCCGTGAATTCAGTGGCGCCGGATTCAACGCTACCTTGCGCGACTATGCGCGCTTCGGTCAGATGGTGCTGGACGGTGGCGTGGCCAATGGCACCCGTCTCGTTTCCGCTGACTGGATCGCACAGTCCACCCGGCCCAGCGGTGGTGAAGACCAGCGCCGTGGTGGCTACGGTCTGCAGTGGTGGACCATGGGTGACAACAACGCTTTCAGCGCCATTGGCCTGCAGGGGCAATACATCTACATTGATCCCGACACGCGCACCGTGGTGGTGAAGCTCAGCTATTTTCCGCCGGGCGACAACAGTGCACTGGATGCGGAGACCATGGCCTTCATGGTCGCCGCTTCGGCATGGTCGCCCGAATAAGCGGGCAGGTCGTTGTATCAGCGCGCCGGGGTGCCAGTCACTTCCACTTCCACACGACGATCCGGTGCAAGGCAGGTAATCAGGGCTGCTCTTGCCATTCCGCTACCGCACTGTGCCGAGCTTGTTACCGGCTCAGAACTGTTGACGGCATGGACGGTGATCTTGGCCGGGGCGATATTGGCGGACTGCACCAGATAGTCCTTCACGGCCTCGGCGCGACGCTGCGACAGCTTCATGTTGTAGTCAGGAGTACCAAGTCGGTCGGTATGGCCAGTCACCATGATGATGTCGAAGTCCACATTGCTCAGGTCTTTCACCAATGCATCGAGGTCAGTTTTGCCAGCAGGCTTCACAGTCGAGCTGTCGAAGTCGAACAGTGAATCAGCGGAGACGGTAATGCGGTTCGGTGCAGCGGGTGCCGGCGTTGCAGCTTCGCTTGGTGCAGGAGTTGCAGCGCGCGGTGCCGGAGTGGGTGCTGCTGCGGCTTTCTTGCCAAAGCGGTACACGACGCCAAGCGAGTACAGGTCGATGTCTTCGTTGCGCGCCACGGTGTTCTTGATGTTGAAGCGCTCTCCTTCCAGACGCAGGGCCCATTGCGGGGTCAAGTCATACTGCAGACCCAAACCATAGGTGTAGCTCAGTTCGCGTTCGCGGTTCTGGAAGTCGGTGAGGGTGACGCCATAACCGGAGTACTGCTCGCGGGACTGACCGTAGATCGTGCCGATCTTGCCGAATGCCTGCAGCCTGTCCGTCATGGGCAGGATGCCCACGAGGTCGAGATTGAGACCCATTACCCGCGCATCGGCACGCGTCGTGGCGATCGGGTTCAGCTCAGCCATGTAGCCGAACTCGCCCAGCGAGAAATAGCCACCTTCGATGGCGAAGTTCTGGTTGAACTGGTAACCGCTGAAGATCTTGTAGCCGTTGTCCTGTTCGAAGTCGGTAATGCTTGTGGTGGCGAAGCCGTTGCGCTGCCAGTCTGCAACGATCGGGGCCTTCTCGATATCGATCTCGGTGCGGCCGGCGCTGAGGCCACCGAACCAGCCATCATCACCAGCAAAGGCCATGGGGGCAGAAAGGGCGGCTACTATAGCCAGGGCGAGACGTGTGGGTACTGCCGGGAAAATCGTTACTGCTGGTTTCATATTTCTCCTGAAATACTTTTTACATCCACGGGGGTGGATATGGTTGAACGCCGCATGCCAAGACGAGGTGGCATGCGACGTTCAATTTCAGGATTATTCAGCAGCAGCCGCAGTTAATCTGTACGCGAGACCACTTTAGCGCGGCCCATAGTGTGGTGCGCTGTGGCCATACTCGTAAGCACCAAGATCTGGTGCACGGCCTTCATAGCCATCGTTGATGTTCGGCAGCACCAGTCCGGCATCAATCGCGACGGCACCACGCGTGAGGCGCAGGTCGATCTCTGCCGGATCATACAGGCGCGTCGGCGCGGCAAGATCCGGCATCGGCGCGTTGACGAAGATGTCATAGTCCAGCAGCAGGCTGTGTGTGTCCTGCCCCGTGCCTTGCTGGTAGCTTGCGAAGTCAGCGAAGGTCTGTGGCTGCAGCGGTGCGGCGTACAGTGTGCGCTGGCCGGCCGCTGGTGCACTCCAGCTGAAGGCTGGCCCCTCCAGGGTATTCACGCGAAACCCGTTGTAGTCCGATGAGCTGTAATCCGTGCGCGTTTGCACGGCCAGCACGGCAGGACGGCGTTCCTGTCCCAGCAGCAGGTTGTTGCGCAGATGCAGGTTGGAGGCCGGCGTCAGCTGGTGGAACTCGCCGACGTAGG
Organism: Pseudohongiellaceae bacterium; assembly: GCA_044338855.1. Taxonomy (GTDB): domain Bacteria; phylum Pseudomonadota; class Gammaproteobacteria; order Pseudomonadales; family Pseudohongiellaceae; genus CAILUG01. Next base: position 56,044 of record JBIIWP010000003.1, on the reverse strand, counting down.
TGTTGTGGTAGTACAGGATGCCGGCGGGGTCACCCTGGATTTTTACGGGTCCGAAGGGGCTGTGGTAGACCGCATTGCGGATGAAGTACACGGGCCCGCCGAATACCGGCTGCGGGCTCATGGCGCCCACACCTGCGTTGAAGCAGCGGTTGTCAAACACGCGCACGTTGTGCATCGAGCCATCAGCCTCGAAGCAGTTGTCGTCCACGTTGGACACATCGTTGCCATAGATGTCGATGGATACCGGCATGCGCTCGCGCGGCGTGTTCGGATAGTCGTCTGGCATACCGTAGGTGGCGTGATCGATGCCGTCATGGAAGCCCGTCACGCGGTTGTAGGCGATGACGTGGCCGGCGCCGTAGATCGACACGGCATAGTACGAGTCGAGAATACGGCTCTCGGCGAAGTTCGGCTGCTCGTTCCAGGGCGGGATGTTGTACCAGCCCATCAATTCCGGTTCGCGCTTGCCGATCATCTCGTTGTCGGCGATATAGAAATTGCGTGAGCCTGACCAGTCGGAGTGGATCGCAACGCCAAGATCCTCGAAGCGGCTGTGCTTCACGGCAAGCCCGATGCCGCCGGCGATGCCCTTCATGCCGGCTTCGATGGCAATGTTGGTGTTGCGGAACACCAGCCCTTCGAACAGGTGCCAGTCGCCGCCCATCAGGTTGAACAGCACGGTGTTGCCGTCGCCATCAAAAATTGCTGGGCCGTCGCCGGCCGCCTTGATGGTGATCGGTTGTGCTTCCGTGCCATCAGCGGTGAGGTAGTAGGTGCCGTCCCACGGCGTGCCGCAGCAGGTGGTGTAGCCGCTCTGGATTTCGTGGCTGTAGTTGTGGCGGTCGTACTCTTTGTAGACGCCCGCATGCACAAGGATGGTGTCGCCGGGTTTTACCCGTACCGGTGCAGCGCGGCTCCAATCGCCGCCCAGCGCGGTTTCGTAGTAAGCCGCCAGCAGGCCGTGATAGGCCGGCTGTTCTTCAGGGCCGGTATGGCCGGGTGGATACACGTGCAAGATGCGGCCCGTGGTGGAGGCCATCGGCTCTGCGCGCGTGCGGACCTGTACGATGCGCTCCGCCTGGCCGGTAACGCCGTCGGGATCGCTCAGCGTGAGGCGCGCTTCGTATTCGGTATCCGGCTCCAGATAGAACACACTGCCGGCAAACATGTTGGGAGCGACGTAATCCAGCACCGGTGCATACAGCGTGCGTTCGTTTTGCAGCCGCAGCGGCGGCAGCCCTTCGCGCCAACGACTCTCGCCGGCCTTGCGATACTGCAGAGCCACGCTCGCATTGCGGTTGTCATCGCCTTCGATCAGCCACTCAAAGCCCAGTGACAGCAGCGTGGGTGGTTCCACGATGAGCTCGCCGGCGGTGACGCCGTTGGTTGCATCTGCTGCGAGCGCGCCATGGGCGAGGGTGGACAGGAGCAGGGTGGTGGCCACTGTGGTTGCGCGGGATTTTCTGGTTGGCATGAGGTTCCCCTCTCAGGCTGGATTGCGCCTGATTTTGCACGGGTGGGGTGGGTAAAGCAAAGCTTGGGGGGTTGCGTGCTGCGGCGACAACGGCGTTGGCGAGAAAAACCTGTCACTCCCCCCGACGGCCCCCTGCAGCCACCGCAGCAAACTCTGGCTGCGTCTCTTGCAGTATCTCAAACATCGCGAGCAAGTCCTCCTCAGAAACAGGCTCCAGCGCCGGGTTTGGCTTGTCGCCCTGCAATACCGCCGCCAATTCGTGCCAGATATAGTCACGTGCAAAGGCAGGCAGCATGGCCAGCTCGCGCGACTGTACCAGATAGCTCAGTGGGTAGCGGAACAGTCGTGTGTCGAGGTCGAGTTCGCGCAAGCTGCGGCCCTGCGCATCGCGCGGACCTTGCGCTTCGAACCAAGCACGAAACCCGGCATTACCGCTGATGGGTTCCGCCAGCGTAATGGCGTCCTCCATCAGCATGAGCCGCACGAGCTTGTCGAGCATGCGCTTCAGTGTGCGCTGTGCGCGCTCCGGCAAGGCATCCCAGGTGGGCGCCTGCAGGGCATCGAGCATTTTCGCGCGCGCCAGCACCGCCGGCGCCTTGAACTTCACATAGGTGAGCTGGTTCAACACCGTCACCTGATGCTCCAGTACCATCAAGGCCACAAGGTCGCTGGTGGCGCGCGCGTAGGGCGCGGTGTCAAACAAGTCCTGACCTGCCAGCGTGTCGAGATTGCCGAGCTGGTACTGCTCGACCTGCGCCACTTCCCCGGCATTGGGCAGCTGGATATTGCCCATGTGCGTCTGGTCGCCGTGTTGGCCCGTCACGAACCAGCCGCCCCAGCGCTCCGCGAAAGGCGTCTGGTCCGTGGTGTTGTCGATGCCGGAGATGTCCTGCAGCTGGTTGCCGTTGTAGTCGTAGAGACCGGAACGCGCCAGCAGCAACGGAATGCCGCCACCCATGGTGCCGTTGGAGTCGTGGCATACGAGACAGCGCTGGTTCAGGCGCTCGACCCCGGGGCCCGGGTTGCGCGTGTTGTTGAATACATAGAACACGGGGCCGAGCTTGTCGTCCATCGTGGTGATCTCGACGATGTCACTGTCCAGCACTAAACCGATCCAGGTACTGTCGTTGAAGTAGATGCCGCGCGGCTTTTGCCAGCTGATCTTCTGGTACTGCAGGCTGGTCTTGGAAAACACCAGCACCTGCGAATCCGGATCGATGCCGAGAGCTTCGAGGAAGGAATCGAAGTAGCCGCGCGAGGCGCGCCACTCCAGCGTCAGCTCGCCACTTTCCAGTCTGGCCGCCAGCCCGGCTATTGGGTTGTCGAGTGCATCGCCGTTATAGCCGGTCTGCAGATACTCCTCGCCTGACAACTGTTGCGCATAGAGAGTTACCGCAGGCAGCGCAAGCGTGGCAGCCAGCAGCACCAGGCCGGCATGACGCAGGTGCAAGAGAGCAGCAGAGGCAAAACACAGCATGATCAACGAATCCGGCGAGTCCAGACGGCGATTTTATAGCGCAACTGCTGGCTGCGCTCCTGCTGCAGACGTTTCGCATCACTGCGGATGATCTTGCGCAAGTCGGCCGGACTCACGGCTTGACGGTAGAAGGCCCCTACCACATTGGCGTAAGCCGGCATCGTGAGTGACAGGTGCGAGGCCCAGCACTTGTGCACCGCATCCTGTTGCATCAGCGCCGTGCTGCGCAGTTGCGCCACCGACAAGGTATTCATCACCAGTGCGCCGCGCTTGCTCACCAGCTTGTGCAGCGCCATGCACCAGCGGCGGTCCGCCACGAAGGCGCGGTCCGGGATGCCTTCACTGTCCTGGAATACGTCTTCAATGACGAGGTCGAAGGGTTCGCCCTTGTAGTTTTCGACATACGCGCGCGCATCGCCGTGTACCAGCGTCAGATCGCGGCCCTTCACGTCGAAGAAGCGGCGCGCCAGACTGATGTGCACAGGATTCAGCTCCAGCGCCGTGATGTGTGCGCCGGGGCACCATGCGCGTATTAGGTGAATTGCCGCACCGCCACCGAGGCCAAGCAACAGCACGCGCTCCACTTTGGGCAAGGCCAGAGCCGGCAACACCAACAGATCCCACACACCACGACTGGGGCGGCCGGGATGGTACTGCGTGTGCATCACCTTGTTAGTGTAAAGGCGCACGGTCTTGCCGTGCGTGCGGATTTCGTAGCGGGTCTTGCCCACACGCTTCTGGTAGATGACGGGCATCAAGGGCTCCTTGGTTGCGCAGGAGTCTATGCGATAATGCGCGCCGATTCATTCACGGCACTCTTGCATGTCCGTTTCCGGCAACCTGTACGCGGATTTATCCGGGTATTACGACCAATTCTGTGCCGAGATCGATTATGCCGCCCAGTGCAGTTTCGCGCGTCGCGTGTTTGCGGCCTTCGCCCAGAGCGGCGGGCACCAGTATCTGGATCTCGCTTGCGGTACCGGCCAACACCTGCTCGACATGCAGCAGCACGGCTTTGTTCCGCATGGTCTCGACAACAGCGCTGCGATGCTGGCGCGCGCTGCGCAGCGCTGCCCCGCTGCGTCGTTGCAGCTCTGCGATCTTGCCGCCTTCGAGCAGCATGACAGCTTCGACTTCATCACCTGTTTCCTTTACTCCATGCACTACAGCCATCCAACCAGTGCGCTGGCCGAAACACTCAAGCGCAGTCTTGCCGCGCTGAAGCCGGGAGGCGTGTTGCTGTTCAATGCAGTGGATGCACGTGGCGTGCAGAATGACGATGGCGTGACGACGCGGCTGCAGGAGGGTGACACGGAGCTGAGTTTCAAATCCGGCTGGCGCTATCGCGGGACAGGAGAGGTGCTGGATCTCAATCTTACGATTGCACGCCAGTCAGCAGCAGGTAACGAGCAATGGCACGACCATCACGTGATGACGGCGCTGACCTTCCCGCAGTTGCAGGAACTGCTCGAACGCACCGGCTTTGAGGTTACCGTGCTCGGGCATGACTATGAACTGTTGCGTGGTTGGGACGGTAGCAGCGCCAATGCCATCTTTGTCGCCTGCAAGCCCCGACCAAAGTTCCCCTAGCAATATCGGCGCTTACTTCGTCGCCACCAGTACCACCGGCCAGGTATGGCCGTCCTGGTAGGGACAGCCGTTGGACACGCTGCCTTCGGTCGGGTTGTACGACAAGCCGATGCGCACATCGACAAAACCGATCTCCACCAACAGTTCCATGATGTCCCAGGTGGGATGGATATAGACGAGGCTGCCTTGCCCGGACATCGGATTGCCGTGGTAGCAGGGCTCCATCAGGTGCTTGATCGCTCCGTCCGCCATCACGGCGCGCACGATGTTGTGCGACAGGTTGTGATAGAAGGGACAGGAAAACACCGTCTTGCCGCCACGCTTCAGCACGCGCCAGGCATTCTGCAGCGCCACCCGGGCGTCCGGCACATGTTCCAGCACGTCAAAGTGCAGCAGCAGGTCCAGGCTGTTGTCGGCGAAGGACAGTGCCATGAAGTTCTCGTGGCGCACCGGTATGCCGTGGACATCGTGCAGGGACCCACCGGTGTGCTGCGGCGCAACGAACTCGCAGCCGATGATGCCGGGCAGGCGCTTGGCGATGTGCGGGAACAGCGGCGTGATGCGTTCGAGTATCGCGGCGTCCTTGATGCTCCTGCCGAGTGTTTCCTCCTCCACCACCTGCAGGCACAGGCGCATGCGGCCATTGAGCCCGCAGCTGCACAGCATGCCCTCCAGCAGGTTCTTCCATTCGCCCGGAACCGGGTCCGGGCCGGTATTCAGCAGCGTGGTTTTGCCGCAGGCGCGGCAGTAGCCCATGGTTTCCGGCGTTTGCAGCAGGCGGGTTTCCACCAGCTTGCGGTAGGGTTCCAGGACGGTGGTGAGCGTGTCGAATTCGGCGCGGGTGCGGCACCAGATGGTCATGATTCGGTTCCGGTAAGCAGTGGGCGGGAGCCTGTCTGCGGCGCCCCACTTGATTGCGGTGATTCCGTGACGGATTATGGGCCCAACCGGGCCGCACAGGCCAGTGCAGTGCTTGCCATCCGGTACTTTCACCGATCCAGTGCTCCCACATCAAAACGACAAAAAGGAATCCCGCCATGAAACGCCAGCCCTGCCTCGCCCTTGCGCCCCTGTTGCTGCTCGCTGCCTTGCCGGCACAGGCCCAGCCCGGCGCCTTCAACCCGCCGTTGCTCGACTGCGGCAGCGATGGCGATGTGGAGCTGATCTGCGGCACGCGCGCACCGGAAGACTTTGAAGTGACGCCGGATGGCAGCAAGCTCATCATCGCGAACTTTGGCCAGGGCGAGGATTTTCCGCTGGATTTCTACGATTTTGCGACGCAGCAGTTCAGCGAGATTGCGCTGAGTGCAGACAAGCGCGAAGGCTGGGGCGATCCCGCCTGTACCGAGTCCATCGGCGCGCAGGTCAGCCCGCACGGCCTGTCGCTGACGCAGCGGACCAGTGGCGAGTGGCAGTTTTATGTGGTGAATCACAACGTGCGCGAGTCGGTCGAGATGTATGAACTCGTGCAGAGTGGCATGCAGTGGTCACTCGCCTGGCGCGGCTGCGTGCCCGCGGCGGAACCCTATAACGATGTCTATGCCCTGGCCGACGGCAGCTTCGTGGCCACGCGTCCGCAGGCCATCCAGCGCGAAGGCCAGGACCTGTTTGACGGCACGCCCACGGGCAATGTGGGTGTGTGGATGGCGGCGGGTGGCGAGGTGGTCCTGCCTGGCACCGAGTATGGCTATCCGAATGGGGTGGTCGCCTCCAGCGATGGTCGCTACGCCTATGTCAGCGGCTGGACCACCAGTGACTTCAAGAAGTACGACCTGGCAGAGCAGCGCGAAGTGGGCCAGGTGGACCTCGGCTTCATGCCGGACAACCTCACCTGGACGCCGGGCGGCAAGATCCTCGCGGCCGGCATCAGGGGTGTGCAGGGCAATTGCCCCACGGATTCGGACGATCCCTGCCTGCAGGGCATGGTGGTAGCCGAAGTCGATCCCGCCACGCTGGCAGTGACGCGTCTGCATGACAATGAAGGCCGGGCCTGGATCAATGGCACTTCAGTGGCCATCGAGGCCAATGGTGCCATCTGGGTAGGGTCGTTTCAGGGTGACCGTATGGTGAAGCTGCCGCGTTGAGCGGCAGTGCTGCAGGAGCCGCTGTTTGCTCAGCGGCTCATTCAGTCTGCATCTGAGTAGCGAGCCGCGACGCCAGATGGCAGCTGTCCATTTCCAGCTCGATCTCGTTGTTGAGGTACGAACCGCTGCTGCTGTTGTTGTCATCGATCCACGCGTTGTAGCCGGTCAGCATGCCCTTCACTTCGGCTACCAGCAGGTTGGACACGACATCGATGTCCGCGTCCTTGCCGGTCATCTCTTTCTCCAGGTTGGTTTCGATCAGCACGCCGTTCTGGATGAAGCGGTCGGCCTCTGCGCGGTAGCGATCCGACATTTCCGGCGAGAAGTCCGCGGCCAGGCTGGCCAGCGTGATGGTCAGTGCGGTGCAGCGCGTCATCACGTCCGACATACGCACCGGGTCCGATTCGCCCAGGCTGCCCACCAGCAGTTCCGCGATCGGGGTCCACGCCGGCTTCTGCGCCACAGCCGCCGATGGCGCCATGAAAGAGCCCAGCAACAGGACGGCAGAAGCTGCCACAAGCGGCAGGCGGGAGCGGGCGGACATCATGGGGAGTCTTCCGGGGCGTGATGGCGTAGCGTCCAGACTACCCCCGAATCCCCACCCCCGCAAAGCGGAAATAATATGGCCGTAAGGGCGGGCCCCCGCGCCTGCCCCTACGCGAGGTCGGCCTGTTCGAGGGTCTGGACCTTCAGGGCGTGTGCGGCCAGGTTGGCTTTCCACAGCAGGGCCACGGCCACGAAGAAGCTCACGCCGATCACGAAGAACATCTGCCGGTATTCGAAGCTGTCCTGCAGGAAGGCCAGCGCGCCATTGCCCAGCGAGCGTGCCAGGTTCACCCAGGCCATATAAAGGGCGAACTGCGTGGCGGCCACCTTTACCCAGCACAGGTTCATGTGGATGGCGATGAAGCTGACGAACACGCCCTGGTAGATGAAGGCCTGCAGGAAGCCCAGCCCGATCAAAAAGCCGGGCATGGACCACAGCGGCTCCACGAACCCCACGGCTACGGCGAGCACCCCGTAGGCCAGCAAGGCCAGCAGGTACATGGTCTTCACGCCCTGGCGGTCGATGAACAGCCCCACGCCCAGCCCCGCCAGCGCGGCAATGAAACTCGACAGCGCCGTGAACGACGAATACTGCGTGCTGGCATAGCCCAGCTCCTGCACCACCACCACCGGCGCCACCGTAATCCACAGGCCGTCGGCAAAGCGGAACAGGAACGACACGCACATCAGCAGCAGGCTGGCCGGCAGGAACAGCACCTTGGCCAGATCCACGCCGATCTGCTTCCAGCCCGAGGCCTTCAGGCTGAGCGAACGTTGGGTGGGCTCACCCTCGGTCCACGGCAGCACTTTCTCGCCAGCGCGTTCGCGCACCACGATGCTCCAGAACAGGATCAGCCCGAAGCCGATGAACAGCATCAGCGCCACGCCGGCCAGCCCCATGGATTGCAGCGCAAACGCACTGATCGCAGTGGAAGCCGAAATGCCCGCCACCTGCCCGAAGGCCATGAAGGCGTTGGCACGGCCGTGTTCCTCGCGCGGCAACACGTCGATGGCCATGCCATCCACAGCCACATCCTGCGTGGCGCCGAAGCAGTTCAGCAAAAAGCACAGCGCCGTGAGCACCGCGAGGTGCTCGAGCCCTTCCGGAAAGAACGCAAAGCTGCCGCCCACCACCACAAGCCCCAGCTGCGCGAGGATCACCCACGGCCGGCGGCGTCCCATTGCCAGATAGGTAAAGCGATCCATCAAGGGTCCGGCCAGCAGCTTGAAGCTCCACGGCAGCATGGCCAGACCAATGAATGCACCGATCGCGCCCGGCTCCGTGCCGCGCTCGGCCAGGAACGCCGGCAGCGCATAGGACACGAGGCCGAAGGGCAGGCCCTGCGCAATGTAGAACACGGTAAAAGAGAAGAAGCGCAGCAGGCGGTTGTCGGCAAGGATCAGGGGCATGAGGGAGGTCCTGAACGGGGACTGGGTGCCTCGGGATGGGCGCCTCGTATGGTTTGGTTGGAGCATACCCCAGTCGATTCCTGCATGCCCAGTGGCAAACGCAGGATTCCCTGCTTTACTGGGCAAATGCCGACATCGGAAAATATGTCTACAATCGCTAGACATTTGTGGGAGTGCGACATGAAGGCATCGATTCTGGATCTGCGTTACAAATCCACCAAAATTCTCGAAGCATTGGAAAGGAACGAGGAGGTTACCGTGCTCTACCATGGAAAGGTAAAAGGCGTGATCAAGCCTGTGCGCAAGGAGCCAAGGCAGAAGGTCATCGAGCACCCGATGTTCGGCATGCTCAAGGATGACACTCCCGCGGTGGAGGACGTCATGACGAGCCTGCGGAAGCCGCGCCATGCTTTTTGATACGGACATCCTCATCTGGATACAACGCGGCAATTCCAGGGCGGCGCGTCTCGTCGAGCAGGACACCGAACGCTTCATCTCGGCCCAGACCTACATGGAGTTGCTGCAGTGCGCGCAAGGCAAGACCCAGCATCGCGTGATCAAGGATTTTCTCGGCGACTTCGGTTTCACGATTCTCCCGTTGACCGAAAACATCGGCCACCGGGCCATGGTGTATGTGGAGGAGTTCGCGCTCTCGGCCGGCATGCGGGCGGGTGACGCAGTCATCGCCGCCACGGCCGTGGAGAACAATCTCAAGCTCTGCAGCGCCAATGCACGCCACTTCAAGCCGGTGAAGGAGCTGCAAGTGCAGGTCTTCAAACCGTGAGAGGTCACCGGCAACTGGCGTAGTGCACAGACTTCTGTGAGGGTATACAGTCGCACCTGTATCCACATACCCGGACCGGAGGGGCCCAACGATGGCAACCAGGATTTTGATACCCGGACTCTTGGTGCTGTCGGCCCTGCTCGGTGCCTGCAGTGAGCCACCCGCGCCGGAATCGGTCGCGCCCGTAACCGATGCTGCTGCTCCGCCGGCCGCCACCGCGCAGGCAGCACTGGACGCTTTCTTCACCACCAGCACCGATCGCTGGGTCGAAGCCAATCCCGACCAGGCCATCGTCAGCGGCTACTTCCAGGGCGAGCGCCAGGACGCGCTGGAACGGCAACTCACCCCGCGCACGCGCGACTACCAGCTGCAGCGCTTCGCCCAGGCGCGCGAGGTGCTGGACGGACTCGCCCAGCAGGACCTCACGCAGGCAACCCCCGTGCAACAGCTGTCGGCCGGGCTGCTGCAGTGGCAGCTCGAAATGGGGCTGACCGATGAACCCTTCCTGGACTACATCGCCTGGCCGCTGAACCAGTTCAACGGCGCCAACGTGTCCCTGCCCAACTCGCTTACCGTGCAGCAGCCGCTGCTGGATGCGCGTGATGCCGACAACTATGTGGCGCGCCTGCAGCTCGTCGACGACCGCCTGCGCGAAGCCATCGCCGATGCCGCAGCCCGGGCAGAACGCGGCGTGGTGCCGCCGGCCTTCATCCTGCGCAGCACCGTGGCGCAACTGCAGCAGTTCATTGCCAGCGCGCCGGAGGCCAATCCTCTGGTGACGACGCTGGCCGACAAGGCTGCTGCCCTCACGGATCTGCCCGCAAGCGAACGTGATGCCCTGCTGGCGCGTGCTACCACCATCGTCACGAACGAAATCATCCCCGCCTGGCAGGCCGCGATTGCAGAGCTGGAGCGCCAACTGCCGCTTGCCACGGAAGATGCCGGGCTGTGGCGCTTCGCCGATGGTGCCGCCATCTATCGCCAGCAACTGCAGGCCTTCACCACCACCGACCTCACGCCGGAAGCGATCCACGAGATCGGCCTGCAGGAAGTGGCCCGCATCGAAGCATTGATGGATGAACTGTTCCGCCAGATCGGGCTGACCCAGGGCAGCATTCTGGAGCGCACGGCACAGCTGGACGCGCGCACCGCCTACTCCCGTGACGACGCCGGCCGCGCGGCAATGAGTCAGGACATCGAGGCTTTCGTGGCCGATGCCCTCGTGCGCTCGGCAGCGCTGTTCGATGCCATGCCGCAGACGCCCGTGGTGGCGCAGCCCTATCCGCAATTCCGCTGGGAGACGGCGGCAGCCAGTTACACCACGCCGCCGCTCGACGGTTCACGCCCCGGCATCTTCCAGTTCCCGCTGCGTGACAACGAACTGATGCGCTACGAGAAGCGCTCGCTGGTCTACCACGAAACAGTGCCGGGGCATCACTTCCAGCTGGCACTCATCACCGAGAACCAGGAGCTGCCACGCTTCATGCAGATGCGCGCCTTTGGCGGCAACTCCGCCATCACCGAAGGCTGGGCACTCTACGCTGAACGCCTCGCCGACGAATCCGGCTGGTACGAAGGGGACATCGAAAGCCGCATCGGTTACCTGGACTCGATGCTGTTCCGCGCGCGCCGCCTCGTGGTGGACACCGGTTTGCATGCCATGGGCTGGACCCGGCAGCAGGCCATCGACTATGGCATGCCCCCCAGCGAAATCGATCGCTATGTAGTCAATCCCGGCCAGGCTTGTGCCTACATGATTGGACAGTTGAAGATCGTGGAGCTGCGCGAAAAGGCACGTGCTGCCCTGGGTGAGCAATTCTCCCTGCAGCAGTTCCACAATGTGGTGCTGGGCGCCGGCGTGGTGCCCTTGACGATGCTGGAGCGCATCGTCGATGACTATATTGCGGCAGCGGGTGCCTGAAGCAGGCACTACGCTCGGTCAGGGCGCTTCTATAAGAGTGGGTTCGCCTAACCGGCTCACTTCAATGCGGCTGATGAGGCCATCACGCAAGCTGTAGTTCACGTTGAGTGGCACACGCCAGCCCTGGCCCTTTTTCAGCGCACCCACCGGAAAATCCGGCGCGTCCGCCACGGCGGTAAAGGTGCTGATCACATGCGCCGACACGGCAAGATCATCAAAGATCACGCTTTGCACGGACACTGACTCGCGCACGCTCGCGGCCATCGCCGAGTAGTACTCCACAATCGCCTGCTTGCCGCTCAGTGCCGGTGCCGACGGCAGCACCAGGGTCACGTCATCCGTGTAGTACGACGAATACTGTGGCGCCAGCCCTGCACTGAACGCGGCCGTGTAGGCATAGAACGCCGCCTGCTGCCCGGCATGTGTGCCCAGCTTGGGTATCTTGCTGATGCCGCGCTCCGGTTCCCAGGTCATGGTCTGCAGCTGCGTGATCTTGCCTTCGGGGTTCACGCTGTAATGCGCCAGGAACTTCACGGTGACAATGTCGCCCGGCAGCAGATGGCCAAAGGGAAACTCGGGACGCTCCTTGGTGGCCACGAAGTCCATGTCCACTTCCACGAAGATGTCGTCCATGTCCTGCACCACTGATACGGGCCGCAGGATTTCGCGCACGCCGTCGTGCGCCCAGGCCAGGAATTCGTTCATGCCGGCGTGGCCGTGGTAGCTGCCGCTGGCGCTGATCATCACAGTGTCTTCAGCAAAGTACTTCTCCACGAGGCCGGCATCGTTGCCGCTGTTGAAGTCGCGCACATAGGCCTCGTAGTCCAGCGGATATTCGGCGGCAAAGGCGGGCAGGACGGGAAGGGCGGAAAGGGCGCTGCCGAAGCAAAGCGTTGCGACAAGCCGGCGCAGCAGGATGGTCATGGATGTCCTCTCGGAAATTGCCAGTGGTTTGTCCCGAGCATACCCCAGCAGGATGCAAGCCGGTAGCCGCTCCGCTATGCTCTGGCCACACCAGAACAACTCACTCCCGGGGAACTCCATGAACCGTCGCCAACTCTGCCAGGCCATCGCCCTGTCGCTTTCCGCCGCAGCGCTGGAAACAGTGCTGCCCACGCGCGCCGAAGCTGCCTTGCCCGATACACGCATCACGAAAATCAGCATCTTCAACCCCAGCGACGAAAGCGGCCTCTCCGGCTGGATCAACCAGAGCGCCATGCTGGTAAAGATCGAAACCGACAACGGCATGTTCGGCATCGGCCAGGGTGGCGCGCGCGACCTGTTCGACGATCTCGCCGGCATGCTGATCGGCGAGAATCCCTTCCGCATCGAATATCTGTGGAGCCGCCTCTACCGCAACAAGTTCTACACGCCGGGCCGCGAAAAGCTGCATGCCATCGGCGCGCTGGACTGCGCCTTGTGGGACCTCAAGGCCAAGGCGATGGACGTTCCCCTGTATGAACTGCTGGGCGGCCGCACCCGCAACCATATCGAGTGCTACCAGAGTTACGGCACCCTGAACGTCGACAATGCCCGCGATTCCGCCCGCGCCACGATGGACGCCGGCTTCCGCGCCGTGCGCTTCCACGGCATCGACTACGACGCCAACGGTACCCTCGACATGCGCCGCGCCGTCGCCGAAACCGCGCGGGTCTGCGAACAGCTGCGTCTGGGTGTCGGCGACGATGGCGACTGGCTCATCGACCTGCACACACGCTTCGAACTGAACGACACGCTGCGCCTGATCGAACGCATCGCCCAGTTCGATCCCTTCTTCGTGGAAGACCCGCTGCGCAACATCGTGGACACCACGCTGTTCCGCCAGCTGCGCCAGCACACCAGCGTGCCCATCGCCGCGGGTGAGCAGTTCGCTGACGTGATGGACGGCATCCGTCCGCTGGTGGAGGAAAACCTGATCGACTGGTTGCGCTGCTCGATGCCGAATGTCGGCGGAATCACCCCGTTCAGGAAGATCGCGGCACTGTGCGAGATGCACTCAGTAGGACTGGTACCGCACTTCACCGCGCCTTTGGCCACCGCTGCTGTGGCCCACGCCCTGTTCAGCTGCAGCGGCAAGATCATCAACGAGATGAACCGCACGGCAGTGCCGGACTATGTGGTGGAAGGCTTTGATCTGCACGATGGCAAGTTATGGCCGGTAGAGCGGCCTGGCATCGGGGTCGCGGTCGACGAGAGCAAGCTGAACCTTGTCGCGGTCATCGACCGGGCGCGGGATGACGGGCTGTATCGTGGTTTGCCGTATCACCAGGAGGATGGGTCGTATCTCTACCTGTGAGACCGCCTGAGGTTCAGGCAGCAGAATGCAAGGCGAGCCGTATCTCTACCAATTCGAACCGCGCGAACATGGAGTCATTGTCGTCTGGCGGAATCAGTCCCGGCGTAATCCGATCTTTGCCACGGCCATCTGCCCTCAATCTCCACCTCAAGCGCTATGCTCAAGAAGGTACGGATCAGGACGATGAGGCCCAACACCACAACTCCATCAAGTGTCGGCCGGACAGCTACTGTGCGAATGATGTCGGCAGCCACGAGTAACTCGAGTCCCAGGAGAATGCCTCGACCTATGTCCTGTCGGAACTGCCGGTAACAATCGGAAGCACCTGGCTGCAGGCGGACTGCGCGAAATGTGGCAATGAACAGGCCGAGCACGATGACGGCGACGCCTGCGCCATCAATGATGGATGCGACAAACTCGACAATTTCGGTGAAAGGTTGCATAGGAAGACTCTATACCTGTTGTAGAACAAACGCCGCCTGTTTTTGCTCGAAAACCAGTCGATAGCTGTCAATTGCTGAATACGTTGAATATCAGAACAACAGATGCTGTCAGCAAGGCAGTGAACGTCATTGCCATCCCTGAGACTCTGAAAAAGAACTTCTCATTCATCTGGCTGACACCATAGGCATGTACTGCCCGACCAACCAGAAGCAGGCTGCCAAGTGCATGAATGAGCAGGTCAGGAGCTCCCTGAATTTCAGCGAAGAAAATCAGTACCAGCGTAAGTGGCACGTACTCGGCAAAATTGGAATGCACGCGCATGCCACGAAGCATCTCATCGTTTTCCTTGAAGCCAATGCCGATTTGAAGCTTGCGTCGAAGACTGATGGTTCTGATGCTGAGATAGAAGAACAGCAACCCAAGCAGGGCGGCGTACATCGGAATAATGTGCATTGAAAAAGCCTTTGTTGTTTCAGCGTTTCAAGAATCTGGACTAACATTTGTATAGTACGCATGCGCGGATTCAGAAAAGTCCTGCATGCGCGTTGTCCCGAACAGGAGAGCCTCCACCCTGCAACGAAAAAGGGCGGCACCATGCCACCCCTTTCGTAGAACCATTCGTCAGATACAGGCGTCACTCCAGCCCTTTCGAATCCGTTTCCCAATTCGGATTCGTGCACAAATCGCAATCCGCACCCACAAACATCTTGCCGGCTGCTGCGTTACCCTTGAAGTGATACTTCAGCCAGTTGGACGCTACGTTCGCAAACTCGCCACCGCCCTTGTGGTACACGGTAGCCGTGTGTCCGGCATCATGACGTGAACCATAAAACGCCGGCACGTGATTGGTGCGATCAAAGTTGTCACGCGAGGTCGCCATCAGGAAGTCGATCTCATGGCCATTGATGAACAGGATCGGCCCATGCACTTCTGCCAGAGTATCGGTAGTCGCGCGCGTCGGGTCCGCGTTGGCACCGCCCGGTGCGCTGACGCCGGAGTTGAACAGGCCGATCGTGTCCACGCGCGGGTCGGTGCCCAGGCTGGTGGAGAGGAAGCCGCCGCAGCTCTGGCCCATCACGGCGATGTGGCCGAGGTCGATCTTGCCCATCAGTGCTGCGCCGGCGCGGGCGTTCTCGGCTTCGGCCCAGGCGATGGCGCCGCGCAGGTCATCGGGAGTCTGCGAGCGGCGCTCGGGATCGCCTTCCACGCTGGTGGTGGTGACGACGATGAAACCGTGGCTGGCGATGGTGCCCAGGAATTCACCGTAGCGCGGGTTGTCGATGGCGCAGCCGCCGTTGCCCCAGACCAGCAGGGGCATGGTGTCGCTGGTGGGGAAGGGCGCGAGGTCGCCAGGGCGGTGGACCACGTAGCGCGGTGCTGCGTTGGCGGCTTCCGTCAGGGTGGTGTAGGGGCCGGCTATGGCCAGCGGTGCGCCTTCTTCCGGCAACGTGGTGTTGATCATGTCCATGGTGATGCCGGGCGGTTGGGCGACGGCGGTAGTGGCGGCGAGCAGGGCGGCCAGGGTGGTGGCGAGCATGGTGCGTGTGCGCATGTGGGGTCCCCTTGGTACTTTATAGTTGTAAGGCATGGTATGCGGATGCTGACCGGCCGATTCTCGCACAACTGCCGCCACTGTATAGCCGCCCCGAGGCGCTGCATTGACGGCAAGGCGGCACTTCACCCATCATGCCGTTGACCACACAACGACATCCCCGTAGGGGAGGAGCACCGAATGATGCCAACAGGGGCAGGAAGAGGGGTAAGGGTTTGGGCCTTTGGGCTCGTGACCCTGGCAAGTGCAATTGCCATTCACACACCGGCGCAGGCGCACCACAGTTTTGCTGCCGCCTACAACATGGAAAATCCACTTGAGATCACGGGCACTATCGCCAACGTGCGTCTCACCAATCCACATTCGCACTTCTTTATCGACGTCACCGGCACTGATGGCAGCGTCGTGCAGTGGAAGATCGAAGCCGGTACGCCCAGCGGTATGATCCGCAACGGCTACTCGGCCGAGAAGATCAAGGTTGGCGACACCGTCACCATCAAGGGCTTCAATGCGCGTGATGGGTCGACCAACGGCATGCTCACCGAACTCATTCTCAGCGACGGCACCAGCTACGGCATGTTCGGGCCGCGCCAGGGACCGGGGGCTTGAGGAGATGACCATGACCAGACACGTGCATATGACCTCCTTTATCAGGAACAGCTGCGTTGCGCTGTTGGCATCGCTGGTATTCCTGCAACCCGCTCTGGGCCAGGATGCTGAACCCGCCGGCCCCGTGCCGCGCATGGCCGACGGCAAGCCGGACCTCAGCGGTGTGTGGTGGACCGGTGGCGACCTTGGCAGCGCCGGCTACGGCAGCACCACGGAACGCAGTCGCGGCCTGCAGTCGAACCTTTTCACGGATCTCTACAACGACGAAGCCAAGGCGAAGCTCGCCACGCTCGGCGACAAGGACGACCCCACGCTGCAGTGCAAGCCCACGGCCTTCGGTACCTTGATGGTGCGGCTGTTCGACGTCGGCGCCATTGGCCAGATCATCGCTACGCCGGACATGATGGTGTTCATGCAGGAAACCTTCCATGGCTACCAGCTGGTGCCGACTGATGGTCGTGAACATCGTCCGCTGCCGCCCTCGTATCGCGGCGATGCCGTGGGCCACTGGGAAGGTGACGTGTTCGTGGTGGAAACGAAGAACTTCACCGACGACACCTGGCTGATCGCCGAAGGCGAAGTAAGCTTCCACAGCGACCAGATGCGCATCGTGGAGCGCTACCAGCGCGTGGATGCCAACACCATGCTGATCGATGCCACTGTCTATGACGAAGGTGTGCTGACGCAGCCATGGGTAGTGCCGCAGAAGCGAGTAGTCATTGCC
Source organism: Pseudohongiellaceae bacterium (assembly GCA_044338855.1). Classification (GTDB taxonomy): domain Bacteria; phylum Pseudomonadota; class Gammaproteobacteria; order Pseudomonadales; family Pseudohongiellaceae; genus CAILUG01. Next base: position 39,133 of record JBIIWP010000003.1, on the reverse strand, counting down.
CCCTACGACCAGCTGCTGCCGTTGATCTGCACCGGCGTGGAAACGCAGGAGCTGATGGACTCAGCCGCGGAGCTGGCACAGTAAGAAAGCCGGGGTCAGGTGATTGACCTGACCCCGGTTTACAAAAACGTGCTGCCCTTTTTCGAACAACACCTGCAGGCTGGCTTTTTGGTTACTTGCGGCCGAAGAGGCCGGACTTGCGTTCTTCCAGCGCCGCCTTCAACTCCTGATGCTCCATCATGCGCGTCGCGAGCTCAGGGCTGCTTTGCACAGCCTCTTGCAGCTTGCGCTTGAGGATGGGGTTGTGGCGTTCATTTTCCAGCTCCACGGTTTTGCCGGTGGTGAAGCCCATGCCGGTGATTCCGCTCATGAACTCCTGGCCGCGTGACTGCTCAGCCACGCTGATGAAGCCCGGGCGGCATACGCGATGCCGCATGTTGGTGCCCAGTGGCTTTTCCCATACGCAGGTCACGTCGTAGAGATCGTCCGTGTTCAGCTCGTTGTAGAGCTCATACACGGCGTCTTCTGCTTCTATCAGTTGCTCTTCCATGCGGAAGATCTGGCGTTGGCCGATGACCTGCACTTCTTCCGGAAGTGGTTCTGCCGCGTATACCACACTGCTGCCGGCGAGCATCAGGGAGGCAATTGAGAATTGGCGATTGGTAGTAACTTTCATGTCGATCACTACTCCTTTGAAAAGGTACTGCGATCACGGGAAAGCGGATGGCGCGGGCCCCAGCGGGAGCCAGGCGCCCTGATAACTCAGTTGTTGCCGCCCTGGAAGCTGGATTGCAGCATGTGCGTCAAGGTATGCACGTAGCGCAGTTTGCCGTTTTCCACGCGGAACAGGTGGGTGTCGGGGGCGCTGCTGCCGCCGCCGGAACCGCCGGTGCCGAAGGTGCAGAACACCACGACGCTGCCGGTCACTTCATCCACCACGAAACGGCGGTTGGAAATGTTCACGCCAGCCGGCACGCCCACTTCGCAGCTGTCGTCGGGTGAACCCTTGCCGGTGTACATGCCGCCTTCCACCCGCACACAGGGGAAGCCCCAAGGCACCTCATTGATCTTGCCTTCGAGGAAAGCGTCCAGGTAGGCGTTGGCGGCTTTTACCAGCGTGCCGCGGGAGGAACGCAGGGAGACGGGCAACGGGCCCCAGTCTTCGGTGGAAGAGTACTGCAGGTAGTTGTCGGCGTTGAACAGCCAGTAGCCGGTGGTGGTCCACAATGTTTCCACTTCGGCGATCTTGTCGTGGTTCACGCGCAGACGCGTGCCGATGACGTAGGGTTCGGCTTCGTTCGTCACGATCACTTCAGTGAAGCTGGAGCAGCTGTCTTCGTCGAGGATGCTCATGTGGTGATCGATCACCAGGGGCTTGGTGACGATGCCGGCGTTGATGTCGGCGGCCTCCATGTTTTCCCAGTAGCCGACGTTGGCCGGCAGCTGCATGCCGCTGAGGTCGCCGGAGGACTGTGCGGCAATGTAGCGGTCAACCGCGTGCTGCAAGCCACTGCGGGTGCAGGATACATCCTGGGCAAAGCTGCTGAGGGGGGCAAGAAGGGCAGCGCATGACCAAAGCAGCAGGCCGAGAGTAGTGCGTTTCATGGGAATCTCCCTGTCATTGTTGTTGTGGTGGGACGGCCGGATTATAGGTAGGCGCCCTGTCGGGGGATAGAGCCCTGCTTTTTCCACCCCGCAGGCATGTGGCATGCTGTGCCTTTTCCAACGGCAGCCCCGCATGAAAGCCTCTCGCGTCCTCTTTGCCAGCCTCATCGGCACTACCATCGAGTTCTTCGACTTCTATATCTACGGTACGGCCGCAGTGCTGGTATTTCCGGCGCTGTTCTTCCCGTCGGCCGACCCTGCCACGGCGACCTTGCAGTCACTGGCCACCTTTGCGCTGGCCTTTTTCGCACGACCGCTGGGCTCGGCCATCTTCGGCCATTTTGGCGACCGTGTCGGGCGCAAGGTCACGCTGGTGGCGGCATTGCTGACCATGGGCATTTCGACCGTGGTGATCGGCTTTCTGCCGACCTATGCGCAGATCGGCGTTGCCGCACCCTTGCTGCTGGCGCTGTGCCGGCTGGGGCAGGGCATCGGTTTGGGTGGTGAATGGGGTGGGGCGGTATTGCTGGCCACCGAAAACGCGCCGACCGGCAAGGAGGCCTGGTACGGCATGTTCCCGCAGCTGGGTGCGCCGATCGGCTTCATCCTGTCCACGGGCATCTTTGTGCTGCTGACGGAATTTCTCAGCGAGACGCAGTTCCTGGCCTGGGGCTGGCGCATTCCTTTCATTGCCAGCGCCTTGCTGGTGTTCGTCGGGCTGTATGTGAGGCTCAAGATTACGGAAACGCCGGCGTTCCAGCAGGCGCTGGACCGCAACGAGCGCGTGGAGTTGCCGCTGCTCGACGTGGTGCGCAATCACGGCGGCACGCTGCTGCTGGCAACCGTGGCAGCCGTGACCACCTTTGTGGTGTTTTATCTGATGACGGTATTCACGCTGAGCTGGGGCACCAGTGCCCTGGGCTTTGAACGTCAGCAATTCCTGATCCTGCAGATCATCGGTGTGCTGTTCTTTGCGGCGATGATTCCGGTGTCGGCAGTGGTGGCCGATCGCGTGGGGCGCCTGCCGATGCTGATCGCGGCCACCCTGTTCATCATTGTGTTCGGATTTGCCTTCGGCCCGCTGTTCTCGGCCTCGTCGCTGAGTGTGGTGGTGTTGCTGTCGCTGGGTCTGGCCTGCATGGGCCTGACCTATGGGCCGCTCGGCACGGCCCTGGCCGAACTGTTCCCGACGGCTGTACGCTACACCGGCGCGTCCCTGGCCTTCAACTTCGCCGGCATCCTGGGGGGCTCACTCGCTCCCTACATCGCCACCTGGCTCGCTGCCAACTTCGGCATTGCCGCCGTGGGCTGGTACCTCTCCACCGCTGGCGTTCTCACCCTCGGCGCGCTGCTGCGGATCCGGTCTCGTAACGCCACAGCTGTGAAATCGGGGTCAGGTTATTAACCTGACCCCAATTCTTGCTGCGGGCGGGTGCGGGAGCCCGCCCCTACGGGTCATTCGTCTGCTTTTTCGGCGTCCAGTTCCTCGGTGCGGCGCAGGAACGCAGCGCTGTGATGCCGGCGGCATCGCGCGTTTCCAGTTCCAGCTGGCGCGCCGGCATGAACTGCAGGAAGCCACCAGCAGTGATGAAGCTGCGCTGTTCGGGGGAGAGGGCCTCGAGTTTGCTTTCGAGTGCTTGCGGCAGTTGCCATTCGGGCTCGGCGGCGCCCAGCGGCGCTGCAGCCATCAAGGCACCGGCACTGAGCGTTACACCGGCCACGGCCCTGGACAGGGCGCGGAATCCACGGGCTTTCATCAACAATCCTCCTCAACAGCATGCGGATCGATGCTGGCACAGTGCCCGCAACGGTTACGCTGCAGAGGATGTCAGGATTGTGGACGCCTTACCCTGCGTCATTTGCCGGGGGATCTCACAATGCGCGCAGTTGCTCTTCCAGTTCGCCGCGCTGCAGCAACTCATAGTAGAAGGGCGTGGCATCGCAGGGCGGGCTTTCCAGCAGCTCACGCGCATCGCCACGCTGCGAACCACGCGTCCGCACCAGCGGCTGGGTGTAGGCACTGTCATGGATGGTCATGGTACGCGTCATCGTCAGGCCGTCGGCGGCCACGGTCCAGCGCTCTTCGATGCGACTGTCGTCGCCACCTGTCAGCGGATAGCCGGAGCCATCGATCCATATCGGCAGCAGGTGCGTGGTTTCAATCACCAGCGTGCGGTCTTCCCAGCGGCCTTTGGAGAAGCCCATGGAACTCAGCGGCTGGTCCGGCAATGCGTCGCGGCCGTCCATGAACACCCGGCGCGGGGTGTTGTCCTGCAGCCACACCATCAGGTAGTGGGTACCGGCATCTACCACTTCCACCGGATACGGTGACCCGAAGATACGCGGCAGGCCGGCCGGCTGGCAGCGCAGTACGGCATCGTCACCGAAAGTGCGGCCAGCATAGAGCGCTGCGGTTTCAGGAGTCATCGGCATCGGTTTGGGCTGCAGGTCGTCCACCGTGGTCTGGAACTGGAAGCGGTTGTCCCAGAAGCCGCTGAGGTCCACCGCGTAGTCGTTGTGTTTGTAGGTGTGATCGACGTTGGGGTCGGCAGTGACCTGGGTGACGGCGCCCGGCGTGACGCAGCGCCCCAGCGCACGGCCGTTGTCGAGCTGCATGCAGGTGGCATAGAGCTTTGGCGCGCCGAAGCGCCCGAGGTTGCCGGTAGCCACCACGTGATCGCCGGCCTTCAGCGTGTCTGGTGTCCAGTTTTCGCGACGATAGCTCGGCAGGTTGCCGGGCGGGTGCAGCGACCACTGCTCGACGCTGCCGTCCGGCATGGTCATGTCGACGTCGTAACGGATGTGCGGATTTGCCCACCACACCTTGGTGACGATGCCTTCGACGCGGCCTTCCGCATCTTCCTGGAATTCGGTGCTGAAGGCGTGGTGTGCATTGACCTGGGTAACGAGTGCGCCGCCGACCAGCAAGGTGGCGCCGGTGACAAGCAGTCCTGGCAGTTTCATGGGATGGTCTCCTCAGTTGGCCGGAGCAATACGCAACAGCGCACCGGGATTGTGATCAGTCAGTACGTACAAAAATCCATCAGGTCCGTGGCGCACATCGCGGATGCGCTGCTGCAGCGGCAGCAACAGGGGCTCGCGCGCCAGCGGCACGCCCTCGTCACTGAAGCTGATGCGCTGGATGTGCCCCGTCATCGGGGTGCGGCCCATTACCATGGAGCCGACAAAGGCATTGCCCTGCCACAGCGGGAAAGCATCACCGGTATAAAAACTCAGGCCGGAAATGGCGATGGAGGGAATCCATACCATGAAGGGATCGTCGAGGCCTTCGCGCTGCGTAGCGTCGCTGATCGTGGCGCCGTCATAGTCCAGCCCGTGCGTCACCAGTGGCCAGCCGTAGTTGCCACCAGCGCGCATGACGTTCATCTCGTCACCGCCCAGCGGGCCGTGTTCGTTTTCCCACAGCGCGCCTGAGGTGGGATGCAGCGCCAGGCCCTGCGGGCTGCGCAGGCCCAGCGTGTAGATCTCCGGCAGCATGTCATCACGGCCGATGAAGGGATTGTCGGCCGGTACGCTGCCATCGTCATTGAGGCGCAGGAGCTTGCCACCATGGTCGAGGCCGTTCTGGGCGCGCTCCTGTTCCTGGCGCTCGCCAACGGTCATGTACAGCAGGCCGTCGTTGCCGAAGGCCATGCGGCCTCCAAAGTTGGTGGGCGAGGCGCTCCAGGAGTTGGCAATGAAGATGTCCTCCACGTCCGTAAGCTGTGTACCGTCGAAGCGTGCACGTGCCAGCGCCGTGGTGCTGCGTTGCCCGTCTTCGTGACCCTTGGCGTAGCTCAGGTACAGCTGCTGGTTCTGCGCAAAGTCCGGATGCAGCACTACGTCCAGCAGGCCGCCGAGCACGGTCTGTTTCGTCTCCGGTACGCCGGCGATGGGTTCGGCCTGCAATACACCATCGCGGATCAGGCGTAAGCGACCCGCGCGTTCCGTCACCAGCAGGTCACCGTTGGGCAGAAAGGCCAGCGACCAGGGGTTGGCGAGACCATCCGCGATCTTGTCTACGCGAATGGTGTACTCGGTACTTTGGTATTCGACCGGGAAGTCCGGCAGCGCGGGTGCTGCCGTGAAGTTCTGAGCCTGGGCGATGGTGCTGGCAAAGGTGGCAAGAAACAGGAGTGGCATTCTCATCATTGGTGTCCCGGTTGCGCGAAGTTGTTTGTCTGCATTTGCAAGTGCCGTTGCCGGAACTCCCGCGCCGTCTCGTTGAACTGTGAACGGAAACAGCGTGCAAAATGCGTGGAGCTGTTGAAACCACAAAGATAGGCGATATCGGTGATCGATGAAAAGCCGTGCTGTGGGCTTGCCAGCAGACGCGCACTTTCCTCGATGCGGCGACGCTGGATGAAATGGTTGAGGCGCTCACCTCCCTGGAACAGTGAACGCAGGTAGCGGGAACTGATCTTGAACTCGCTGGCGATGGCTTCGGAGCTGAGCGTGGCATCACCATAGTTTGCCTCGATGTACTGGCGAACCCGCATCGCCAGGCGCAAGGCGTGGCGGCTGCGCTGGCGTGCGGTACCCTCGCGTGCGTACACCGTCCCGATGTCATTGAGAATCTCGTCCCCGATGCTGGTGGAGAATTCCTCGAGTTCTCCCTTCTTCAGGGGCTCCCACAACGACAGCAGCGGTGCAAACAGGGAACTTGCTCCGCCGCGCAACGAGTCTGTCATCACTTGCCCCAGCACCTCTTCCGGAACCGGGATATGGCGTTGCAGCAAGGCGTGCGGTACGCAGACCAGCAGCAGCCGGACACTCTTGTAGATGAACATCTTGCGCGGGTGGCTGTTGTCCATGAGGATGAACTGGCCACGCTTCAAGGCCGCAGTGCCCAGGTTGTGGGCAATCATGATCTCGCCATCCACAACATACGCGATGCTGTAGCGCCGGGCATCAGGATGCAGCGCTTCCTCGCCCTTGCGCACGACGATGCAGGAGCGGTTGTTGACGAGAGCCAGGCTGAGCGGGCCAAGTTAAGCCACATCCACGGCGGCGACGTAGTTATCCTTGTCCAGCGGATTCACTTCCACGCTGAAGCACGCGGTGCTCAGCAGATAGCTGGCGCTGTTCTCGGCGACAAAGACTTTCGAAAAGAACTCCATTTTCACACCTCCCAAAGCGTGACCGGGCCAGGCGGCAGGCCGGTGCCGGTCCATCTCTGCAAGCAGGCAAAAAATTCGGCGTGAGGATTACAGACGAATGCAGCAATTGCGGCTGATGTTGCCGTGACAACGATGTTGATTTCAAGCCGTCAGTTCCGTTTTTGTTGATTTTGTTATCCGCCGTTGCAAAGAAGTAGCTCCTGCTCACCGTTACAGTCGGCGCCCCTCTCGTTGATTCGCAAATATTCATGGAAAGTGCATGAAAAGAGCAAGAACAGTGGAGAGGCAGTGCCTGGAGCGCGTGGCGTGACCGAGCGGTAGCGATATGGACAACGCTGGTGCCCCGTCTCATCATGTACCCAACCTGCGTCTGAACTGGAAGTGGATTGGGCTGGATATGTGTTACAGGTTCTCGAGGGGCAAACCAATGAACCAGGATGTGCTTGCATGAACTACCCGCGTGATCCTGTAAAGCGCAGCGCCAGACGCTTTGCCAGACGTCTGCTGCCTCTCGCCGTGCTTGTATCAGGTGTCTCCTTGGGACAGGCTCAGGTCGACTGGGAGTTGATCGACGAGTACTGCACGGAATGCCACAACCTCGATGACTTCGCCGGCAATACTGCATTCGACCTGCTGGCGCGCGATGCGTTGGCAGGCGATGCCGATACCTGGGAACTCGTGATCCGCAAGGTGCGCACCGGCATGATGCCGCCATCCGGCAAGCCACGACCGGCGCGTGCCGAGCTGGATGCCTTCACGCATGGACTTGGCGCGGCGCTGGATTCTGAATATGCCAGTGCACCGAACCCCGGCAGCCCGGGCCTGGCACGCCTGAACCGCGAGGAGTACCGCAACGCCATCCGCGACCTGCTGCAGTTCGATGCCTCGCATGTGGTGGCCAATATCCCGGCCGAGTCGGCAGGAGAGGGCTTTGACAACAACATCGAACTGCTCAGTGTGTCGCCCACGCTGATCGACGCCTTCGCCAGTGCCGCCATGCGCATCAGCCGCGAGGCCGTGGGTGACCTGTCGCTGATCCCGTCCGAAGTGGAGTATGCCGCGGGCAGCGGCAGCCAGACCGGCCACGTCGATGGCCTGCCGCTCGGCACGCGCGGCGGCCTTGTCGTGACGCACAACTTCCCGCTCGATGCGCGTTACCAGATCACGGTCAATGGCCGCGGTGCCGGTGGCATCTTCAACAGCCAGGCCTTTTGCTCGGGTGGCAACCAGGTGGTGGTGAGCATCGACGGCGAATTGGTGGAGCTTGAAGATCCCAATGACTTCCAGTTGCCGCTCAGCGCCGGCCCTCACACCATTGCCGTTGCGCTGCAGGATGTAAAGCGCTGCACCGGCGTCAACGATTTCTACGACGACTACAACCTTGACGGTGCTGTCGCCAGCATCAGGATCAATGGGCCCTTCGAAATCAGCGGTGCCGGTGATACACCCAGCCGGCGTGCGATCTTCGCCTGCTACCCGCAGGCAGACTCCGAGGCCCAGGCCTGCGCCCGCGAGAATCTGTCCCGGTTGGCCACGCGCGCCTGGCGCCATCCGGTGGCAGCCGAGTCCGACGAAGTGGCGGAGTTGCTGTCGTTCTATGACAAGGGCGCCGCCCTCGATGGTTTCGAGATGGGCATGCAGTACGCCATCGCGCGCCTGCTGATGGATCCACGCTTTCTCTATCAGGTGGAGCAGGAACCCGAGGGGCTTGCGCCTGGTTCGGTCTACGCCATCAGCGATCTCGAGCTGGCGTCGCGGCTCTCGTTTTTCCTGTGGAGCAGCATTCCCGATGAGGAGCTGCTGACACAGGCAAGCGCGGGTCGCCTGCACGAGCGCGAGGTTCTCGAGGCACAAGTGCGGCGCATGTTGCGTGACGACAAGGCCGAAGCACTGGTGCGCAACTTTGCCGGCCAGTGGCTCAAGCTGCGCGAGCTTGACGCGGTACAACCGCAGGATCCTGCCTTCAGCTCCCAGCTGATGGAGGCCTTCCGTCAGGAAACCGAGCTGCTGTTTGCCGATCTCGTGCGCGAGGACCGTGGTGTGCTGAGCCTGCTCGACAGCGACTACACCTGGCTGAACGACCAACTGGCGCGCCACTATGGCATCGCTGACGTGCGCGGCGAGTACCTGCGCCGTGTGCCCTTGCCGGCCGACAGTCCGCGTCGCGGTCTGCTGGGTCATGGCAGCGTGCTCACCGCGACATCCGTCGCCAACCGTACCTCGCCCGTGGTGCGCGGTGCGTGGATCGTGGAAGATCTGATGGGCGCGCCGGTCCCCACACCGCCGCCCGGCGTGGAAACCGACCTTGGTGACGACGGCATACCTGAAGGCGTGGTCGTCAACACGCTGCGCGAGCGCATGGAGCTGCACCGAGCCAACCCCAGCTGCGCCTCGTGCCACCAGATCATGGACCCCATCGGACTGGCCCTGGAGAACTTTGACCTGATCGGCCGCTGGCGCACGCAGGAAAACGGCTTTGCCCTGAATACCAATACCGAGCTGATGGATGGCACGCCCATCGATGGCCCGGTGGCACTCAGGCGTGCGCTGCTGGATCGCGGTGATGCGGTGGCCTCCAATACCATCGAAAAGCTGTTGAGCTATGCGCTGGGCCGCCACCTGCATTCCCCCGACATGGCGGCCGTGCGCAAGATCGCCGCGGCAGCAGAAAGCAATGAGTACCGCTTTTCCGCTATCGTACTGGGCATCGTGGAAAGCGCGCCGTTCCGCATGAATATCGTCGAGGCCCCCGCACCCGCGGTGGCCGACCGTTGAACGCGACAGGAGAACCCCCATGCACTTCCTGACCAGGAAACACCTGTCCCGCCGCCACTTCCTGCGCGGCAGTGGCAGCGTCATCACCTTGCCCTTGCTGGATGTGATGATTCCGGCCGGTGTATCCGCGCAGGCACTGGCCACGCCGCGCTCACGCCTGGCCTGCATCTACATTGCCCACGGCGCCGTGATGAAATACTGGATGCCGTCCACCGACGGCACCGGCTTCGAATTTCCGCAGACCCTGAAGTCGCTGGAACCCTTCCGCGACCGCCTCAACATCATCAGCGATACGCGCCTGCCCGCGGCGTATGGCGAGGATGCCTCGGCCGGCGCCAACCACACGCGTTCCTCGCAGACCTGGCTGACGAATCTCGCGCCCGGTACCGGGCCATCGCCGACCTCATTCGACCAGTATGTCGCCCAGCACATCGGCCAGGACACGCCGATTCCCTCGCTGGAACTCTCGCTGGATGACGGCAGCTCCATCGCCTACCGCACCCCCGAGACGCCGCTGCCGATGGAGCAGAACCCGCAGATCGTGTTCGAGCGCCTGTTCGGCGACGGCAGCACGGCCGAAGAACGCGCAGCCCGCATGGAACTGAAGCAGAGCCTGCTCGATTCCGTGGTGGACGACGTGGCCAAGCTGCAGCGTACCCTGCCGGCGGCCGACCGCAGTCGTCTCGAACGCTATCTGGAAGATGTACGCGAGATCGAGCGGCGTCTGCAGCTGGCAGGCGACTCGGCGGTCAATGATCTTGAAGTACCGGGCAAGCCCGTGGGGGTTCCGGCCAGCTTCGTGGCGCATTCGAAACTCATGTTCGATTTGCTGACGCTGGCCTGGCAGGCCGAGATCACGCGCGTCTCCACCTTCATGGTGGCGCGCGAGGTCAGCAACCGCGTCTATGGCGAGAGCGGCGTCAACGAGCCCTTCCACAATCTTTCACATCATTCGGAAGTGCCGGCCAACATCGAGCGCCTTGCGCAGCTCAACGCTTTCCATACCAGCAACACCATCGGCTACTTCCTCAAGAAGCTCAGCGAAACACCGGACGGCGACGGCAGCTTGCTGGATCATTCGCTGGTGTTGTACGGCAGCGGCATGAGCAACTCCAACCAGCACGACCACGATCCGCTGCCGCTGCTGCTGGCGGGCGGTGCTTCGGGACGTCTGCAGGGTGGTCGTCATATCCGCGCCGGCCTTGGCACACCGATGTCGAACCTGTTGTCGGGCATGTTCGAAAAGCTCGACATCGCGGCCGACACGTTCGGCGACAGCAACGCCGTGCTTACGCTGTGAGGGTCATGCGATGAAAGGAAACGCCATGAAGCGACAGCTGAAACGCCGAACGCTGTGGATCGGCACCTTGCTCGCCACGCTGCTGCCACTGGCCGCGCAGGCTGACAACAGTCTGGCGGTCGCGGCCATGCAGCGCGACCTCGATACGGTGCGCCAGTTGCTCTCCGAACGCGGCGCCGATGTGAATGCGCAGGGGCCGCACGAAACCCCGGCACTGCACTGGCTCGTGCGCATCGAGGATCTGGAGCTGACCCAGCGCTTGCTCGATGCCGGCGCCGACGTCAACCAGCGCACCGGCCTGGGGCTTGCGGCCTTGAGCCTGGCCATCGAAAACCGTGATCTCGACATGGTGCAACTGTTGCTGCAACACGGTGCTGATGCGAAGACGCCCGATGCCGCCGGTGAAACACCGCTGATGCAGGCGGCGCGCAGTGGCTCACCCGGAATCGTGCAGGCGCTGCTAGATGCTGGCGTAGACGTCGATGTGCGCGAACCGCATTACCAGCAAAGCGCGCTGATGCTCGGGGTGCGCTCCGGCTCGCCCGACGTGGTGGCGCTGCTGATCGCCAGCGGTGCTGACGTGAATGCACAAAGCCTTGCCGGGGAAGCACCCAAATTCCGTTTGCCCAGCGACAGCGCCGGCTCCAAGGGCGTCGGCATCATTCGTGGTGGCTGGCCGGAGCGTGGCATGCGCGCACCGGTGGGTGGTGCCAAGACACCCTTGCTGTACGCCACGCGCCAGGGCGATCTGGCCAGCACCAGATTACTGGTGGAAGCCGGCGCGGCGCTGGAGCAAAGCGATGCCAACGGCGTTACCCCGCTGCTGAACGCCATCCTCAACGCCGCAGTGGCAAGCCGCTCACAAAAGGCTACCGGCCATCACGACGTGGCCTACTACCTGATGGAGCAGGGCGCTGACCTGAATGCCCGCGACTGGTACGGACAAACGCCGTTGTGGGCCGCCGTGGAACTGCGCAATCTCGACGTAGCAGGCGCCACGCGCGAAAACGGCATCAACCGTGATGCAGCATTTGCGCTGATCGAAAGTCTGGTTGAGGGTGGTGCCGACGTGAATGTACGCACGCAGGAATATTCGCCCGAGCATCGTTGGGTGACGCGCCTCGGCAGCCTGTCGTGGGTGGACTTCACCGGACAGACGCCGTTCCTGCGCGCTGCTCTTTCCGGAGACGTACGCACGATGCAACTGCTGCTCAAGCACGGCGCCGATCCCAACATCGCTACCTTCGAAGGCACCACACCGCTGATGGCTGCCGCCGGCATCAACTGGGTAGTCAACCAGACTTATGACGAAGGCGAGGACGCCTTGCTGGATGCGGTGAAGCTCGCGCACTCGCTGGGAAATGACATCAATGCCGTCAACTCCATGGGGCTTGCTGCCATCCACGGCGCCGCCAACCGGGGCTCGGACGGGATCATCCGCTGGCTTGCTGCGAATGGCGCGCACCTCGATGTCGCCGACGCGCAGGACCGTACACCGCTCATCTGGGCACATGGGGTATTCCTCGCCACGCACCCACCGGTGGATCGTCCCGACACTGCTGCCCTGATCGAAAGCCTCGTCTCCAACCCACAACAAGTACAAGGAGAACCACAATGAGTATCCACCGTCGCAGCCTGCTCTGGAGCATGGCCGCACTGGCCGCGCCGCTGCCTTCTTTCACGCTGGCGCAGGACGCCGTGCTGCCATTGCGCACGCCGGGCCTCGACCACCTCGATGTGATCGTGCCCGATGTCGAAGCCACCACGAAGTTCTACATGGGCCTGTTCAAGACCGAACTGCACGCGCAGCCGTTCCAGGGGGGCTTACGCTATTTCGTGCTGTTGAATCCGCTCAACGAGAAGCGTGAAGTGGGCTACCTGGCTATCGGCGATTCCCGCGGCCGCGGCAGCTACATCGGGCACTTCTGCACCACGGTGTACGACTGGCGCCGTGACAGCGAGGCCATTTTCAAACAGATGGGCGAGCAGTTCGCTGCCGGTGGCTTTGGCGAGTTTCCGGGCTCCACCGGCTTTGGCGGCATCTTCGCCGACCCCGACGGCATCGAGATCCAGTTCCTGCCGGCACCCGACACGCTGGTGACGGCGGCCGAGCCTTCACAACTGGTGCCCTGGCATCAGGGCCTCGTCACGCCGCACGGCGTGCAGAACGTGCTGCTGCGCGTCAGTAACATCGAACGCGCCCTGGCCTGGTACAGCGTGCTGTATGGCACGCCAGCGTGGACGCCGGACCAGAGCCGCGCCTATTTCGAGTTCCCCGCCTCGCAGACGCGGCTGTATCTGGAACCGGCGCGCTACGAGTTTGGCCAGGAACCCGGCATCGCACTGTTCGGTATCAAGGTCGATGCCTTCGACAAGGTCGCAGTAAGCGAAGCCGTGGTTGCGCTCGGCGGCACGGTGCTGCCGGTGGAAGGCAACCCCAACCTGCTACGCATCCGTGATCCGGATGGCAATGTCATGCAATTGCATCCAGTATAAAAACGAAAGTTCAACCAAGAGCCAATTTCAACCCAGAGGGAGTGAACGCATGAAAATCAAAAACAGCATGATGTTGGTTGTCTTTACTGCAGGAACACTTGGCCTTGCAAGCCAGGCCCACTCGGCCCAGCCCGATGCAAATGCACCGCCACCGCCAATGGGCTTTTTCATCACCAGCGTAGGCCTTGGCAAAGGCGGTGATCTCGGCGGGCTGGTGGGCGCTGATGCCCACTGCCAGGCACTGGCAAGCGCTGTCGGCGCCGGTGATCGTACCTGGCGTGCCTACCTCAGCACGCAGGGCCCCGACGCCGTGAACGCACGTGATCGCATCGGCAACGGCCCCTGGGCCAACTCCAAGGGCGTCATGATGGCGACCAATCTGGACAGCCTGCACTACGACAACTCGAACTTCAATTTCGAGCACATCCTGGACGAGAACGGCAACCAGTTCGACTCGCGTATCGACGGGGACTACGACACGACCGAACACGACGTGCTGACCGGTACGCAGATTGATGGCACCGCCTTTCCGGCGGGTGACGACAAGACCTGCAACAACTGGACCAGCAGCACCACCGGCAGCGCTGTGGTTGGCCACGCCGACCGCTACTCCTTCGCAGTTCCCGGCTCCCCGTGGAACACCGGGCACGGCACCCCGGGCTGCACTCCGGAAAATCTGATCAGTGTTGGTGGTGCAGGTCTGCTGTACTGCTTCGCCGCCGAGTAGGTTTCCCTCCTGGTTCCTGTCACGGAAGCCGCCGGCTTCTGTGGCAGGGGCCGGTTCCCCTTGTTCACGGCGTGATTCCCGCCGCCTGTGCCGGGCTGAGTTCACGCCATTGGCCTGGCGCCAGCTTACCATCCAGCGTCAACGCACCAATCGCAATGCGGTGGATACCCAGCACCGGATTGCGGAAGCGGCCGAACATGCGCTTGATCTGATGGTAGCGACCTTCCTGCAGCGTGACGCGCGCGAGGCGTTCTTCCAGGATTTCAAGATGCGCCGGACGCGTGACGATGTCTTCGAACGGGAAGTGCATGCCGGCAGCGAACGCAGCTACGCACTCTTCATGCACCGGGTCACGCAGCGTGACGAGGTACTGCTTGCTCATGCCATTTACCGGATCACTGATGGTGCGTGACCAGCGCCCGTCGTTGGTCAGCAGCAACAGGCCGCTGGCGTGCAGGTCAAGACGGCCGGCAATGTGCAGCGATGCGATGGCCGGATGATCGACGAGGCTGGTGGCAACGGGATGCCGCGCGTCGCGCGTGGCGCTAAGTATGCCGCAAGGCTTGTGCAGCATCAGGTAAACCGCCTGCTGCGCCTGGATCTGCTGCCCGTCGAGCATGACGTGGGCAAAACCATCAACGATTTCTTCGCGAGTTCGCGCCACGCGCCCATCGACCGTGACGCGGCCCTGTGCCAGCAAAGGGCGCACGTCGTCGGTACTGATGCCGAGGGCTTTGGCCAGCAGCCGGTCGAGCCGGCCGCGTCGCGCACTCATGCGAGGGAATCCTGCCTCAGAAACGGAAGGTGTAATTGTACTTGAAGGTCAGGTCGCTGTTGGTGGACTCGAAGCTGTTGTTGCGGTCGAAGTCCGTGAGGCCCCAGTTCAGTACCAGGTACATTTCACGGCCGGGTTCCGGGATCCAGTACAGGCGGCTGTTGATGCCCATGCCTTCGCTGACGTTGTCGTACTGGATGCGGTTGGTCCAGGTGAGGTCGGCCGTAAAGTTGATCAGCGAGGTGAAGGAGATCTGGCGCACGGTGAAGTCGCCCTGTGGCAGCGAGATTTCGTTTTCGCTGTAGCGCGTCTGGAAGTTGTAGCCGGGCAGGGGCTGCCAGGTCACGTTGACGCTGCGCTGGAAACTCTCGCCGTCGTAGTAATCACCGGCAGCGAGGCTGAGGCCGGCGGCCAGCACGCGCTGCCCGGCACTGGAAATGCCGGCTTCACCGCGCGTGAAGGTGTAGTCACCCGACGGGATCACGATGCTGCGGCTGCCGTCGGACGCGCGGTAGATGGTGAAGGGACGCGACAGCACTTCGCGCTGCTGCACCACGGCTGCCGATACCGTATCGTTGCTGTTGTTGTTGGCGTTCATGCGCAGGTCGAGGATCTGGCTGATGAGCTCGCCCGTCGTGAGGTTGCTGTTGCGGTAGGCGTCGAAGCCGCCGTACACCGAACGCAGCTTGCCACCGGGTTTCAGGAAGTGACGGTAGCCGCCGTCGAGTGCATGGTCTTCGATGTTGCGCTGGTTGATGAAGCCCAGCGCAGGGTGGAAGTCGTTCTCGATGCGCTTGTAGCTGTAGCCGCCGCGCCAGCGGTTGGTGTTGGGTGCGCTGAGGCCAAGACCCCACGCAGCATCGGCACCACCGGTGAACACGTTGCTGTCGGTCTGCATGTACCAGGCTTCGCCTTCCACCACCTTGCCGCCGGGCAGGCGCGAGTTGCGGTAGCGGAAGTCCGTGCCCACCAGGGAGTTGTCGAGTTCGGAGCGCGTGTCGCCGGCCGTGGCCACCACACCCACCTGCGATTCCGACAGGACGTTGTAGGCGGCGCGGCCCACGAACACGCTCTGCGCGCCCACGCCGGTACGGTCATCCTCGCCCTGGTTCACCACCAGCGAGCCGAGGTTCCAGTTACCGGCACGACCGCTGAGCTTGGCACCGACGTTCAGGTCCAGCGGTGCGCCCGAGGGGCTGAGACCGATGGTGCGCGAGAAAAACGGCCGGCCGTTCTGCTGCGCCGCCTGCGGCACCGCTTCGTTGCCTTCCTGCCCGAACGGTACGCCGTTGCCGATGCGGCCGAACGAGAAGATGTCGGCGTCACGCACGAAAAAGTCGCGGCGCTCCGGAAAGAACACGCTGAAGCGCGTCAGGTTCACCACGCGGTCGTCCACCTCGGTGGCAGAGAAGTCGGTGTTGAGGGTCAGTGCCGCGTTCAGCTGTGGCGTCACCTTGTAATAGACGTCGAGCTGCGGCTCGATGCTCTGGTCTTCGCTGCCCGGGTTGCCGAACACCCTGGCCTGGCGTGCGACGATGTAAGGCACGATGTCGAGGCCGAGGCCCTGCTGCAATCCCGTCATGTTGGTGGCGGTGCCGGCGATACCCGGATTCACCAGGCGGTTGCGGCTGATCCAGCCGATCTCCTCGCCGTTGCGGCGGATGGTACGGCGGAAGTTCATGCCCCACTGGGTGTTGCCGGGATTGAACGACAGGCTCTGGAACGGGATGCGCACTTCCGTGGTCCAGCCTTCGGCGTCGATGCGTGACTTGGCGGTCCAGATGCCCGACCAGTTGCGGTCCACCTGTGACACGTTCTGGTAGATGCCATCCACGCGCACGCCGTTGGCGTTGATCTCGAACAGGTAGCCGCTGCGGCGATCGAAGTAGGGATCGATCATGATGTTCAGCGAGTCGTCGTTCTGCAGGCTCTGGTTCTGGCGCATGACGTTGGCGCGGATCAGCGAGGGGTCGTCCTCGTACATGCGCGCGCCGATGTACAGTGCTTCATCCGTGTAGAACAGGCGGATCTCGGTGCGCTGGCTGGGCTCGCCGTATTCCACCGGGTTCATCTGGTGGAAGTCGCTGATGACGGCGGCGCGCTGCCACAGCGCCTCGTCCAGCACACCGTCGATGCGTGGCGCGTCGGTGGCCTGCACCATCGCGACCTGCTTGCTGCCGGTGGTGGCATCCGCGTTGGCGGCGGGATTGTCCTGCGCCGATGTCTGCAGCGGCAGCAGGCATGCCAGCGCGGGCAGGATCAAGCGGACGGAAGTCGGGAGGAGCCAGAAGGGGCCAGATGTCTTGTTTAGCATGTCTACTGCCGGAAGCGGGAAAGGTGCGCAAGATAGGCGCTGTTGCGGCGTCGTGCCAAGTCGCTTGGGCACACTGGACCAGCGACTGCGACAATATTCTCGTTGTTTGCACAAGTGAGGCGTGCGACCGAACTGGGGCGTTCGGCTGGCTCCTGTTGAAGGCAGCTTTACGGCGGCTTGGCGGCCCTTCGGTTGGCTGCCGCAGGCGTTCCTGCGTTATAGTTGCCAACGCAACGAGCGGCCGGCATTGACTCCAGCGCTCCCTCGCCCTCCAACCTTTCGGTGACCATGATGAAAGACAACGATACTATGCTGACAGAACGCCGTTCCCTGTTGAACGGCCTTGGCATGGCGGCTCTTGCAGGCGTTGCGCTGGGCAGCGCACCGGCCTCGGCCCAGCAACCTGCTGCCGGGTTCCAGCCCGCGCGCCATACACAGGACGCCTGGATGGATGCCATTCCCGGCAGTCACCGCGTCTTCATCGATACCGACAACGCCATGGGCGGCACCAATGCGCTGCGCTACTGCAGCAACATCATGAATGCGCACGAGAACGGCTATGAGGGCAGTGAGTCCGACATGGCAATGATCATCTGCTATCGCCATGCGTCCACGCCGTATGCGTTCAACAACGCCATGTGGGAAAAGTACGGCAGCAATTTTGTCGGCCTGATGCGCCTGCCGGAGCAGGATGGCGGCCCGCCCAAGGTCAATACCTTGACTGACAGCATCGCGGGTCTCGCGGCCAAGGGTGTGCACTTTGCCATCTGCAATTCCGCCACGACGATGATGTCGGGTCTGATTGCACGTCAGGCAGGCCTGGTGCAGGAAGAGGTGCTGGCGGAACTGGTGGCCAACACGATTCCCAATGGCCACATGGTACCGGCCGGCGTCATGGCCGTAACCCGTGCCCAGGAATACGGCTACAGCTTCCTCTACTCCGCTGCATAACACCCCCGTGGGGGCGGGCCGCCGCGCCCGCCCGTTGGATTGAGTCAGTCGGACTGCGGGCGGACGCGGTGGTCCGCCCCTACGGGGCCAGTGCGGCTTCGGCCAGTGACACGATGTAGGCGCGCAGCGCCGTGCTGTCGCCGTCCTGCAGGAATTCGCTGAACGACACCATGCCGCGATCGGCCAGCACGCCCTGCAACACGATGGTATCGAACAGCGTCTGGTCGTGCAGCGCCGGTGCGCGGCGCAGGTCGGGGAAGCTGGAGCGGGCCGCACCGCCAACACCGTGGCACAGCTGGCAGCGTTCCTCGAACACCTGCTGGCCACGCGTGATGGTGGCGGCGTCGGCAAACTGCGGCGGCGGAGCCAGCGGACGATCCGTGAAGGCCGGCAGCTCCGGTACCGTCAGCGTGCCACCCAGCTTGAACACCAGCAGGCGCGCGCCGTTGGGAGCGTAGTAACCACCCTGCACGGGACCACCCACGGCAATGGCGATGTACTGCTCACTGTCGATCTCATAACTGATGGCACCGGGGAATACGGCGGTGCGGGTGTTGATGCTCCAGAGCTTCTCGCCATCAGTGGCACGGTAGGCCGCGAACTCCTGCTTGGGCAGGTTACCGTTGAACACGAGGTTGCCAGCGGTGGCCAGCGCGCCACCGATCACCTGCACGCCGCCGCGCGGGTTGATGAGCTCTTCGGTACGCCAGACTTCGCGGTTGTTGACCGGGTCCCAGGCAATCAGACGGCCGGTGAACTCTTCCTTCACTTCAGGATTTTCTGCGAGATGCGCCTGACGCGCGTCGAAGGAACCCACCAGCGACCAGTGCGTGGTAGCCGGGATGTACACGAGGCCGGTTACCGGGCTGTAGGACATCGGCTGCCAGGCGTGGCCACCAGCGGGGCCGGGTGCCAGGTTGAAGGCCTCACCCGTCACGCTGTAGCGCGCTTCCGGCACCACGTTGGGACGGCCGGTTTCGCGGTCGATGCCGGTGGCCCAATTGACGTCGGTGTAGGCCTCGCCGTTGATGAACTCACCGGTGGCGGCGTCCAGTGTGTAGAAGAAGCCGTTCTTGGAGGCCTGCGTCACCACGTGGCGCATTTCGCCGTTGATTTCGAGATCCAGCACCATCAGCTGCTGCCCGGTATCGTAGTCCCAGGTTTCCCAGGGCGTTTCCTGATAATGCCAGGCGTAACTGCCGTCGTCGGCCTGCACCGCGATGATGGACGACAGGAACAGGTTGTCGCCCTGGCCACGGTCGCGCTCCACGGCATCCCATGGTGCGCCGTTGCCGGTACCGAAGATCACGAGGTCGGTAGCGGGATCGTAGGTGATGGCGTCCCACACGGTGCCGCCGGGGCCCTTGTCCCACCAGCCCGGTTCAATCCAGGTAGCGGCGGCCATTTCTTGTGCAGCGTCTTCAAAGCCGTCGGCGGGATTGCCCGGCACGGTATAAAAGCGCCACAGCAGTTCGCCGGTGTTCACATCGTGCGCGGCCAGGTAGCCGCGCACGTCGAACTCGCCGCCGGCCGAGCCGATGAAGATCTTGCCGTCGGCCACGCGCGGCGCGCCGGTGATGGAATAGCGGCCTTCCGGGGTGCTCTGCACGGACCACACTTCGGTGCCGGTCGCGGCATCCAGCGCAATCAGGCGGCCATCCAGCGTGCCAAAGATGATCTTGCCTTCATAGGCGGCAGCGCCACGGTTATCGAGGCCGCAGCAGACGTTGATGTTCCACTCGCCCGGCACCTGCGGATCGTAGTGCCACAGCTGCGCGCCGGTCTTGGCGTCCAGCGCCAGTACTTCGCTCCAGGGCAAAGTCAGATACAGCACGCCATCCACCATCAAGGGCGTGGTTTCCACGTTCTGGTTGGTGGGCAGGTCCACGAACCAGGCCAGGCCCAGCTCGCTGATGTTGGTGTCGTTGATCTGGTCCAGCGGGCTGAAACGCTGCTCATTGTAGGTACGGCCGTAGCTTAGCCACTGGCCGCGCTCGGCATCGGCGTTCAGCAGGCGCTGGGCATCGACGGCGGCCGGGCTGACAACGGTCGCAGGTGCCGCGCTGGCGGGTTCCGCAGCGGGGCTGCTGGCGGCAGCACTGTCTTCTGGTGCGGAACCGCCACAGCCCGCGAGGGCCAGGCAAATGGCCGCGGCAAGCGCGCGGCTGCGCGTGGTGTCCAGATACATCCAGCGTGACAGTGGCATGGCGTTTCCCCTTTGGGTGTCATTATTGTGAGCGGAGAATAAACCGGCACTCCCACCGCGTCCATCCGGGGCTGCTTGACCCAACTCGGTGCCTTGGCGCTTCATTACGCCCTGCTTTGGTCCATGGCAATGCGTAACAGCAGGGCACAAATGCGGAAAGAGGGCGGACTTCCTGCTGGTCTTTATCTTGCAGGACCGCATCAGTGTTACTAGGGCAGCCGCGGGCTTCAAGGCCGTCTGGACAACCAGCAAGGGGAGGTGTGATGGGTAGTGCCAGCAAGATAAGGCTGGGCTTGATGGGCTTCGGCCGCATCGGTCGCCAGGTGTACCAGCTTGCCGCAGGCAGCGAGGAAATCGAGATTGCCGTGATCGCCGACCGCGGCCGGCCCGACATCCTGCAGTACCTGCTCAGCGCAGAAAGCCGCGATGATCGCTACACGCTGCAGGGCAAGTTGCTGCAGAACCCGAATTTCAGCTCGCGCATGCTGGAGGTCGACCAGCCCGGGGCCGCGCCCTGGGATGCCTTCGGGGTGGACATGGTGATCGATTGCACCGGCATTTTCCGCAGCCACGAGCACATGCAGGCGCATCTGGCCAACGGCGCGCGGCGCGTGCTGCTGCGCACCCTGCCGCTCGACGACATCGACCGCATCGTGGTCCCCGGCGTCAACGACGCCTCCATCGCCGGCAGCGACCGCATGATCTCGGCCGGCTCGGCCACTACCAATGCGCTGTGCCTGCTGCTGCACGTGGCAAGCCAGCAACTGGCGATCGACTGCGTCGGCATGACCACGCTGCATTCCTACACCAGCGACCAGTCCCTGCAGGATTATGCCGGGCGGGATTACCGCCGCAGCCGTTCGGCAGCAGAAAACATCATCCCCAACACGCACGAAGCCGAACGCTGGCTGCACCGGATCCTGCCGCAGTTTGCCGGCAAGGTGATGACGAATACGCTGAACGTACCGCTGCATTCCGGCTGCCTGCTGGACGTAAACCTGGTACTGGCCGATCCCGCTGTCAGTGCGGAAGATTTGAACAGCGTGGTGCGCGCCGGCGTCGAACGGCTGCCCGGCGTACTGGGCATCACCGACGACCCCATCGTGTCCTCCGACGTACTCGGCAGCACGCTGTCGCTGCTGTTTGATACGCAGGCCACCGAAAAGGCGGGTGCCCACATCATCAAGGCGCTGGGGTGGTACGAAAACCTCGGGCATGCCGCACGCCTGCTCGATGTAGCGCGGCTTTATCACAGGCTGGACCTGGCGGGAGGGCAATCCGCATGAAAGTGGCAATCAATGGCTTCGGCCGCATCGGCCGCGCCGTCTTCCGTATCCTCGACGCGCATCCGGACATCCAGGTCTGCGCCATCAACGACCTGTTCGATCCGGCGGCACTGCGTTATCTGCTGAACTACGACACTGTAATGGGTGGCTTTGGCCGCGCCCTCACGCTGGAGGGCAACAAGCTGGTTACGGCCAACAACCAGACCTTGCTGTTGGCCGAGAAAGACCCGGCCAAGCTGCCGTGGCGGGAACTTGGTATCGATGCCGTAGTGGAGTCGACTGGTGTGTTCCGTAAACGTTCGCAGCTGGAACAGCATCTGGCAGCAGGTGCCCGCAGAGTGGTGCTGACAGTCCCGGCGGCCGATGCCATCGACTATACCGTGGTGCTCGGCGTCAATGATGCGGGCCTCAAGCCGGAACACACGATCATTTCGAATGCGAGCTGCACCACGAACTGCCTGGCGCCGATGGCGAAGGTGCTGGATGAGGCCTTCGGTATCGCTGAAGGCATGATCAACACGGTGCATGCCTATACCAATGACCAGCGGCTGGCCGATGTGCCGCATTCGGACTGGCGCCGCAGCCGCGCGGCAGCAGAAAACATCATCCCCACCTCGACGGGCGCCGCGAAGGCCGTGGGTGAAGTACTGCCGCAACTGAAGGGCAAGTTGCACGGCATCGCTTGCCGTGTGCCGGTTCCTGATGGCTCGGTGGTGGACCTGTTTGCCCGCCTCTCGCGCACGGTCACGGTTGACGACATCCACGCGGCGGTAAAGGCGGCGGCAGCAAGTGAAGCCATGCAGGGCATCCTGCAATATGCCGACACGCCGCTGGTGTCTACCGACATCATCGGCAACTCGCATTCGTCGATCTACGACGCCGCGTTCACGCAGGTGAACCAGGGCAGCTATGTGCGGGTGTTGAGCTGGTACGACAACGAGTGGGGCTACTCGAGCCGGGTGTGTGACCTGCTCAAGCGCCTGAAGGGGTTGTAGGGGCGGCCTGGAGGAAGTCGATGTTCATGGCTTGCAGCTGGCCCGGCTTGGGGCCGGCAGCGCCCTGTTCGACGATTGATTTGATGCCCGCGAGGTGGATCATCTCGTTGATGTATTTGATGGTGATGCCATTCGACGGGTTTTGCTCGAGGTCGTCCAGCAGGGCGGGATTCAGCTTCAGGTAATCCACCGGACAAGCCGTAATGAGGTCGTGCACGGTCGCCGGATTGTCGAACCCGATGAGGGCGATCTTGCCGCCGGCCTTCCTCACGTCGTTTATGAAACGCATGGCAGCCTCGGGCTGTGCTGACCAGGCCTGTACCGGTACCCCGAGGCAAAGGCGAATGCCTTGCGTCCGCAGTCGGGAAAACTGCTGCGTCACCAGATCGCGGAACCCCTGATCGAGGCAGGACTCATTAGTACATTCGTACAGGTAAGTACGCATGATGCCGTCATGACGCGCGCCTTCTGCTTCAAGCCATTCCACGATGTTGCTCACCAGGTAAGCATCAACGCTGGACGCCAGATGGTTATTGCGCGCGATGGTCTGCAAGTTGGCAGCGGCCTGGGGCTGGCCTTCGAATCCGGCACTGATCACGAGTACCTGTCCGGCTGCAGCGGCGTCTTCGGCCAGTGCTTGCATCGGCGTCGCCTGGATACGGAGCCGGCTGTCGCGATGATGCAGGTAGACAAGGTCGCTGGTGCAGGAAAGCGCCAGTTCGCAGGCAGCTTCGGCGTCGTGCATGATGGCGTCGATCCCGCCGGCCGAAGCGGTGATCGGTGCAATGCCGATGCCGGTGGCCAGTGCGTAGCGCACGCCGCGGAAATTCACCTGCAGGCCGTTGAGCGAACGCTGCAGGTTCTGCGCCTTCTCCAGCGCATGCTCGGGTTGGCAGAAGGCCAGCAGCAAGGCGAAGGAATTGTTGCCCAGTCGCATGAGGGCATCGCCATGCCGGAACTCGTTCAGCAGCACGCGGCCCACTTCGTATACGCGTATCTCGTTCAACGAATCGTTGTCGTTGCCCTCATCGTCTATACGCAAGATCCTGATGTAGCACAGCGAGTGTTCGATGCCTTCGAGACTGGCGGTCGCGATCAGTTGCTGGAAGCGCTTGTTGAAATTCTCCGCCGAGAACAGCCAGGCGTTGATGTCGAAATTGAGCAGGTCCAGCGATTTGCCCGCGGCTTCGCCGGATTCGGGAACATGCAGCTCCATGCCCGCGATATTCAGTAACTCGCCAAACCCGCCCCATATCACGCCGTGCGCCCGCGCCATCACCCACACCCACTCACCCCTGCCGGTCCTGAGGCGGTGCGATGATGCGAACTCCGGCAGGCTGCCGCCGGCAAACGCATGCAGTTTGTTGAGCACGGTCAGCTTGTCATCCGGGTGCAGGAGACTGGTCCAGAAATCCATGTGCCTGGTGGTTTCGTTGGGCTCAAAGCCCATCATCTCGAGCCAGCCAGGGCTGAATACCAGCTCGCCGGTCTTCATGTTCAAATCCCACACGCCGCCCGATAACGAGTCCAGCAGAGAGACGAAGCGCAGGTCACGGAAATCGTTGGCGCGACGCAAGCTGGCACCGGGCAGGGGCTTGTGCTTCAGGGCGATCCGGAGTTGTCCCAGCTCGGCCTGCTCGGCTTCCAGGCGGTGCTTCAGCTGGTCGAACTTGTGTTGCAGCTCCTCCTTCTCGATTTCCAGCAACGCCAATTTGTTGCTCACTTCCATCTGTTTGCGCAGGCTGTAGTAGATGGTGCGGTGGATGCGTAGCGCGAAGAACAGGATGAATACCAGGAAAGACACCAGCGAACACCCGATGATGAACGTCACCGACTGGTTCAGATAGATCAGGTAGATTACGCCCGGCAGGATGGCGGGTACCGAAAACACCGCAAACCCGAATTTCAAGCTTGCCAGCGTGGCGGCCGAGCCGGTGACGAGGCCTGCCACGATGAAACTGGTGGCCAACAGGTGGACTGTGGCACTGGGCGGCACTACGAACAGCAACAGCGAGCCCCAGACCAGACCAGACAGGAAGATGCCGGCGATATAGGTCTTGAGCCAGGAATGAACGTTGGATTCGTCGATGCGCGCACGCTTGTAGAGCAGGGAGAGCAGGATGTTCCACAGATTCAGCAGCAGGACGCAACTCAGCCAGGGCACCAGTCCCTGGCTACCGGCCACCGGCCACAGAATCCAGGCCAGGAATGCGGAGATGAGGATGACGGCAGCGTTGGTGTAACCGAGGTTGCCGTACAGATCGTCGACCTGGCCGAGGATAAGCTTGCCGCTCTCTGCTTCAGGTTTGCTGTCTTCCATGTGTGCTTTCCGGTACGTGGGCCCTGTACACAAAGATATTCATGAACTTCCTTCCCATATCTTCGCCTAAATTCCAATGCATTCAACAGTTTAATGAGAAATCCTGAGGCAGGCTGTACTGACAGCAGGGAACTCAGTACAGGGTTTCCCGGTTCCTCTCCGGCGCCTGGATGAAAGGTGTAGTTCAACCCCAGGTGGAAGTTCTGCATCCGCTCCCCTGAGGCGATTTTCAATGGAGAAATCCGGAACCGTGGGCAGTCATTTTCTGGTGAGCCGGAGAGTTCCCTGTTGACTGCACCTTGGTTATCCTTGGTTGCAGACAAGCTGTCCTGGCGCAGTTTGGCTGATCGAGCCCAGTATGCAGCATGATCGCAGGTCTCGTGAAAATTCTGTGCCAATCGTTTTGGTGACCCCTGTTTTCCTAATGTCCTGATAGAGACTTTTGATATGCAGCTTGTTCCGCACTATCTGACAGCAGGACGAGTAAAGCCCGGAGCATGGCTGATGCTGGCGTTTTCTCTCGCCTTTGGTAACGGCGTGTTCGCACAAGCCCCTGCTCAGGCACCTTCAGTACCCGTACCCCAGCCCGACTGGCCGCTGTACCAAAGCACTGGCGAGCAATACCGCGTCTATGAATTTCCCGGCACTGGCGAGCCCATTCCGTATCGCCTCAGTGTGCCGCCGACGTGGACCCCCGGGCAACGTCTGCCGCTGCTGGTCACCTTGCGCGCGGGCCCCAGCATCAACAACAACCACCGTGGCAGCAACGATCTGGTACGCGAAGCCAATGCGCGTGGCTACATCGTAGTGTCGCCACTGGGGTATCGCGGGCTGGCGCAGCCCTACTATGGCAGTCCGTATCCGGTGGATCGCCCCGGTGGCCCTTCGGTACCCGCAGCCGGCTGGAGCGCCGAGGAAAACCAGCGCGCGGAGCAGGACGTGCTGAACGTGATCGACATCGTCGCGGCGGAATACAACGTGGATACGGCACGCGTGTACCTGCACGGACAAAACCCGTCGGCCTCGGCCGCTTTCCATTTTGCCGTGCGCCATCCCGAACGCTTCCGCGCCATCGTCGCGAGTTCCGGCCCCATCGTCACGGACAACTTTCCCTTCGAGGTGCTGCGCGACAACGACACGGCCGTGCTGGTGCTGCACGGCGATGCGGACACCTCGAACGCGGTCACCGCCTCACAGCGCATGGCGCAGGAACTGCAGGACCACGATATCGATACGGAATTCCGTCTGGTGCCAGGTGGGCAGCATCTGGACGCCTACCTGCGCGATGCCGCCGGCATCTTCGATTTCCTCGACCGGCACTAGCCGCTATCATCCGTCAGCTTGATGCATACCGGTCAGCCCAAAAAGGCCGGATCAATAACAAAATGACAGGGAGCTCCCGATGAAAGCCCAGCCCGCTTTTGCCCTTCCGGCGACTGCTTCAGCTACCAGCAGCGCCCTGGCGGCACTGGTGGGACGCTGAATGCAAGGTTTCCGGTTCCTGACATGGCAGGCGGGAAAGGTGCAGCGCACGCTGCGCGGCGGGCTATCGCTGCTGGCGCTGCCAGTGCTGCTCACCGCGCCCGCGCTGCACGCCGCCGATGATCCAGTGGCCACAGTGGACGACCTTGTGCGCCGGTGGACCGGGCTCGAACACCAGAACGACCTGCTGCAGGCAAACTGGCGCCAGGACAAGCCCGTGCTGGAGCAGCAGCTGGTGCTGCTGGAGCGGGAGATCAGCGAACTTGCGCAGGTGCTCGAAGCTTCTGAGCAGGAGCAGGGCGCTGTCGAGCAGCGCCGGCTGGAACTGCTGCAGCAACAGACACAGCTGGAACAGGAGCAGGCGGCACTGGATGCCGGCCTGCAGCAGGCCTCGCTTGGCCTGCAGGCCTTGCAGGCACAGTTGCCACCACCGCTGGTGGAGGCCTGGAGTGAGCAGTTGCCGCGCCTGCAGGATCCGCTGCTGAATACCAGTGAACGCCTGCAGCTGGTGCTGGAGCTGTTGGGGCAGCTCGACGATTTCCAGCAGAAGGTGAGTCTGAACGAAACCATCATGCGCCTGGCCGATGGTAACGACTATCTCGTCAAACAGGTCTACCTCGGTCTGTCGCATGGCTGGTATGTGACGGCTGATGGCCGCTTTGCTGCGGCCGGCATGGCAACCACTGCCGGTTGGCGCTGGAACGAGATCACCGATACCAATGAAAGCGCCGAGGTCAGCCGCATCATCGCCATCCTGGAGCGGCGCCAGAGTCCGGAACTCATCAGTATTCCGCTGCGCCTCGATGCGCCGGCAGCCGGAGGCAACTGACATGCGATTGCCTCAGTTGTCCTGCTGTCTTGGCCTTTTGCTGTTGCTCTCAGCAGCAGGCACAGGGGCTGCCACACTCGAAGAAGTAGAAGGCCAACTCGTCTCCGATATACAGACCGCCCAGCGTGCGCTGGGCGAAACCGAAAGCACCATCAGCCGCGAACGCGGTACTCTGGCCCAGCAATTCAATACGGCGCAGAACCGCGTGCTCGACTTGCGCCAGCGCACGGTCGCCGCACGCCGCGCAGCAGATGAAGAAACCCTGAGCCTCGAGCAGATCGAGACGCGCCTTGCCGCCTGGCAGGAGCAGGGCTTGTTCCAGAGCCGCTTGCTGGCGGGCTTTCTTGGCCGCAACGGTTTGCGCCCCGCCGCTGGTGCCGGCATCGACATGCAGGCGGACCTCGCTACCTTCGCCGACTATCTGGCCGGGCAACAGGCACGACTTTATCCGCAGTGGCAGGAGGCGGCGTTGGTACTGCCGGATGGTCAGCTCACTGACGCCAGCCAACTGGCACTGGGACCAGTCCGCTGGTACACGCATGAAGGGACCGCAGGACTCGTCAATGCAGAAAATGGCCGTAAATCCGCAAGCCTGGTGCTCGCGGACGAAGTCGCTGCCGGCATTCTTGCCCTGCAGCAGCAACGCAGTGGGGTGGTTACCTTCGATCCCACGCTGACGCGCGCGTTGCAGCTTGTGCAGGACGACGAGACGCTGTTGCAGCATCTGCAGAAGGGCGGCATCTGGGTCATCCCCATCCTGCTGTTCGCGCTGTTTGCTACGGTGACTGCGGGCCTGAAAGCCCTGTCGCTGTATCGCTTGCCGCCACTGTTGCCGGCTTTGGCCGAACGCATGGAACGTGCGCTGCGCGAAGGTGGCGGTGCTGTGCAAGCGCTCCAGCAGCAGACGCAGGGTGCCCAGGCCTTGCTGCTCGGCATCGCACTGGCAGCGCAGACGGCTTCACAGCGTGATGATCGTTTGCATGCCGCCTTGCTGGCACAGCGCAACCAGCTGGAGCGCTGGCTTGGTGCCATCGCCATCACCGCTTCCGTCTCGCCCTTGCTGGGCCTGCTCGGTACTGTGTCGGGCATGATCGCCACATTCCGGTTGATGACCTTGTTCGGCGCGGGTGATGCCAGTGCGGTGTCAGCCGGCATCTCGGAGGCGCTGGTCACCACGGAGCTTGGACTCATCGTCGCGATACCTGCGTTGCTGGCGCATGCCCTGATGTCGCGTCGCGTCAAAAGCTATTTTTCCGCACTGGAAAATGATGCCGTGCACCTGAGCCAGCTGCCCCTGCAACAGCAGGCGCTGCCATGAGCGCGCGTTTTCCCTTGCTGCAATTCGCCGACAACACAATCGTCTGGGCCATCCTGGCACTGGCTCTGTGTTGTTATGTGCTGGAGTTTCGTCTGCTGCTGGACATGAAAAGCCGCCACTGGCATCAGCAACTCCGCATATGGCTGGGTGTACTGCCTGTGCTGCTGGGCGCCTTGCCGCTGCTGGGTCTGCTGGGCACCATCGCCGGCCTGCTGACGACCTTCCGCAGCATGGCGGTGACCGGCAGCATTGACCAGCAGGCCCTGCTGGGCAGCGGTATTTCCGATGCGCTCATCACAACGCAGTTGGGTCTGCTGATGGTGATTCCCGGCTTGCTGCTGCTGGCCGTGCTGCGCCGCAGTCACCGCGCGTGGAGAGAGGCATGAAGCCGTCGCTGCAGGAACGCCTGAACCAGGACCAGCCCCAGGGCATCGACCTGTCGCCGCTCATCGACGTGGTATTCATCCTGCTGATCTTCTTCATCGTCACCACGGTCTTCATCAAGGAGACTGGCGTGGAAGTGGAGAAGCCGCAGGCCGTCTCTGCGCAACAATTGCAGAACGATCTGATCCTCATCGCCATCACGGCGGATGGGCAGGTGATGTATGACCACAGCAACATCGGCGTGGCTGGCGTGCGCTCCACGGTGGCAGCGCTGCTGCTGATCCAGGATCGCCCGGTGGTGATACAGGCTGATCGGCAGGTGACGACTGACCTGCTGGTACGTGTGATGGACGAAGCGAAACTGGCGGGCGCCACGTCGCTGAACCTCGCCACGCTGGAGGCACCGTGATGAGCGCGCTGCAGCGCCAACTGCTGGCTGGATTTCTCGGCAGCGCCTTGCTGCTGGTGTTGTTGCTGCTGGCCTCACTCGACAACGCGTTTGCACCAGAGCCACCGGCGCTCATCCCGCTGACCGAGGTACAGATGTACTCGCCACCGCCGCCACCGCCACCACCACCGGTGTCACAACAGCAACGCAGCAGCGAAGCGAGCCCCACGCTGGTGCTGGAAGATGTGCAGTCGGATTTGGCCTTGAAGATCATGCCGCTGGACGTGCAGTTGTCGCCGGGTGAATTTGGTGGCACTGGTCGAGGCGTGGGCGGACTGGGTGAAGGCACTGGTATCGACTGGGGTACGGTGAACCTGTCCGAGCTCGATGGCGTGCCTGGCGTGGTCAGTGCACCGCTGCTGGCGTATCCGGAAGAACTCAGCAACCAGGGCATCAACCAGTTCGTGGTGCGTTTCCACATCCTCATCGACGAAGAAGGCCGCACCTACCCGGTACGTCTTGTGGAGAATCCCTACCCTGCGATGGCACAGCGGCTAACCGACTATGCTGCCGGCGTGCGCTTCACGCCACCCACGCGGCTCGGCATACCGGTGCGCGTGGAATACCTGTGGCCGGTGATATTCAGCAAGGAGCCCGGACGATGAGCCGCTGCGGCATCCTGCTCTTGTGCTTGCTGTGCGGGCTCGGCAATGCCGGTGTGCTGCTGGCAGCGGAGCAGACGCTGACGCTGGACTTGCCGGACGTGGAATGGTTGCGGGTACCCACGAGTCCACCCCAGTTACAGAAGGAAGGCCTGCCACTGGTATCCGAGCAGGATTTCGCCGGCGAACTGCTGCAGCAGCTCGAAACGCCGGATTACGAGGCCGCGCTGGCCTTGCTGCGTGAGCGCGATGCCGCGCTGCTGGAGCTGCTGGAGGCCGGTGATGCCGAGTCGTTGATCCTGCAGCGTGCGGTGCCTGGCGGCTTTATGCCAGCCGCGCGCGCGAACCAGGTCAGCGCCACGCTGTTGTACCTCATCGGCCATGTCTATCTTGCGCGCGAAGAATATCTGCCCGCCGAAACCGCCTTCAAGAGCGCCCTCGGGCCGATTCCCGACTACATCCGCGTCCATGAATCACTGGGTTTGCTGTACCTGCG
The DNA here is from genome assembly GCA_044338855.1 of Pseudohongiellaceae bacterium. Classification (GTDB taxonomy): domain Bacteria; phylum Pseudomonadota; class Gammaproteobacteria; order Pseudomonadales; family Pseudohongiellaceae; genus CAILUG01. Next base: position 8,704 of record JBIIWP010000003.1, on the reverse strand, counting down.
CACCGAACGCCATGAGCTCGCATTGGACCATCTCGAGCATGCGGCCGAGCTGGGTCTCAACACCGCCAACCTGTTCGGCGCGCTGGGCTACCTCAACCAGCAGGCCGGCTCGTACTGGGGCGCCGCCAGCGCCTATGAAAAAGCCCTCATGCTGGATCACGACAACAAGTCCTGGCAGCAGGGGCTGTTGTATGCCTTCAGCGAAACCAGACAGCATGAGTCGGCACTTTCGCTGGTGGACCAGATGCTGAAGGCAACGCCGGACGACGCCGGCCTGTGGCTGTTCCGCTCCAACTTTGCGCTGTTGGCGGATGATCGTGCCAGTGCACTGGCCAGCCTCGAAACCGCCATTCGGCTCGGCAACAACGATGTCGCCAACCTGCAAGTGGCAGCCACGCTGCATCTTGAACAGGGCAGTGTCAGCCGGGGTATCAGTCTGCTGCAGGATGGCATGGACCAGGGCATCGACTACGCGTTCATTGACCAGGCCTTGCAATGGCTGGTGCGTGCAGAAAATTGGGAGGGTCTGGCAGACCTGCTGGAAGCAGCGCAGTCAGTACAGGACGGCTTTGACAGTGAGCAGCGCAGCAGCCTGCTGACACGCCAGGCGCACCTCGACCTGCACAACGACGCCGAAACGCGCGCCATTACCGCGTTGCAGCAGGCGCTGGAACTTGATCCGTCCAACGCCGAGGCGCTGCTGTTGCTGGCCAACATCTATCGCGAGAATCGCAACTTCAACCAGGCGGAACTGCTGTACCAGCGTGCCAGTGCGTTCGATGCATACCGCGAGAACGCCCTCATCTCACTGGCGCAGCTCGCCATCGACCAGAACAACTACCAACGCGCCCTGCAAGTGCTCAATGACGTAGTGCGCCGCAATCCGTCGCGCAGCGACCTGCGCCGCAATATCGAATCGCTGGAGAACCTGGTGCTGTTGCAGACAGAGAACTGACGCGGCGGCTTCCCCGCCTATTGGTATTTTCTGCGCTCCCACACATCGCGCTGGTACACACCGCCGTCCGGCTGACGGAACTTGGCGCTGTTGGCCTTGTTCTTCGCTTCCATCTCTTCGACCGTCAACGAGGTGTCGATCTCCGCCACCCAATGCTCGCGCTTGAACGGAATGATCTGCGCGTAGGGCGTGCCTGCCGGCAGCACACCTGTCATGCCCTGCACAAAGAAGAACGGCATGGTGGATGGCAACACGGCCTGATCGTTGTCGACGATGCCATTGGTGGTGAGGAAGGGCAGCTCGAAACGGTTCAGTGGATGCGTGTACAGCGCACTGTAGCCTGCCGGCAGTTCCAGCGCCCAATCCGGCCACCAGGCGAAATGCCGCGCGTGATAGCCAGGCGGTGCTACAAACTGCGGCAGCGGATCGCGCGCATAGAGAAAGTTCTGGTGCTGCGGGTCCAGCACCTGTGCCTGGATGTTGCCGGCGCTGTCTTCGAAGAACTCGATGTCGCAGGGCGTGCAGTAGGTATAGCCGCTGCCCATCACGTCGAACACGGCAGGGCAGGCCTTCCAGGTGGGAATCTTGCCGCCGCCATCGGGCAGCTGCCAGTGCTGGCCGGTTTCGGGATTGCGCGCGAAGCGGTCGGCATCACGGTACCAGTCGGGAATGGTCTTGCCGATGGGGCGCGGCGTCGATGCGCTCTGCCCGTTGAGCCAGGGGCGGTTTGCCACGAACTTCAAATGTTTGGTGTCCATCGCTGCGCTGGCCTCAGTCGTACTTGCGGGGTTGGTGGACTTCTTTCAGGTACACGCCACCATCGGGTTGGCGGAAGCGGGCATTGGCAGCGATGTTCTTCGCGCTCAACTCGGGCTGCAGCAGCAGGGCTTCTACTGTGGCTTCCCAATGCTCGCGTTGGAACGGGAATATCTGCGCGTACGGCGTGCCGGCCGGCAGCACGCCACGCACACCGCGCCGTACAAAGAACGGCATGGTGCCGGGCAGGTGCACCTTGTCGTTGTCGACGATGCCGTTCATGGTGAGAAAGGGCAGGTCGAAGCGGTTCAGCGGATTGGTGTACAGCGCGCTGTAGCCATCCGGCAATTCCACCGCCCAGTCCGGCCACCACGCGAAGTGCTGCCAGTGGTATCCCTGCGGGTGCGGAAACTGCGCCAGCGGCAGGCGTTCCTGCACGAAATCCTGGTAGCGTTCATCGGCAACGCGCGCCTGGATCTTGCCCGCAGCATCTTCAAAGAATTCGATGTCACAGGGAGTCTTGTAGGCGTAGCCGCTGCCCATCACATCGAACACGGCAGGACAGGCCTTCCAGGTGGAGATCTTGCCGCCGCTATCGGGCTTCTCCCAGGGCTGGCCCGTCGCAGGGTTCATCACATGCAGATCGGCCTTGCGGTACCAGGCGGGCAGGGTGTTGCGGATGGGCTCCGGGCGCGACGGACTCTGTGCCGTGAGCCAGGGGCGGTTGGCGACGAAGCGGATGGTCTTGGTGTCCACGGGTACAGGCATCCTCGGGCATAGTGTTGGTGAGCCGGCTACTCAAGCTCTATTCTGACTTTGCGCCCGAGTACGTTGGCAGCCTTGAAGACAGTATCCAGCTGGATGCTCAGGTTCTCCGGGTCGAGTATTCGATCCAGTTGACTCCTGCTTGTGTGCATCGCTTTTGCCATCTGGTTCTTGCTCATCAGTGCGTTGTCCATCGCTTGCTGGATTTGCCACGCGAGCACCCTCTTGATGGCAATAGCATTGATTTCGTCGGCATTACCTTCTTCCTCAAGGTAATCATTGAAAGAGGAACCGATATGGGATTTCTTCGACATTACCTGATCTCTTTCAGTCGCTGTAGCGCCAGATTCAGCTCTCGCTGTGGAGTGCGTTGGGTCTTTTTGATGAACGCATGCAGCAGTATCAATTCGTTGTAAGCGACTGAAAATAGCACGCGGGCAATGCGACCACTTTCCAGGTGAGTACGTAACTCAAACAAGCCATCGCCCATCGCTCTGGCGAGGGGCATGCCGACTGGCCAGCCATACTCGGCAATGGCGATGTCCATGCCTATGAGCTTCCTGTCACGACTATCAAGCTGCTTCAACCACTCCCTGACAGGTTCATTACCACTGGTGCTTCGATAAAACCTGGCTGGCAATTTCTTTAGCCTGGCCATCCGTGCCTCGACTGGTTGAATTGCACCTTATAAGGTGCATGTGTGTCAATTCAGCTTAGCTGGGATCTGCAAGAATGCGAGGCTGGCTGGATTGCCATGACAGCCGATAAATACCCCGAGATCGCTGGTTGCTCAGGGAAGGCATTCGTCTCGTTCGATTACACACTCATCGCTGCCCTCTTCGAACTCGCGGCACACCAGCGGCCGCTTTTCGTAGATGGTACAGAGCATGGTGTTGCGGTCGAGTGCGGCACACCAGCCGTCGTCGAGTCGGCGCATGGTGCTGCCGCCCCACTCGTCCACCGCGATGAATCTGGCGGGTACGCCGGTGTCCGTCAGCAGGAATACTTCGAGGCGGCAACAGCAGGCCATGCAGGTGCTGCAGGTGACCTTCTCCGGTGGCAGGGTCTTCACCTCAATCTTCATGGGGCGGCCTCGATACCAGCGGCCGGCTTGCGCTGCGCAGGGCACGATCACGGTACATCGCCGTCTGCATTTCCGTCAGGCGGCTCAGGGTGCGCTGGAATTCAAAGGCCAGGCGCCCGCCGGCATACAGTGTATCCAGCGGCACGGCGGCCTGGATATGGAGCTTGATGCCCTGGTCGTAGCATTCATCCACCAGACTGATGAAGCGGCGCTGCGCATTCTGGCTGGAGGAGTACTGGTGGCGCTGGCCGGCAGTGAGGGCATCCTCAGTGCCGATGGCAGGTGCGGGTGCAGCCTCACCGCCGCCGAACTGCGGCACACCGCTCAGCAGCAGTTGCTTGAAGCGCTGTCCCAGCATGATGTAGTCGCGGGCGAAGCGTGGCTTTTCACACAGCTCGTCGAAACTGAACCAGACCAGTTGGCCGCACTGCCGAATTGGTTGCAGTGAGTGGCCGTTAATGTGGAGCACATCGCTGCTGTAGCCGGTGCATTGCTGCTCCACGTTCAACTGGTCAAACAGGGCGGCAAAGTCCTGGCTGCCACCCACGAACCAGGTCGGATGCTCCGCATGTTGCAGGCGCCGATAGTCCTCGCTGCTGGCCAGATGCACTTCCTCTGTGTGCGCCTTGATCAGGCGGATGGCGGGCTGGAAGATCGCCGGCTGCAGTTCATCCTTGTACAGGTGTTCGGGTGCAAAGTTGGAGGTGATCAGCAGCGCTACACCTTCGTTGCACAGGCTTGTGAACAGGTTGGTGACGATCATCGCGTCACCGAGGTCCGTGAGGTACAGCTCGTCGAGGCAGATCACGCGATACTCGGCAGCCAACGTGCGCCCGACCTGCTGCAGCGGATTGGCGGTACCCGTCAGCGCATTCAGCTCGCGGTGCACGCGCGTCATGAAATGCTGGTAGTGCTGGCGCGTCTTGCCCACGCTCGCTGGCAGGCTCTCAAAGAACAGATCCGTGATGAGGCTCTTGCCGATGCCCACCTGCCCCCACAGGTATACGCCCTGCACGGGTTTGCGCGGCGCATACCAGGGCGTGGGCGTCAGCAGACGCTCATGCAGGGCGTCGAGTCGAAGCACGGCCTGCAGCTGCAGTGGATCGCTGCGCAAGGCCGCTTCTTGCTGCAGTTGTCGGTAACGTTCGGAAGGAAGCACAACTTTTGCCCACCAGAATCAGGCGGGCAGGTTACTTGATCCGGCGTGGCGACGGGAAGGGATCAAATCACCTGACCACCTGATTTAGCGCTGTGGTGGTTTCACGGCATAATGTCCGCCTTTCACCAAACCGGCCCGGGAGCAGAACGCATGAAAGGACACCTGTATCGCCTTACACTCGAACATCTGGAAGATGCCAAGGGCAATCCCCAGACCCGGCCACCGCTGGAGCTGCTCGTGCGCAACCACGACGATCTGCCTGGCATTGTGGAGAAGATACAGGCCAAGGGACTGTTTGCCGCCGATGAAGCGGCGGCTTTCGCCATTGGCCTGAAGCTGTTTCGTGAAGTGATGCTGCAGCACCGTGGCAGCGAAGTGTTCAAGGAACTGGATCCCCACATGGGCGCGTTCATGAAAGCGCTGAAGCAACTGTAACCACCACGGACCCGCTGATGATCGCATTGCTCCTGCAAGGCCAGATTGCCCTCTTCACCCTCATCCTCATCGCGATCGTCATTTCGCTAACCTTCCACGAGTTCGGACATGCACTGGTGGCAAAGCTGTACGGAGACGACACGGCGCAGCGCGCCGGGCGCCTCACGCTGAACCCCATGGCCCACATCGATCCGCTGGGCTTGTTGATGGTGGCCACGATCGGCTTCGGCTTTGCCAGGCCGGTGCCGACGAACCCGGCCAAGTTCAAGTCGCTGTGGGCCGACATGTTCGTGTCGGCCGCCGGCCCCGGCATGAACCTGCTGCTGGCCATCGTCGCCATCAACTTCTATGTGCTGGGCCGCGAGAGTGGCTGGGGCTTTCTGCAGGGCGAGGGCGCACAGACCTTCTTCATGTACTTCGCACTGATCAACCTGATCCTGATGGTGTTCAACCTGATTCCCATCGGTTCGCTCGACGGCCACTACATCCTGCCGTACTTCCTGCCCCGGCGGCAGGCGCAGGCGTATCGCTACTGGAATGCCCGCTACGGCAACCAGTTCTTCATGGTGCTGATCGTGTTGAGTCTGGTGGGCGTGCCGGTGTTCCGCTTCATCTGGGACTTCGGGCAGGGCATGCTGCCGTGGATCATATTTGTGTAGTCCCCAACCGCACAAAAGAAAACGGCGACCGAAGTCGCCGTTTTCGTTTCACAACCGCTTACTGCATGAACCCCGGATGCCAATCTTCCTGCGCGCGCTTGATCAGGAACGCGCGGATGTCTTCCGCCTGCTCTTCCGTCATGTTCTCCTGGCGCGGCATGCCTCTGTCGGCGCGCGTGCCGTTGATGACGATGGCGAGGTAGTCACTGTGCGTGTCGGGTGACATGAAGCGCAGGTCCTTGAGGCCACCGATGGCGTTGACGCCGTGGCAGAGCTGGCAGTTGCCGGTGAACAGGATCTCGCCACGTGCAGCCTGCGCAGCATCAACTTCAATATCCGGTGGTGCGAACAGTTCGCCCGGGGCGGGTTCGGGTGGCAGCTCTACACCTTGTGCATCCAGTGCGAATACCAGCAGGCGCGCCGGCGCATAGGTGAAGGGGCCGTCGTCGTTGAGGCCGCTCACCAATGCGCTGTTCCAGCCGGCGTTGATGGCGAGGTACTGCTTGCCGTCCACCATGTAGGTGATGGGGCCGCCGGGCGCAACGCTCTGGATCGGCATTTCCCACAACAGATCGCCGGTGTCGGCCTGGTAGATCGACAGTGTCTTGCGGATGGTGCTCTGCACCACGAGGTTGCCGGCCGTGGCCATGGTGCCGCCGCTGCCGGCGTGCGGATGCTCGGCGCGCCAGACTTCCTGCTGGTTCACCGGGTCCCAGGCCAGCAGATAGCCCCTCTCGCGCTCCGCCGCCTGCTGGTTAAGTTCGCGCCGCAGTTCTGGATTGCCGCGTCCACCGGCCCAAGTGGAGCGGCCCAGCGTGAAGTTGAACTGGTCGTCTTCGGCCACGCCGTACACCATGTAGGTTTCCTGCGCGGGGATATAAACCAGGCCGGTCTCGGGGCTGAACGACATCGGGTTCCAGTTGTGGCCGCCGCCGAAGCCGGGACTCAGTAATACGGGTTCACTGGTGGGGAAGGCCACTTCGTTGATGACGGGACGGCCAGTGGCCATGTCGACGTGCGAGGACCAGGTGGTGTTCGGCACGTAATGCTCTGCGCTAAGCAGCTGGCCGGTGGTGCGGTCCAGTACGTAGAAGTAGGCCTGCTTCGGCGCGTGCATGATCACCTTGCGCGCTTCGCCGTTGATCGGCAGTTCGGCCAGCATCAGCGGGTTCGTGCAGTCGTAGTCCCACTGTTCGCTGGGAATTTCCTGATAGTGCCACTTGTACTCGCCAGTACCGGCGTCGACCGCGACGATGGAGCAGAGGAAGAGATTGTCGCCACCCAGCGGGCTGCGGAATTTCATGTGGTGCGGCGAGCCGTTGCCGGTGGCGAAGTACACGAGGTTCAGGTCGGGGTCGTAGACAATGCTGTCCCAGTTATTGCCACCGCCGCCCATCTTCCACCATTCACCGGTCCAGGTTTCCGCCGCCATCGCCATTGCGGAGTCGGAGGCTTCACCGTCCGGCACGCCGGGTTCGCCGGGCACGATGAAGAAGCGCCAGGCTTTCTCGCCGGTTTCGGCGTCATAGGCGGTCATGTAGCCGCGTGAGCCCACGTCACCACCGCTGTTGCCGATCACCACGAGGCCATTGGCCATGCGCGGTGCCCCGGTGATCGACAGCGGCTGGCCTTCGATCAGCGTATTGGTTTCCCACACGGGTTCGCCGTTGGCGGCATCGAGTGCAATCAGGCGTCCGTCCAGCGTGGCGATGATGATCTTGCCGTTCCATGCCGCGAGCCCGCGGCTCACCACGCCGCAGCAGGTGATGCTGGCGTATTCGGGCGGCACTTCGGGATCGAAGGTCCACAGCACTTCGCCGGTGTCGGCCTTGTACGCGGTGGTCACGTTCCACGACGAGGTGTTGTACAGCACACCGTCGATCACGAGCGGCGTGGCGATCACACCGCGCAGCGTACCCAGCTCGGCAAACCACGCCAGCCCCAGACGATCGACGCTCTGGTCGTTAATCTGGTCGAGCGTGCTGAAGCGTTGCTCCTTCCAGGTGTTGCCGTAGCCCAGCCAGTTCTGCGGTTCACTGGCGGCGTTGACGTAGCGCGTCTGGTCCACGGCAGCGGGACCGCTGGGCGCCGCCACTGCTTCGGCGGCGGGAGCAGCACTGGTGTCGGCAGCAGGAGTTTCCGGAGTGGTGGCATCGCCACAACCCGCGAGCAGCAGGCACAACGCCGCGCTGAGGGTTAAAGGGGAAAGCATGCGCATGGTGGGGAAAGACCTCTTGTTGTTATTGGAGAATGAAGCGGTACTCAGGGTGTATACCACAGCGGTGATGAATACGCGCGCTCCTGGATCGTAGCTGGGTAGCCGGTTATTTCGGGATCCACGCCCATCGCCACCGCGTCATACAGCGAATGCCGCGGCGTCGGAATTTCGATCACGCGCACATAATAGAACGCGCTGAGTGCAGCATCAAACTCGGGGTCCGTCCAGGTCGCTGCCAACTGCGCGGCGCCGATATCGTTGGTGTACAGCGCCGTGCTGACATCCACGGTATTGCCCACCTCCGGCACCTTGCCGTCGGCACCCGGCTCGCGCTCGCCGGACCACGCCACATCATAGATGCGTTCCTGCGGCTGATTGTCCGCATCGATCCAGCCCTTGATGACCTGCACGCGATCCAGATTGGCGCCAACCGGATCCCTGGCGGCGTGAATCAGCAGGCTCGGCGCTTTGCCTTGCGGGGCGTTCGTGAGGTCACCACCCATCGGAATACCTTTGCGATAGCCGACTTCGGCGATGTCATTGGCGCGCGCATCTTCTTCGGTGAACGCAAAGCCACCGAACACGCGCAGCGCAATGCGCGTGCCGGTGGTGGCATAGACTTCCTTGCGCTTCATCGCGTTGAAGATCGAGTCGCGCGTGTTCTCCTCGGCCC